>VHCO01000450.1 GCA_016871715.1 Verrucomicrobiota bacterium
GGAGGGAGGGGTGGCGCTTCGACGCCATCCCTACCCCTATGGACCGCGAGGGTCGTCCGAGGCTCGGACCATGGGCGACGTGACCTACCTGCGGAGCCGGAAGAAGCCCTTGGCTTCGGCCAGGTCGAGCGTCACGCTGTTGGCCTGGACGCCGGGGACGGGTATCCAGGCCGGGGAATCGAGCCGCGGCGTCTGCTCGAGGGTGTAGCCGCCAAAGGCCGTGTTCCAGAACAGGCGCGCTTGCTTCGCCAGTAGTTCCACCCGCAACCGTGGACGGGGTTCCTCGCCGGCGGCGATTTCGGTATCGGGGTCGGGGTGTAGGGCGTAACCTGACAAGCGGACGACTGTATAGCCACCTGCAGGACGGGGTTGGGCCAGACCTAGGTAGGCTACACGTAGCCAGCCCAGATGCCAGCCGTGGGAGGACCAGCTCCGAAAGCCAAACAGACCATTCGTCGCCCCTCTTGTGTAATCCAAGTAGCCGGCGCTGTAGCCGTCGGAGCACACGACATCATAGCAAGGTAATCGATTGATGTTACGAGCTGTCCGCCCCAAACCGAACGCCTTTCTTACTTTCGATGCCTCCGGGGGATCCCAGGCCCAAGTCGGGCAGGTGGGACACTCCGGCTGCGGGTTGACCACAATCCTGTGCCCAGGCTCCAGCAGCATGGTGGGTAGGTAGTTCCAGCGATACCCCTGTTGAGCCTCGGGATGGGCGTATAGCTGCACGTGCTCCGCCGGGAAGAACGCCTCGGTGTAGTCCACGTAGTAATGGCTCCAGCCCGGCATGTAGAACACATACGTGTGCGCCTGGCGGTAGGAGCCGTGCCAGAATTCCGCGATGCCGTCCCCGTCGCAGTCCACTGGGTCAACCCAGTCGGTCGTTACCTTGCAGGAATAGCTGCCAAGAGGTGTCACCTGATCGCAAGTGAGCTCCTGTGAGCGAAGCCGGTGGGGGCACGCTATGAGGATGAGAGTCAGGAGCCACCGCAGCGACCTGCGCCTGAGCAAGGCCGCAGCGCCCTGGCTGTCCCATGGAAATGTGGGGCAGGCACCTGCCCCAGGGCGAGGGCTCGTCCAATGGACTGTGCCGGCCAAAGGAGGCTTCAGTTTCATTGGGACACAATGGTTTGCGGCACGAGCACAAAGCCTCGTCCGCTGGAGAGCGCGTTGCCTACGATCCAACCGGCGTCGTTGATCGCCTCCGCGGAGACTAGTGGGTTGGCCGGCACAGGCCAAGTCAGGTGTGGATCGTTCAGGTTGAGCATGAAGCTGTATTGCGCCTCCCAGTCGCTACCGAACCCGTCGGTGGCAATGTCCATGACAAATGCGCGGGGCGCTCCCGTCGGCGTGATCCATCCGGTTCCGACTACCGTCGTGCGGCCATCGGCATCGAGCCGCGAGTTGACGGCCAGAGCCTCACTGCGGCCGGGTTGGTCCGCACAGCCGGGCAGGGTGGGCTCAATCGTCCCAAGCACAACCGCCGGTGCCACTTGCTCTTGGGACTGCGGGTACCACCACAGCACCGCGCGAGTCTCAACGACCATTGTCTGCGGGTTGCCGCAGTCCCGAGAGACCAAGACGTCCGTCCCCCCCACCGCGTCGCCCTCGACGTTCACCCCGTTCGCCACATTGTTGATCAGGCGCGGATCGGGGGTCGGCCAGCCGGGCAAGGGCAGTTGGTCTGTCGGGTGTGTCGTAAACTCGGCCAGATCCTGCGAGGTCGCGGCCGGCAAGAGCTTGACGATCACCTCTCGCTGACCATCGGCGATCCGGGCGGTCCAGTCCCCATTCGCGTAGGGCACCGGTTGACCCGACGCATACTGGAGCTGGAAATCGTCGTACGCCGCCGGGCGGCTCACCGTGCCACTGTCCGCCAGGCGCAGGGTGACGTCCAAATACCCAGCCGTCCCCCCGCTGCGGCTGATCCGCAGTGTGCCGCCCTTCAACTGCCGGTCGTCGGCTACGTCGGGGGCGCGCTCGAACCAGACCGTGGTGCCCTCGAGCTTTTCGGTCGTTCCCCACGCCCCTTGGTCCGGATCGAAAGGAAAGCCGTAGTCCGGCTCGAATCGGCCCACATCGAGCCCCGGATCGGTGACAGGCATCTGGCGGGTGAAGTTGCCAATGCCGTGCTGTCGCCAGGTCCAGTACGGCCAGGGGATCAGGCCGCTGGCACCACAGTTCTTGATGTGGACGTCATGGATCCGGCCGCCCTGGGCGCGAACCTGGAGGGCGCTGAGCTTGAAGCCGTCGACGTAGGCTGGACTGGCGCCGTTGGCTTCGGCGGTCAGAGCCCCGGCCCAGCCGGGCCAGTTGGCGTCCAGTAGGAGGTTGCCGCATTCGAACCACTCCAACCCATCCCCTCGCGCAAACTGCAGATCGAGGAGCGCGGTTCCCCAGCCGGCGCCTTTGAAGAGGTTCATCGGCGTGGCGCCCTGGTTCACCGTAGGCGGCTTGCACCGAAGGGCGGTGAGTTGGTCTGGATCGTGGGGGTAAATGTGCAAGCGCCGCAGGAGTTGCTTGGGAGGAGGTTCATCAGCCTCCGGATCCAGCTTGAGCGGGTCCACTTCGTTGATCCCTGGAAGGAACTTCAAAACCACTTGCTGATCCGCCCCGATTCCGATCAGGTTGTCTCTGACGATGTACGCAAAGCTGGCAGGCGTGCACTCGATGGGTTGGGTAGGACTGCTTTGATAGGCGGGTGCCCATGGCCCGGGCCAATTGCTGGATGTGGCCAACCAGTACTCAGCAGCTTCGAGCGACGCACATAGCAGGCAGCAGATCAACCCCAACCCGCCTGTCAGGCCCGACCGCTCAGTGGCGGACGGGCGAGGCGGACGGGCGAGGCGGACTTCATAACCTTGAATGGAATTACCGTGGCACTTAGATCACCGGTGCTATGAGTTGTCAAGCAGGTCTTCCGGGCGAGAGGGACTTCGGATTTAGGATTTAGGATTTAGGATTTAGGATTTGGAATTGGCAGGGGACAGTACGCGCTGAGTTTGGCGAGTAGAGTCTCATGAGCGAGAGTGAGCTTCTCGGGTCCAAGTCTGCGCGCCGAGGGGTGGTTCGCTGGGCGTCTCGCTGGCGAGCGGGAATCGCCTTTGGGCGTAGCGGCGAACTGGGGTTCGCCGCTGTTTGAATTGGTCTCGAGATGGCGGCGAACTGGCGTTCGCCGCTGTTTGCATTGGTCTCGAGAATGGCGGCGCTCGCCAGTTCGCCGCTACGGACCGAGAGGGTCGGCTGAGGCTCGGACCATGGGTGAACCGACCTACCTGCGGAGTCGGAAGAAGCCCTTGGCTTCGGCTAGGTCGAGCGTCACGCTGTTGGCTCCGACGCCGGGGACGGGTATCCAGGCCGGGGAATCGAGTCGCGGCGTCTGTTCGAGGCTGTAGCCGGTGAACGCTGTGTTCCAATACAGCCGCGCCTGCTTCGCCAAGAGCTCGACCCGCAACCGTGGACGTGGTTCTTCGCTAGCGGCAATCTCGGTGTTGGGATCGGGATGAAGTGCGTGTGCCTGCCATCGAACATACGTGAAGAAGCCGTCTGGGCGTATCACAGGCCCTGGAAAGACCAACTGCACCCACCCTAAGTGCGAGGCATTCTCTCGCGAAATGCGAAAACCGAAGTAGCCGTTGGTGCGGCTCTCGGCTATGGAAAAATAACCGGGCTCGCCGTACTCGGCACAGAGCCCCTCCGCGCAGGGGCTATGGAAGATGGTGCGACTGGTCCACCCCAAACCCTGGGCATTCCGAACGATGTGCGCCGCCGGCGGATCCCAGGCCCAACTCTCGCAGGTGGGACACTCCGGCTGCGGGTTGACCTGAATCCTCTGCCCAGGCTCCAGTAGCATTCGCGGCTTGCGACCCTCGATCGGATTGGCCCAGGGC
>VHCO01000451.1 GCA_016871715.1 Verrucomicrobiota bacterium
GCACCCTCACCCGCACCAAAACCGTCCCCCCCACGCGCCGCTGCCGCCGAACAGGGCCCAGCCGTAGCCCCGAGTCCGCCCGAGTCCCAGCCCACCAAAGCCAAACCGGTCAAACTCGACCCCAACGAATTCAAGAACGACCCCCTCATCAAGGAAGCGCTCGAGGTCTTTAAGGGCCAGATCGTGGAAGTCCTCGCCTGAAACCTCGTCCCCTCCCGGCCATTCTCTTATGTCCAGCATCGGCAAACTCATGAAGCAGGCCAGCCGCATCCAGCGGCAAATCGAAGAGACCCAAGCCCAATTGGCAGCCCTTACGGTTGAAGCCACCAGCGGCGGTGGAGCCGTCACCGCCGTTGCTCGCGGCGATCAAACCCTCGCCTCGATCAAGATCGATCCTCAAGCCGTCAACCCCGCCGACGTCGCCCTCCTCGAAGACCTGGTCCTCACCGCCGTAAACACCGCGCTCACCCAGGCCAAACAAATCGCCGCCACCGAGATGAGCAAAGTCACCGGCGGCTTCAACTTCCCAGGACTCGCCTGAGGTGTGCCCGCCGGCGGTGCCCTGGACCGCCCCGCCCTGCACCACCACCACCACCGCGTCCGAGGCTCCCATGCCCATGCCGGTGCTCCCCGCTCCCTTGGCCGACTTGATGGCCGCACTGGGTAAGCTGCCCGGCATCGGCCCGCGCACGGCCGAGCGCCTGGCCCTGCATCTGGTCCAGGCCGACCCAAGCTTCGTCCGCCAGCTCGCCACCACCTTGACCAATGCCCGCGACCGCGTCCAGGGCTGCGCCACCTGCGGCGCCCTGACCGAGCTCCAACCCTGCGCCCTCTGCCAAGACGACCGCCGCGACGCCACGTTGGTCTGCGTGGTCGAACGGGCGGTGGACGTCTGGTTGCTCGACAAAGCCGGCACCTACCGCGGGCGTTTCCATGTGCTCGGCGGTAAGCTCTCGCCCCTCAACGGCATCGAGCCTGAGGACCTGCGAATCGCTCAACTCGAGCAGCGCCTCGAACGCGAACCGCTCCGCGAGGTCATCTTGGCTCTGCCCACCGACGTCGAAGGCGACGCCACCAGCCACTACCTGGCCCGCCGCCTGGCGCCGCGCGGACTCAAGATCACGCGCCTCGCGCACGGGCTCCCAGCCGGGAGCGGCCTCGAGTTCGCCGATGACCTCACCCTGAGCCGCGCCCTCGAGGGCCGCCAACCCATTGCTTGAGCCAACCCGACTGCCCCGAGTGAACTCGACCCGATCCACTCCGCCCAAGGCCGTCGTGTTCGACCTCGGCAAGGTGCTGCTCGATTTCGACTACGGCATCGCCTTGCGCCGCCTCCTGCCCCTGGTGCAAGCCCCGCTGGCCGACCTCCACCGACTCATCAACCAGTCGCCCCTCCTCTTCGAGTACGAGACCGGACGCATCGCCACCGCCGAGTTCTACGAGCGAGTCCGGGCGGCGACGCAGTTCCAGGGCACCTTCGAGTTATTTCGCGACGTCTTCGGCGACATCTTCACCGAGATCGCCCCCATGGTGGCCTTGCACGCCGACCTGCGCGCACGCGGTTGCCCCACCTACGTCCTCTCCAATACCAATGAGCTGGCCATCCAACACATCCGCCGCCGTTTCCCCTTCTTCGCCCACTTCGATGCCTATGTCCTCTCCTTCGAGCATCGCGCGATGAAACCCGACCCCGCCCTCTACGCGGTACTCGAACGCCTGACCGGCCTCCACGCCGGCGACCTGTTCTACCTGGACGATCGACCGGAAAACGTCGCCGCCGGACAGGCGCGAGGCTGGCGGGGTGTTGTGCACCACGACCCAGAACTTACCCGGCGCGCCCTCCTGGAAGCTGGACTGCTGAACCAGTGAACGAGCGGTTCGCGTCCTCCGAATGCCATCCTCGCGCGGACCCCAAAGGGCCGGGTTGCCTTTTGGCAGCGCCCGAATACCTTGGGGACAGGGTTCAGCCGACCTTCAGTGAATACGAACACCGCCTTGGTAGCCATTCGCGCGCGTTCGCAGCGCCAGGCCATGGACTGGAGCCTGGTCCTCGCCAGCCAAGGCATCGAAGCTACCCTCGAACATTTCCCCGAAGCCGAGGGTTGGCTGCTGTTGGTGGAGCCGACCCAACACGCCCGCGCCATCGAGGCCATCAAACTCTATCGCGTCGAAAACCGCCGTTGGGCTTGGCGCCAGCAACTCACCTGGTCGGGCCTCACCTTCCACTGGGGAGCCCTGTTCTGGTGTTGGTTGCTGATCTTGTTCCACTGGATGGCCGACGCCTTCGGGGGGCGCCTCGAATTGGCTGGCGCCATGAACGATCAGGTCCATTCCACCGGGCAGTGGTGGCGTCTGTTCACCGCCGTCACCCTCCACTCGGACCTAGGTCATCTGGCCGCGAACGTCTCGACGGGCCTCGTACTCCTGGGATTAAGCATGGCCCGCTACGGAGCAGGCATGGCCCTGCTGGCTGCCCTGCTGGCTGGGGCGGCGGGAAACCTGCTCGGTCTCCTGCTCCGACCGCAACCGTACGTGGGCTTGGGCGCTTCCGGCATGGTCATGGGTGCCTTGGGCCTGCTGGCGGCTCAATCGGCCGCTCTGCTCCGGCGCTCAGCCCATCCCCTCCGACAGGTGCTGACGGGGGTCGTGGGCGGCATGTTCCTCTTCCTCTTGCTCGGCTTGGATCCGCGCAGCGATGTCCTCGCTCACCTCGGCGGCTTCTTGGCCGGCGCCCTCTTTGGGGCCGCACTCGCCCTGCTGGGCGTTCATTGGGGCACCCATGGTCGTTGGGATGCCGCTGCCGGCACCGCCGCCGGAATCCTGGCCCTGGGCGCCTGGCTCTGTGCCTTCCTTTGACTCGGCCCTTCCTTTGGCTCGGCCCGGGAGGGGCCACGGCCGGAGCAGCGGCGCCCGTCCACAGGATCACCCCCCACCCACTACCCCCGCTCTGCTCGGTAAGGGATCCCGGCAAAGTCTGTTGTTGGCGGTCCTGGCCGAATTACCGAGCCGAGGGGCTGGTCGGCCAACCGAATCGTGCATTTCCCGTCAGATTTTGGCCTTGAGCATGTGGCTCGTGCTTGCGAAAAGGGTTAAGCGGTGAAGGCCGAACTGCTGCCTGGCGAGGTGTCTGGGCCGGTTAGGCAACCACGGCACACCCGGCAGGGAGCGCCGTCGACCGCGCCGTAGAAAGGCGACGTCTTATGTTGAAATGCCCACGGTGCAGCACCGGCCTGGAAACAGTCCTTTACGAGGGAGTCGAGATCGAGACCTGCCCCGGCTGTGGAGGCGAATGGCTTGATGCCGGTGAACTGCGCCAGATCGTCCAACACATCGAGGCCAAGTTCTCGCGGGAGGAACTCGGCCAACTCGATGCCCTGCATAAGAACGTCTTCCAGATCACGTCCGCCCCAGACCAAAACCTCTCCTGCCCCAAGTGTCCGGAGCAGAAACTCTCCGCATACAACTACGCCAGTTCTTCCGGCATCATCTTGGACAAGTGCCCTGGCTGCGGCGGCGTTTGGCTCGACCGCAATGAACTCGAAGCCGTCCAAGTGCTGGTCGAGGAGTGGAACCGCCACCTGGATTCCGACGTGACCAGGTACGGTTCTGTGGCCGAGCTAGCGCGCCAGCGTGCTCAACGCGAGGCTGAGGCCGGGCTGCGCGTGCCGCGGTTCGGTTTTGTGATGGCGATCTTGCGGACGTTCTTGTGATCCGCCAAGCGAGCGACCTTAAGCTCACGAGATCGATGCCTTCCGCAAATCGCGCAGAGCGTTCAACCCCAACAGCGGCTCGCCCCCACTCCGAATCGGCCGTGCCCCACTCCGCCGCTTGGCCCCAAACCGCTCCCGATGCGCCAACCACACAGCATCC
>VHCO01000452.1 GCA_016871715.1 Verrucomicrobiota bacterium
CGGACGGGAACGGGAACGTCACGGCGCTCGCCAACTCGGCCGGCACGCTGCAAGCGCTTTACCGCTACGATCCGTATGGCCGTGCCACGTACACCTGGGGGCCGCTAGGCGGGGCGAATGTCTATCGCTTCAGCTCGAAGATGTTCCACGGCAGCTCGGGCCTCTACTATTACGGCTACCGCTTTTATGATCCTAATCTACAGCGGTGGCTAAATCAAGACCCAATGGGCGAACGGTTCGACCGCAACCTGTATCGCTTCACCTACAACAACCCGGTCAACTTCGTTGACCCGAACGGGCTTTGGGGAATCCAGTTCGGCGACTTCAACATCGGTTGGGGCGATCCGAATCTGGCGTTCGACAACGACTCCTGGATGGACTTGGCCAACGGCGCAGCGGCGACGGCGGACGGGCTGATCCCGTTCGGCGATCCGTTCGCGGATCTCTATCAGAACGGCGACATCTGGTCGGACGACAACCAAGGCTTGTCCGACTACGAGCGCAGCCTCTACGAGAAAAGCAAAACCGGCGGGAAGGTCGCTCAAGTTTGCCTGACGAGCGCAGCCGGTCTTGGAGCAACCCGTGCGCTCAATGGGCTCTTCATGCCCAAGACGGTTTACCACTTTACCTCTGCGGGAGGGGCTGCAGGCATCGCAGCAAGAGGCGGAATCCAAGCCGGAAGTGGCTTGTATGGAACTGGCGTTTATTTCACCGGCTTCAACTCTGCCACGATGGCGACGATTCAAGGCGCAGCTTCTACCGAGGTTGCCATTGCAGTGTCCACTCAAGGTCTTGCGATAAGCCCAACATTTTTCCCCGGAACTTACATCCTTCGTGGAGCTTCACTCTTGCTGCCATGAAAGACTGGACGGTTCTAATTGCTCGGACGATTAGCGCGCTGGTGTGCTTGCTCGGTGGCGGTGCGCTGCAAATTGCGTTTTGGAAGACGCCTGACAAAACCTATCTCGACGCTTTGGTTCGACACCCGTATCTGTGGATTGTTTATTTCCTCCTTGCGCTTCTCGCAGGCGAACACTGTCTGCGCTTAATCAAGCGCAGATGGTGAACGCGGGGAAACGCGCCCGCCCGGTGTCCCGCGCAAACGGTGAGCAACTTCCCCCTGCGCTGGTGAGTGCGCGTCATGCGGCCTGCTAAACGAAAGCCAGGCCGCACGCCGCGCACACACCAGCTTGCCCAAAGTCAGTCTGCCCGTGGCGTCGCCCGTCCCGGCACGCGGGAGAGACGAATTGCTTTTTAATTGGAATGTCTCTCCCGCGCGCCGTGCCGGCCGTCGTCACCGGCAGAACAATGACGACCGCTGACGCTGCCCGGAAGAGTCAGTTCGCTCTCGCTCAGAGAACCGGAACGAATGCGCGCCAGTGAGGACGTGCTCCGTGGGAAGCCGGGTTCGTGCCGGTCACTCGGCGTGCTGGGGCGGAGTATTTGCCGCACAATATCGTGATAGGTTCGGTTGGCGCTCATGCTCGGCAAAGCGCTGCGCGTGAGCGCCACCGTTGCGCGCGGCTGCGCAGAGCGTGTGGCCGCTCGTTCCGGCTACGGTGCTCGGAGCGGTTGAATTTTAGTTGGGTGCTCCTGCGCGCCTGGGCCTCCACGAGCGGCCACACCCTCTGCTCCGCCGTGCTCACTACCGAGACCCATCAGATATTGTGCGGCAAATATCCGCCTTGGCACGCCTCGCGCCCGTCACGCCCCCGGCTTTCCCACTGCGCAACTTGAAAAGTCAGGCGCGCAAAGAAGAAGTCAGCCGCTTCGCGGTGATAGACGACGCCGGCGCTGTCGCGCCGCTGGGAAACGCGGCGAACGTCGCGGGTTTTTCGCGCGTCACTTTCCGCGTTCAACGTCGCGAGTCGTTCGCCGGAGAAGACGGCTTTTAGAGTGGCGAGTTTGAAACGGCAACGGTTGCGGTGAACTCGAACGCGCTGGTTGCAATCGGGCGTCGCGGTCTTTGCTTTGTAGGCGCTCTGGCTGCCGCGCCGGGCCGCGTGAAAATGCTGGCGCATTTTCTTTCTTAGCCGCTGGCCGCTGGAGCAATCGAACATCGCGAGTTGTCGGGAGTCGCACCCTGGCGGCAGTTCAAATGTCCCTTTCACGCACGCGCGCGCGTCGGAGACGCGCTGGACGACCGCTGCCGGAATCTGGAAACGCTGGCCGGCCTGCTAGTCTCACGCGCCGAGCCGTTGAGCGAAGACCTGGCCGGCGGCGCGGGCTGGCTCATCGAGCAGGAAGTCCGGCAGGTGCGCGCGTTGCTCGACCAGCTTGGAAAGGAAACCCGATGAAGCCGCCCAAACTCAACCTCGCCTTCGACGTGTGCGCTCACACCTTCGGGCATTATCCGTGGGATGATTGGGAACGGTTCGCGCTGGCGCGCGGCCTTGATGCCGAGACGGCCGGACTCGGCCGCTTGCTCATCCGTGAGGCTTACAATCACGGCTGGGAAGCGTGGCTGCAAAACCTCTGCGGCTGGAGCGATGACCTGTCTGCCGGACAGGCAGGCGGCCAGGCGTTGCTGGCCTTCGCGATGCGTTCGCCGGAGAAAGCGCGCTGGTGCTTCTCGCGGTTGATGGACACCGACGGCTTGCGCGGGGACGTGCATCCCCGGACGAAGGAATGGACGTGGGGTTATCTGCGGCTCGACGTGCGCCGCGTGCTCTCGACACTTCACAACGGTGCTGGCGCACGGCCACCAGAACCGACAACCGGAGACTGACTTCATGGCTTGGAGAATCCCCGAATCCGACATCGAGCGCGTGAAGCGCACCACCGATTTGCTGGCGCTGGTGCGCAGCCGGGGCATCGAGTTGAAGCCGCACGGCTCGAAAGACTTTATCGGACGCTGTCCGTTCCACGACGACAAGGACAACCCGAACTTCATCGTCAGTCCGGCCAAGGGCCTCTTTCACTGCATGGCGTGCGGCGCGGCGGGCAACGCCATTCAGTTCGTCGAGCGGCACGACGGCTTGAGCAGTTTTCGGCACGCCTTCGAACTACTCAACCAGGGCGGCGCGGCGGCGTTCACGCCCGCGCCGGCGTCCGTGCCGCGGCTGCCGTGTCCGCTCGATCCGGCGGCGGATGACGCGGCGTTGTTCAGCCAGGTGACGGCTTACTATCACGAACGGCTCGAGCAGTCGGCGACGGCGCGGGCTTACTTGCGTTCGCGCGGACTCGACAGCGACGAGTTGATTGACCGCTTCCAACTCGGCTTCGCCGACCGCACGCTGGGCCTGCGACTGCCGGACAAGAACCGTCAGGCCGGGCAGACGTTGCGCTCGCGGCTCACGCGGCTGGGCCTGTGGCGCGACAGCGGCCACGAGCACTTCAATGGCTGTATCGTCGTGCCGCTGCGTGATGAAACTGGAAACGTCGTCAGTCTCTACGGCCGTCGCGCGCAGAAATCCGAACTCAAGCATCTCTATCCGCCCGGGCCGCATCGCGGCCTCTTGAATCGCGAAGCGCTGGCGTCTGACGAAATCATCCTGTGCGAAGCGGTGTTCGACGAATGAACGCTTCAGGGTCACATCTCACAATTGAACAATTGCGAAGCAGGCTACGACGAGGCCAACCGCAAGACCAGCGAGACCACGCCCAAGAACGAGGCGCTCGCCTTCACGTACGACGCCGCTGGGAACTTGTTGACCCTGACAGACGGGCGCTCAAGAACCACCACCTGGGCCTACGATGTCGAGGGCCGGCTCAAAACCAAGACCTACCACGGCCAGAGCCTCGCCAACCTCGAGTACGCCTACGACGCCGACGGCCGGCTCGCCTGGCGCAAGTTCTGGTCGAACCCGACCACCAGCAAGCAGACCATCTACAGCTACGACCACGCGGGGAGGTTGACGTTCATCAA
>VHCO01000453.1 GCA_016871715.1 Verrucomicrobiota bacterium
ACAACTAACCGCCCCACCCATGTCGCCCCTGGATCCAAGATCCAGTTCCACCCGAAACCGTGAGTTGCGCCCCGCTCCAATCCCCATCCGGCAAAGGACTTGCCTCGCGCCGGCTCCTCAGGCAAGACTACCGCTAACGCCTAAGCAGCCAGGCCACTGCGCCGGTTCGCTTCGTGGACATGGACGACATCGCCCAGTCTTATGAAATCCTGGGGCTCTCGCCCGCCGCCTCGCCCGAGCTCGTCGCCGAGGCGCGGGACCGCTTGCTGGCACATTGGGACCCCGCCCAATTCGAGGGCAACCCGGTCGTGCAGCGGTTGGCCCAGCGCAAACAGCAAGAAATCCAGGCCGCCGCCCGCCGACTCGAACACCTCGCCCCCGCCCAACGTCCTGCGGTCGGCCCGGCTCCCCGGCGCCAACCCAAGTCGCTGCTGGCCGTCCCTCCGCAGCCCACGCGTCGCGTCGCCAAGCATCCTGCTGCGCTGCCCGCCCCCCCGCCGCGCGCCCAGGCAACACCAGAGGCGGCGCCTGCCGCCGGGGATCTGACCAAGGCACCGCCCTCAAGCGGGCCTGCACCGGCGGCGCCCGCTGCCCCGCCTCCGCCTCCGGGGATTCCGGCGGCGGCCGTGCACCGAGCGATTCGCTGGCGTTACCGCCGCTCGAATCGCTCCTGGCGCGTGGGGATGGGCTTTGTCGTGGGCGCCCTGCTGCTCGCAACGTGGTTCGTCTATTACAGCAAGACTCGGCACGCCACGCCTGAGGGCGTTGCCCCAGAGGTTCCCAAGGATCCGCCGCCTTTCCTGTTCGAGCCCGGCCCCGCCACGGGGGAGCTCTCCTCGGTCCCGACCCAACCGCTGCCGCCCATGTTGAGCGCGGACGAGTTGTTCGAGCGGGGGGAACGCGCTTACGCGGGCGACCGGGGCAGACCGGACTACACCGCCGCCGCTCGTTGGTTCCGGGAAGCCGCCGACAAAGGGCACCCGCAAGGCCAGTACATGCTGGGGGTGATGCTCTTCGAAGGCCAGGGCGGCGTGACGAACC
Organism: Verrucomicrobiota bacterium; assembly: GCA_016871715.1. Taxonomy (GTDB): domain Bacteria; phylum Verrucomicrobiota; class Verrucomicrobiia; order Limisphaerales; family J093; genus VHCO01. Next base: position 1,042 of record VHCO01000453.1, read on the forward strand.
TGATCGAGGCCGCGGACTGGTACCGCCGCGCCGCGGACCAAGGTGTAGCCGCCGCGCAGTTCAGCCTCGCCTCGATGCTGCTCCACAGCTATGGGATCCCGGGCAATGACACCCTCGCGGTCACCCTGCTCCGCCGAGCCGCCGACCAGGCCTATCCCAACGCCCAAGTCAATCTCGCCCTCATGCAACTCGAGGGGGTCAAGACGCCGCGGGATATCGATGCCGCGGTCACCCTGTTGCGCGCCGCTGCACAGCAAAAGAACGCCCTCGCCCAAGCGCTCCTCGGCGTCGTGCATGACGAGGGTCGGGGTGTGCCCGAAGATCCCGCCGAGGCGCTGCGCTGGTACCGGCTCGCCGCCGAACAAGGGCTCAAGGGCAACGCCATGAATATGCCGGGCGTGGCGCCCCCGCACCGGCGCGCCGCGGACGACACACTGAGCGAAGCCGCGCTGAAGCTGGGACTCATGCTCAAGAGCGGACGCGGCGCAGGGCAGGATTACGTGGAAGCTCAGCGGTGGTTCCTGCAGGCCGCCGGTGCCGGCAGCGCCGAGGCCCAGTTCAACCTGGGCCTGCTTTATCAGTACGGCCAAGGCGTGAGCACCAACCACACCGAAGCCGTCAAGTGGTACCGGCAAGCCGCCGAGCAAGGGTTGGCCATCGCCGAATTCGGCTTGGGCTGGATGCACGATGCCGGCCTGGGGGCCAAGCAGGATTCGGCCGAAGCCCTGCGATGGTACCGCCGCGCGGCCGATCGGGGCATGACCGCCGCCCAAGTCAATCTCGGCTGGATGTACGAGCAGGGCCGCGGCCACTCGGCCGATCTACCCGAAGCCGCCAAGTGGTACCGGCAAGCCGCCGAATCCAACGACCCACGCGGCCAAATCCTCCTGGCCGAATGCCTGCGCGCCGGCAAAGGTCTCCCCGCCGACCTGGTCGAGGCCTACAAATGGCTGCAGTTGGCCGCCAACCGAGGCGACGCCGAAGCCCGCAACCGCCTCAGCACTCTCGCCTCCGAGTTGACTCCGTCCCAGATCAGTGAAGGCCTACGCCGCGTCCGCGAGTACAAGAAGGCGCAACAGGGATCTTCCAGCTAGCCTCCGGCGCTATTGCCCGGCGATGATCTGGTCCAAGCGGCGCGCGTGCTCTTGGGGCGAGAGATCGCCGCCTTCGATGGTCATCCAACCGTTGTAGCCGACACGCTCGAGTGCCTCGCGCACCACTGGCCAGCGAACGCTCCCATCGCGGATGTTCACGAATTTGCCCTCGCCGTTCGGGTCGGACCGGTTGAGCAGAAAGTCCTTCACATGGACCTTGGCCAACCGGCCGGCCAGCGTGAGTATCCACTGCTCGGGGGCGGCGTATTTGACGTGGTTGCCGACGTCGAAGTAGGCCTGCACCCACGGGCTGCCGAAGGAAGCGACGAACTGGCGGAAGATCGGCGGCGTCACCCAGAGGTTGTTCCACACATTCTCGAGCGCGATCGCCACCCGGCACTCCTCCGCCAACGGGATCAAGCGCTGGACCGCCTCCCGCGAGGTGTCGATCGCATGGTTGTGCGCCCGGATGTATTCCCGAAACGGTGCGTTGTCGCCCGCCACCACCTGCTGAACGTGACCGGTGCGCTCGTCGAACTCGATCAGAAACTCCCAGGGCCGCGGCACGCGCATCCCCCCAATGCGGCAGGGCACCAGCAGCACCGCATCCGCTCCGTAAGCCGCCGCGGCACGTAACGCCTCTTGCGTCACGCGGAACGACGCCTCCACCTTCGCCGCGTCCGGGCTGTTGAACTCCGCCCAACCCCGCAGCACCGCGTGGATCTTCATCCCCACCCGCTCGGCTGCCGCCCGGCACTTCTCCGCTTCCGGCGGCGACTGAATCCCCGCCTCGACGCCGTCGAACCCGGCCTCTTTAAGCTGCTGCAGTTGGGCCTCGGTGGGCTTGTTAACGGTGAGAGCCTTGGAGAGGCGGGTGCGATAACGCGGTTCGGCGGCGCGCAGCACAGTCGGCCCACCGACCGCGCCCAGGGCAAGCCCAGCCAACGAAGCGGCTGAGGCGGTCAGGAATTCACGGCGAGTCACAGGCGGTTTCATGCCGGCATTCTAGCGGCCAAGCCGGCGCGGCGCACGGAGAAACTGCCACCCGCGCAACCTCCCCCTCGACGCTCAGGCACACCACTCGCGGGTTCGCCGCCGGCTCCGCTCCAACGCTAACCGCGCCAACTCGACGTCCTCAGCCACCTGGAAATCGAACATGCCCACGCAGATGAAGTCGGCACCGTTCTCGAACGCGTAACGGAACCCTTCGCGGGGGTGAATGGCGCCTGCCCCCAACACCTTGTACGCGATCCACGGCTTGGTCACTTCCTGCATGAAGGCCATGGTTTCCTGGGGCGTTTCTTCCCACACGCTGTCATGCCGCGGTTGTGGACCAGCGGACCAGTATTGCTTGCTGTTGAAGGTCTTCATGTAGAAGTCCGGATTCAACCCGGCCGACTCGCAAGCCATGGGCACCTCGAGGGCGTGTCCGGCCAACCCGGCCACCACCCGCTGTTGCTTGATGAATTCGAGGGCTTTGCCCAACAACTCGACCTTGCCCCGCTTGACAAAATCGTCACCCACCCCGCCGTGCACGTAGACCGCGACCGCGCCGTGGTCCACCGCCTTGCGAATCTCGCTGGTGAGATCGTCTTCGCGAATCTTGGCCTGGCAAATCCACTGGATACGGCTGCCGTACTCTTTGCGGTACCGGGCCAAGATGCGCAGCGTGTCGTCGTCCAGACGCAA
>VHCO01000454.1 GCA_016871715.1 Verrucomicrobiota bacterium
CCAAGATGGCCGCGCTCCCTCTCCCCAACGGAGAGCGGGCGTCTCGCACACTGCCTCCCGGCCAAAGATGGCCGCGCTCCCTCTCCCCAACGGTGAGCGGGCGTCTCGCACACTGCCTCGCGGCCAAGATAGCCGCGCTCCCTCTCCCCAACGAAGAGCGGGCGTCTCGCCCACTGCCTCCCGGCCAAGGTGGCCGCGCTCCCTCTCCCCAACGGAGAGCGGGCGTCTCACACGCTGCCCCACGGCCAAGATGGCCACGCTCCCTCTCCCCAACGGTGAGCGAACGTCTCGCCCGCTCGTGGCAGCCACGGCCAAATCCGCGGCTATTCATGAGTCGCCGTGGAGCCCGACAGCCCCCGAGGGGCAGGCCCGACATCCATCTGGCACACAGGCTGCTCTCTTAGGGATGATGCAGACATTGCAGGGACCCGCGTCGTCAGCCTTGAACCCTGGCAGGGGCGCGTTTCGCGCCAGGTCTTGGCTGGGGCTTGGCTTCGCCGGGACGCTGCTCTGCGTTGGGGCTGGGACGATCCGGGCGGAGGACATGGCGGCCGGCCTTGGGACCGGCGCCAACCGCGGGTTCGGTTACTTCAACGACCGTCTGCCGGGAGGGCCGTGGTCTGTCCACGTTTTCAAAGTGGCCCGCCAAGCTCTGGACCTCGAATTGCACACGACGCTGGCTCGCAGCAACCAGTTTGGGATGGCGTTGGTATCGGAACTGGCGTTGCTCGTGCCGCCGGAGGTCGGCACGCCCTTGGCGGCGATCAATGGCGACTTCTACGAAAGCAGTCGCGCCTATTTCGGTCGCCCCCGCGATCTGCAGGTCCGACTGGGCGAGCTGGTGACCAGCCCGACCGATCACCAATGTTTCTGGATCGATCCGAAGGGCGACGTCCATATGACCAATCTCCAGTCTCGCCTGCGGGTGGTTTGGCCCGACGGAACCGCCGTCCCCATCGCGCTGAACGCGCCGCGAGGATCCGGCGGCGCCGTCCTGTATTCGGCTGCAGTGGGCGCCTCGACTCACACACGGGGCGGCCAAGAGCTGGTGTTGGGCCCCGGCACCAACTCGCTCTGGCTGCCGCTCCGGCCCGGTCTGACGTACTCGGCTCGCATCCTCGAGGTCCGGACCGCGGGCGATACGCCGGTCGCCTCGGACACGCTCGTGCTCTCCCTCGACTCGAGACTGGCGGAGCGCCTGAACCCGGTGGCAGCAGGCGACCTCCTGGCGATCGTCCTCGAGACGGTGCCAGACTTGACCGGGGTGCAGACGGCGCTCGGCGGCGGACCTAGCCTGGTCCGAGACGGCAAGGCCCGGGAGTTCTCCGGCCTGCAGTTCCGGCATCCGCGCACGGCCGTAGGCTGGAACAGAGACTTCGTCTTTCTGGTGGTCGTGGACGGGCGCCAGCGCGGACTGTCGGTGGGGATGTCCTTCCCCGAGTTGGCGGACTATCTGGTCAAGCTCGGTTGCGACCACGCCATCAACTTGGACGGCGGCGGCTCCGCCACCCTCTGGGTGATGGGCAACGTCATGAATAACCCCTCCGAGCGCCGGGAGCGACCCGCCCCCAACGCCCTGGTCGTGCTCGAGAAACGCCGGGCCCCGCCGTCCCCATGACTCCCCCATCCCATCCTGGGATGCCACTGCGCATGAAAGGTAGGGCGGCCTGTCCCCAGGCCGCCGCCGGCGCGGTGGGGACACCGCGCCCTGCTACCCACTTTCTGGGTAACTCGCGCCGACTGGGCCTAGGCCGCCCACCGGCCGCGTCTCGAGTTCACGCGGTCCAAGCGCTGCGCAACCGAACCAACCCACGCGCCATTCACCTCGCCCGTGTCTGGCGAAACGGCCGGGCTCGAATGCAGCGGGGTTGTGCTGGGGTGGGAGCGCTCGGGCTGACGTTGATCGTCGCCGCCGGTCAGGCGGCGCCGGTGCCGCCGCCGGGCGCGGCTCTCTTCGGCTTGGGCGCAATCCACTCCTTGCGGTTGAGCGTCGGTGCGGCCGACCTCGAAGGGCTGCGCCGATCGCCGCGCGCGTATGTGCGCGCCATCGTCCGCTGCGGCGAGCAGGTCTACCCAGACGTCGCCCTCCGCCTCAAAGGCGCCACAGGCAGCTTCCAGCCCGTAGACGACAAGCCCGCCTTGACACTCGACTTTGCCAGGTTCGCCCCCGCGCAGCGTTTCCACGGTCTGCGCCGCATCTATCTGAACAACGCGGTCGAAGACCCGACCTTCTTGAACGAGTGGCTGGGCACGGCGCTGTTTCGGGCTGCGGGTCTGCCGGCCCAACGGGTTGCGCATGCCCGGGTACAACTCAACGGCCGGCCGCTGGGCCTGTACGTCCTCAAGGAGGGGTTTACGCAGGATTTCATCGAACTCCATTTCGCCCGCGGCGACGGCGCTCTTTATGATAACGACTGGGGCTGCGACATCGACCAACGGATGCACCGCAACTTCGGCCCCGAACCGGGACGCGGGCAACCCGAGCTCGATGTGCTGGCCCAAGCAGTGCGCGAACCGGATCTGGAGCGTCGCTGGGTCGCACTGGATCGGGTCCTGGACGTAGACCGTTTCCTCACCTTCATGGCACTCGAGGTCATCCTGGTTCACCGCGACGGTTATTGCCTGGCCCGTAACAATTTCCGCATCTATGTACCCCCGGACACCGGCCGTGTCGTCTTCCTTCCCGACGGCTTGGACCAGTTGTTCGGGCGGGCCGATGTGTCCTGGAAACCGCGCCCAACCGGCCTGGTGGCAGCCGCTCTCCTGTCGACTCCGGAAGGCCAACGTCGCTACCACGCCCGAATGCTCGAGCTCCTCGACACCGTGTTTCAACCAGCCCAACTGGCCTCCCAACTCGACCGACGGCTGCTCGAGATCGAACCGGCCCTGTCGCGGCGCGAGTTCCACGACTTGAGGCGCGAGGCGGCCGCCCTCGAGCAGCGCGTGGTCCGGCGCCACCAAAGCCTGCTCGCTCAGTTAGCTCAGCCTGAGCCTTCGACCCTCGAGTTCGAGGCTGGGACCGCCCCGTTGATCCACTGGTTCAAGGTCGACGAGCCCGAAGGCGGCCAGATGGACCAACTCGAGAGCCAGGACGGCGTGCGGTCATTGCACATTCGGGCGGGCCCGCGCACAAGTGCTTCGTGGCGCGTCCAAGTCGCGCTCCGGCCCGGGCAATACCGCTTCGAGGCCCGGGCCAAGGTCGCCTCGGTCGCTCCGCTCCCGTTCGGGCGCACCCAGGGCGCCGGGTTGCGCGTGGGCGGCCACATCCGGGGCAGTGCCAGTCTGGTGGGCGACTCGGATTGGCAGGTGTTGACGGCGGTTTTCGAGGTCACGGCGGCCAACCCGGCGGTCGAGTTGCTCTGCGAATTGAACGCCTCGCGAGGGGACTTCTGGGTCGACCTCGACTCGGTTCGGTTGGTAGAAGATGCGCCGCCTTGAGGCGTAAGCGGGCGGGGGCCGCGCCCCTGGGTTTGGTCGTAACGAAGGTTCGGTCCGTGGACGCAGCCGGCACGATTCATGCTACTGTTTTCTGCAATGAGAGCGCGGATGCCGCGGCGCAGCGGGCGAGACGCCCGCTCTCCGTTCCAGATGGAGCGCGGCCATCTTGGCCGCGGGGCAGCGGGCCAGACGCCCGCTCTCCGTTCCAGATGGAGCGCGGCCATCTTGGCCGCGGCGCAGCGGGCCAGGCGCCCGCTCTCCGTTCCAGATGGAGCGCGGCCATCTTGGCCGCGGCGCAGCGGGCCAGACGCCCGCTCTCCGTTCCAGATGGAGCGCGGCCATCTTGGCCGCGGCGCAGCGGGCCAGACGCCCGCTC
>VHCO01000455.1 GCA_016871715.1 Verrucomicrobiota bacterium
GTTCCCCATCCCCCCCAAAGCCGCGGCCCGCGGCGGCTCCCGCAGCCCCGGCTCCGCGCAGACCCGTTACCGGTAGGCCTCCCACTCCGGTTCGTTAGCGAAGATCCAGCGGTAGTAATCGGCCCCCTGCAGTTGCCGGGCCGCGGGTTCGTCCACCACCACCGTGCACCGCGCATGCAACTGCAGCGCCGTCGCCGAGATCATCGCGGTGATCGGCCCCTCCACCGCCCGCGCGATGATCTCCGCCTTGTCTTCCCCCGTCGCCAACAACAACAACCGGCGCGCCTCCAGGATCGTGCCCACCCCCATCGTGATCGCCCGACGCGGCATCGACGTGCCCGACCCGAACAGCGGCGCGTTTTGCGCCAGCGTCGCCGGCGACAACGCCTTCACCCGCGTGCGCGAGAACAATGCCGAAAGCGGCTCGTTAAACCCAATGTGCCCCGCTCGCCCGATCCCCAGGAGCTGGAGATCCAGCCCGTTGAACTGCCTAATCATCCGCTCGTAACGAGCGCATTCCGCATCCAGGTCGGGCGCCTGACCGTCCGGCAAATGCGTGTTGCGCGAGTCGATGTTCACTTGCTGGAACAAGTGCCGATTCATGTAGTGCCGATACGAATGCGGATCGGCCGGCGATAGCCCGACGTACTCGTCCAGGTTGAATGTGGCACAGAGCGAGAAATCCAAACCCGCCTCGCGATGCCGACGCACCAGCCGCGCATACACCGCTTCCATCGTCCTCCCCGTCGCCAACCCCAACACCAAGTGCGGATGGGCCCGCAACTCGCGCTCGATCACCTGCGCCACTAACTCCGCCGCCGCGGCGGCCGTGGGTCGAATGATCGCCTCCACAACGCGTGCCCGGGCTGATTACTTGAGTTTCTTGGCGCGGATGCCTCCCTCGCCCACCGAAAACACCAACCCAGTCACCGCCCCTTGTGGGTCGGTCTCGAACTGGCACTGGATGTCCGTGGTCTTGGCGAAGAACCGGCTGGGCCCCTCGGCAAACAAATCGAACGTCGCTCCCTGCACCGTGAACCGCAGCAGCCCGTCCCCAGCCGGTTCTACCCGTACCAACTCGTTGCGGCCGCGGTCGTATTCGCCCACAAACCGCCGCAGCGCAGCCTCGGAAAACGTGAACTCCGGCTTGCCCGGCTTGCCCAACTCGCGCACCCAGATGTTGCGGAACCGCACCGGATTCCCGTGGTCCTGCAGCGCGATCGGCAGCTTCTCCGGATGCGCCCGATAGGGGGCGCGCGTCAGCCAACCCGTTGGCCCGGTCAACTCGACGTTCAAATGCACCAACACCCCGTTGTGAAAAGCCGTCACCCACGCCTTCGATAGCAACTGACCGTCGGCCCCAAAACGCGGCGCGGTCCAAACGATGTCGAACGACTGCCACTGGCCCGGTGGACGCGAAGCATTGACCAGCGGCGGATACTGAATGTAGACCGCGCCCGCCGAACCGTCGGCATACGTAGGGTTCTCGTACGAGTCCAGCACCTGAATCTCGTAACGGTTCAACCCGAAAAACACGCCGCTGTTGCCCCGGCCTTGCCCCTCCCCTTCAACGTGTGCCGGCGTCGCAAACTCGAGGTGAAGCTGGCAATCCCCAAACGCTTGCATGGTGCGAATGTACCCGCTGCCCGGCACGCATTCCATCGCCCCGTCCTTGACCACCCAACGAGTCGCGCTGCCGTCCAACGCACACCACCCCACAAGGTCTGACCCGCCAAAAAGCACGATGGCGTCCGACGGCGGCCGGCCAGGTTCGGCCACAATGCTGCCGGTGCCCGGATCCACCGGCGGCGGCGCCGGACGAGTCCGATCGTGTGCCAGCCAACTCGGGTCCGGCTGGGCCCAGCCCAATCCTCCCCCCCCCAAGCCGAGCCAAACAGCTAAGACCAGCCCAGCGAGGTACGGAGCTAGACACAGACCTCGAGAAGAATAGGTATGCAACTTCATAGCATCAACACGGCCATAGACAACGTTTAGGCCCCCAGTCAACCAGGTCGTGCCCCGCGTTTCAACATCGCTGTCACCCTCAAGACCTGCCCCTCGCCCAGGCGCACCTCACTCTCTCTTCCGAACCGCCAGGCGTAGTCCCTTCGCATTTGCAGAACGGTCAGATGTGCCCACTCCGCCCCGACGCCCCCGCAACTCCTGATCCTAACCCCTCACCCTCTGACCACCGATCCTCTCGAAGACGACCACCGCTCAACCTTCCACAACCACGCGATGGAGGGGCGAGTTCCGCGAGCCCACGATCTCAAACCCCAATCCTAAACCCTGGAGGGGCGAGTTCCACGAGCCCACGATCTTAAACCCCAACCCCCAAACCCTGGAGGGGCGAGTTCCACGAGCCCACGATCTCAAACCCCAATCCTAAACCCTGGAGGGGCGAGTTCCACGAGCCCACGATCTCAAACCCCAATCCTAAACCCTGGAGGGGCGAGTTCCACGAGCCCACGATCCGAAATCCGAAGCCCCAAGCAGCAACACGGCGTCGCAGCGCTCCGCCACACCTCTCCCTCCACCAACCGCCCAAGAGCCGCACCAATTCCCCCCAGCGCCTCTCCGCCCATCCCCACACCAGCACACCCGCATCAACAACCCGTCACCATCGTGCTAACCCAAGGACCCCGCCCCGCCTCTCGCGCACTCACGCACGCACACTCGCAGGATCCCTCCCCTCGACGCGCTGCTTAGCCAATAGCCTCCACCCGCAAATCCCGCAGCACCCTCAACTCCGCCAACCGCTCGCCCCCGCCCCGAATCGGCCTCGCCCCACTCCGCCGCTTGGCCCCAAACCGCTCCCGATGTGCCAACCACACCCCGTCCACAAACCCCTTCGACCCCAACACCACCCCGTCCGTCATGTGCCGGATCCGCAACCGCAGCACCTCCCCCACACTCAACTCCCCGCCCTTCTGCAACACCCGCTTAATCTGCTCCCGACTCAACGCCGCCTTCCCGCTGCTCCCAGACACCCCTGCCCTCACATACAGACGCTTCCGATACTCCGCACCCACCTCCTTCCACTCACGCACCCTCCCCTTCCGCGGTTCCTCGCACCCCGCTCCAGCCTGCGCACCGGCCAAGAACGGAGCGCGGGCATCTTGCCCGCGGTCCCTTACCCCGTCCGACTCCGTCGGCCCCGCCGCCCCCACTGCCCAAGCCCCGCTCCCAGGCACGCCCTCACCCCGGTACATACTCAACAACCCCGACCGCGCCTTCACATCCCCAGCCACCGCCGCCGCGTACCCGCAGTGCCGGTAATCCTTCGGATCCTCCACCAACCCAGCCCGCACCGCGTTCAAGTCGATGTACGCCGACACCGTCTCCAGCACCCCCGGCTGATCCTCGACCAACACACTCCGGAACCGTTCCGCCCACAACGTCCCAAACCGCTGATGCCGGATGTTGTACCACTTGCTGAACCGCTGCTTGAACTCCTTCATGAACTCCGACACATCCCCCATTCGCGCCAGCATCCGTTCCCGAATGTCCGCGTCCACCCGACCATGCTCGTGCAACCCCTTCTCGGCCTCATAGAGCAGGCCGGCCTCTCGGAGCTTGGCCTTCCCGTAGAGGGCCTTCATGCGCTCGACCAGTTCCTCGTCGGTCAGGTTCTGCTCGGCCGGGACGCGGACCAGGACATGGAAGTGATTGGACATGATGCAGTAGGTGATGACCTCGAGGCCGCAGAAGGTGGCCAGGCGCCGGAGGAGCCTGACCAAGGTTTCCTTGCCGAGGTCATCGAGGAGGCGTTGGGCGCCGACGATGCG
>VHCO01000456.1 GCA_016871715.1 Verrucomicrobiota bacterium
TCTCAAGCCGGTACTGGCGCGAGGCGAGGTGCGGTGTATCGGCGCCACCACCCTCGCCGAATACCGGCGCTACGTGGAATCCGATCCGGCGTTGGAACGCCGCTTCGAGAAGGTGCTGGTGCCCGAGCCGAGCCGTGACGAGACGGTGGAAATCCTGCGCGGACTGCGGCCCAAATGGGAAGAGCATCACCGGGTCAAGATCACCGACGGCGCGTTGGCCGCCGCCGTGGACCTTTCCATCCGCTTCGACTGCGACCATCAATTGCCGGACAAGGCCATTGATTTGGCGGACAAAGCCGGAGCGCGCACCCAAGTGCCGATGCTCAGCATGAGGCCGCCCCCTCACCAGGAGCCTCAGCGTAGCGGCGACTCGGTAGAGCGCCGCAAATTTCCTCATCCCAAGATGGCGGCGCTCTGCCGAGACGCCGCTACGGTTCAGGATGCCCAGGCCACGAGCGTCTTCGGCACGGTGACCGAGCAAACCATCGCGCAAGTTCTGTCCGAAAAAATCGGCGTGCCGCTGGAAGTCATCACCGGCCACTTAGAAGGCATGAGCCAATCGCGGTTGCTGGAAATGGAGGCGTTCTTGAAGCAGCGCGTCATCGGCCAGGATCAAGCGGTGCAGCGCGTTTGCCAGCGGTTGTTGCTGGCGCACGCCGGGCTTCAGCAACGACGCGGGCCGCTGGGAGTCTTTCTCTTCCTTGGCCCGACGGGCGTAGGTAAGACCGAGTTGGCGCGGTCGCTGGCGACATTTCTCTTCGGCTCAGACAACGACATGATCCGGCTGGACATGTCGGAGTTCATGGAGGAGCACAGCGCGGCGAAGCTGATCGGCTCGCCGCCCGGCTACATCGGCCACGACGAGGAAGGCCAACTGACCGGCAAGCTGCGTTCGCGGCCCTACTCGGTGGTGCTGTTGGACGAGATCGAGAAGGCGCATCCGCGCGTGTTCGACCTGTTCCTGCAAGTGTTCGACGAAGGCCGCCTGACCGATGCCAAAGGCCGCACCGCCGACGCGCGTCACGCCATCTTCATCCTGACCTCGAACATCGGCGCCGAGAAGCACGCCGGCTTTCGTTTGGCCGACAGCGCGGAGTCGCACAGCGCGATGCTGGGAGCAGTCAAGGGCCGGTTCCGGGCGGAGTTCATCAACCGGCTTGACGAGCAGATCGTGTTTCGTCCGCTCGGCAAGGCCGATGTGAAAGCCATTCTGCGCCCAATGCTGGAGGAGATTGGCCGGTCGCTGCGAGAGAAGTACGAGAAGCCGCTACACGTCACCGACGAAGCTGCGGACTTTATCGTGGCGCAAGGCTACAGCGAGGAGTTCGGCGTGCGCCATCTGCGCCGAGCGGTGCAAGCGCTGGTCGAAGCACCCTTGAGCCGGCTCATCTTGTCGGGCGAACTGAAGGACTGGCCGGGCGTAGAGATTGCAGTCGCCAACGGCCAACTCGTTCTCCGTTCTGGGCCAGAGCCGCCTTCGGCTGGGACACCGGCCGTGTGCTGTGAGTGCGGCTGCACCATCTTGGCGGCTAACCGGGCGAGGTCCGCTTGGATTGGCGGCATGTTCATCTGTGCCCGATGCAAGGCCAAGGTGGAGGATTTGGCGAATCCGTCCAGTTCGCCGAAACCGGGGTGACGTTGCAACTGGGTAAGGGATAGGTGGTCATTTGCGCGAGTCAAGGGGCTACTGGCTACGAGGCGGGATAGAGGTCTGCCGCCATCAACTCGCGACGCACGGCCACACGTTCCTCCCGGTTGATTTGAAGAACCGCCACCGTCACCCGCCCAATCGCGCTCGTTCCCGCCAGTTCAGCCCCGTTCCACTGGAAATGAACTTCCCAGCGGTCAGTTCGGGGATTGAAGAGGCGTTCGAGTTGGCTCGTCGCGGGATCGAGGCCGGCGAGGTCAGAGCCTTTGTACGCGTTGCAGTCCGCGCACGACCACGCCAGGTTTTCCAGAGCCGTTGGTCCGCGATGTTTCTGCGCAATAACGTGATCCTGCTGAAAGCGCAGCGGAGCGAACCGCTCCGGCATGTGGCAATACTCGCACCGCGCCCCCGCACGCCGACGAAGTGCCTCTCGCAAGGGCGTGTCCATTTACGCCGGCGTCTGACCGAGTTCGCGCAATGCGCGCACGCGCAGCAGAGCCAGGAAGTTGCCCACGCGAAGGTATTTCTCCAACTCGGCACGCTCCGGCTCGGTGATGGTGGCCGAGCGGTTCTTCTCCAACAGGCAGTCCACCCGGTTCAGATCGCGCTCGGGCAAACTCAGCTTGCTGAGCAAGTGAGCGACCTGACGCCAGGGCTCCTGGCCGATGGTTTCGATGGCGTGCGAAAGAATCTCGCCTTCCGTGACCGTCGCAGTTGAGTTGCTCATGTCGCCACTTTACGAGGGCGGCTCGAAATGGCAAGGGGGACTTCCTGCCACCTGCGGCCAACATCCTCAAGCCGGCGCTGGCACGGGGCGAGGTGCGGTGCATCGGCGCGAAGACCCTCGCCGAATACCGACGCCATGAGGAATCCGATCCAGCGCTGGAACGCCGTATTGAGTAAGTGCTCGTGCCCGAACCGAGCCGCGACGAGGCGCTGGAAATCCTGCGCGGGCTGCGACCCAAATGGGAAGAACATCACCGGGTCAAGATCACCGACGGGGCATTGGCTGCCGCCGTGGGCCTTTCCATCCGATTCGACTGCGACCACCAATTGCCGGACAAGGCGATTGACTTGGCGGACAAAGCTGGCGCGCGAACCCAGGTGCCGATGCTCAGCATGAGGCCGCCCCCTCACCCTGCCCTCTCCCCCGGTGGGGGAGAGGGTGCCGTCCCGGCGGGTGAGGGGATGGCTCCCACGGGCGTCTGCGGCACGGTGATCGAGCGAACCATCGCGCAAGTCCTGTCCGAGAAACTCGGCGTGCCGCTGGAAGTCATCACCGGCCACTTGGAAGGAATGAGCCAGTCGCGGTTGCTCGAAATGGAGGCGTTCCTGAAGCAGCGCGTCATCGGCCAGGACGAAGCGGTGCAGCGGGTCTGCCAGCGGTTGCTGCTGGCACACGCCGGGCTTCAGCAGCGGCGCGGGCCGCTGGGCGTGTTCCTGTTCCTTGGCCCGACCGGCGTGGGCAAGACCGAGTTGGCGCGGTCATTGGCGACATTTCTCTTCGGCTCAGACAACGACATGATCAGGCTGGACATGTCGGAGTTCATGGAGCAGCACAGCGCCGCGAAGCTGATAGGCTCGCCGCCCGGCTACATCGGCCACGAGGAGGAAGGCCAACTCACCGGCAAGCTGCGTTCAAGACCCTACTCGGCGGTGCTGTTGGACGAGATCGAGAAGGCGCATCCGCGCGTGTTCGACCTGTTCCTGCAAGTGTTCGACGAAGGCCGCCTGACCGATGCCAGAGGCCGCACCGCCGACGCCCGCCACGCCATCTTCATCCTGACCTCGAACTTATGCGCCGAGAAACACGCCGGATTTCGTCTGGCCGACAGCGCGGAGTCGCAAAGCGCGATGCTGGGAGCGGTCAAGGGCCGGTTCCGGGCGGAATTCATCAACCGGCTTGACGAGCAAATCGTGTTTCGTCCGCTGGGCAAGGCGGAGGTCAAAGCCATTCTTTTCCCGATGCTGGCGCAAACGTTAGCGCTCACGAGAACTGACCCGGGTGTGCTCATGAGAAGTGACCCACCT
>VHCO01000457.1 GCA_016871715.1 Verrucomicrobiota bacterium
CGATCGTCGCTGTGCTCATGGCCGCGAATGTCCGCCTTTGCCTCGGGGGAATCAAGCCGTCATCCACGCCCGCTCGGGCCTTAAGGACCTCAAGCGCCCCAGTCAGCGGGGTCAGTCAATAGTATTGATAACTATTAGGTTGCGTCAGTTGGACGAGTAGGTCGGTGTATGTTGGATGAAGTCGCGTTCGTGTGGGGGCGCGCGGGTGGCCGTGGGCGGCAGACGGCTCTGCGCAGACTCCTCTGTCTCGCGGTCCTCAGCATGATTTCGCTGCGAAATCGCTGGCGGGCGAACCGCCCTGGACCGTCAGGCCTGGCGCCTCAACCACCTGCGCCTGTATCCCTGGACATTGATCCTGAAACCGCTCCGGAAAGGAGCCAGTATCTGCAGCGTGCCTTGTACTCATTCCCCCTGGCTTGCCGTGGCTTGCGCCGCGGTGCTTGCCACACTCACCATGCGGCATCGCAACCGGATCTCCAGCTCGGGTTGGTGTGTACCCTCTTGGCGGGACGGTTTGCCTTGAGCGGCCACACTTTGTGAAGTTTGGCCGATGATCTTGCCTCCCTCACCGCCACTCCGCCCCACGCTCTGGCGCGCCGGCCGCGTCCTCGCCCACCGTACCCGACTACGTTTGTTGCAGTTGTTGATCGAGTGTCAGGACCAGACCGTGTGTGTCTTGGCCAGGCACATGCGCCGACCGGTCTCGGCGGTCAGCGCGAACCTCCGCGCACTGGAAGCACGCGGCCTGCTGCGGGTGCCGAGCGCCGGTCCCTGGGTCGCGAAGCAGGCCAAGGGGTCAGTCAATAGTATTGGTAACTATTAGGTGGCACCAGTGCGTAGAGTAGGTCAGTGTATGTTGGAGGAAGTCGCGTTCGTGTGGGGGCGCGCGGGGGGCCGTGGGCGACGGTTGGTTCTACGCTGACTCCACTGTCTGGCGGCCGTCAGCATGGTCTCGCTGCGAAATCGCAGGCGGGCGAACCGCCCTGGACCGTCAGGCCTGGCGCCTCAACCACCTGCGCCTGTATCCCTGGACATTAATCCTGAAACCGCTCCGGAAAGGAGCCAGTATCTGCAGCGCGCCTTGTACTCATTCCCCGTGCCCTTGCCGTGGCTTGCGCCGCCGTGCTATGAGGGGTCAGTCAATAGTATTGATAACTATTAGGTGGCGTCGGTGGGACGAGTAGGTCGGGGAGGCCTTTGGGGTCAGTCAAGGGTATTGGCAACTATTAGCTGACTCCACGGCAACGAGTCGGGTGTCTTACTGATGAGAGTTCGGGGTAGACGACAGCGTCCTGGTAGGGGTAGGGCCGGACTGCTGGGCCGGCCGCTCGGCGCGCCCAGCGGTGAAGAGCGCACGCTGGAGACGCTGGCCGACATCGCGGAGCGGGCCGGGCTTGCCGGGGTGTGGTTGCGGCGCAATCAGGCGGACATGGACAAGACCCTCGCCGCCGGCAAGGTCAAGGCGTTTTTCGCCCACATGCATAATGCATTGGGCAAACAGGCAAGGCTTAATCTTCCGTGAAGGCATGGATTCTGTCCGCTTTGCTGGCAGCCCTTTCGCGTGTTTAGCGTATTTGGCGGTTGGAGTCGTTCCCCTCCCGCCGAGTCCCTTTTCGACAGTGAGGAGAACATCGTGCGCCTTGACATGAGCGAATACATCGAGAAACACGCCGTCTCGCGCATGATCGGCGCGCCACCCGGCTACATCGGCTACGACGATGGCGGCCAACTTAGCGAAGCCGTCCGCCGCCACTATGGCATCAAGTATCGCGAGAGGTTGGCAAGCAGCCGACCGTGCCGTTCAGCCGAGATGGAACCGATACGGCCCACGATCTTGCGGAAGGGAACGGCTTGGAGGAATCCCAGCCGGACGAGGGAAGGCCGCACCAAGCCGCTGTTGGCGAAATCAGCGTCGCCGCGGGTGATGGTTTCGTCGAAGCCCGCCACGGCTTGATGAAGTTGGGTGCTGACGCCGCAGACCAGCCAGTCGCCGAAGCCAGGGAGTTGGCGCAACGCAACAGCAGGACGAGGTTTGACCGTTCCGTTCGCCTGTGCCAACGGCAGCAGCACAATGGCGCCTTCCCTCATGGCTGGTAGTGCGGGTTTGGCTCCACGATCTTTTCCGGGCCGTACTCCGGTTCGTCCGGGCCGTAGGCAAGAGAGAGATTCTGTTCGGCGGCCCGGAGCCAATCTTCCCGCTCCACGACGAGCGACTCGGCTTCTTCCACCGGCAGCAGTCGCGCCACCGGCTTCGCGCCGCGCGAGATCAGGATTGGCTCCCCGTGTTCCACTGCCGCGAGGAGTGAGGCCGGGTCGCTTTGAAACTGCTCGATCGTCGCTGTGCTCATGGCCGCGAATGTCCGCCTTTGCCTCGGGGGAATCAAGCCGTCATCCACGCCCGCTCGGGCCTTAAGGACCTCAAGCGCCCCAGTCAGCGGGGTCAGTCAATAGTATTGGTAACTATTAGGTGGCGTCAGTTGGACGAGTAGGTCAGTGTATGTTGGATGAAGTCGCATTCGTGTGGGGGAGCGCGGGTGGTCGTGGGCGGCAGACGGTTATGCGCAGACTCCTCTGTCTTGCGGCCGTCAGCATGGTCTCGCTGCCAAATCGCTGGCGGGCGAACCGCCCTAGACCGTCAAGCCTGGCGGATCAACGGCCTCCGGCCCTATCCGTGGACCTTGATTTTCAAACCGCTCCGGAAAGTCGTCCAGTGGCTGTGAGCCAAGACAAAGCCCCTTTAGCCAGGCTGCCATGTAAGGGCGCTGGGGTCAGTCAATAGTATTGATTAACTGCGAGGCGGCTTCGTGGCTTCAGCGGGACGACTTGGGCGGCTTACCGATCGGAGGTCGGTGTCGACGACAGCGTCCTTGTTCGGCGCGCCCAGCGGTCGCGCCCCACCCCCGACTTGTAGTCTATCTCGGTGACGCATGCGTAGGCACAGGAAGTCGCGTTCTTCAGCGGGGTCAGTCCCGGCTACTGGTAAATCGCGGGGCGAATCGGCTTTGTGTTCGCGAGGGGTGGGGGTGGGAGAAGTTTCGCGCTGTAGCCGCAGGTTTTAACCTGCGTGACGGGGGTAGTGCTCAATGCCGGCTCCCGCCAACAGCCTGCCTACCGAATATGTCCTGTGACGATGGTGATAATGATCGAGGCGAGGTGCACAGTTCAGAAAGCGTGATCCTGCCCGTCGCCGCGCTGCCGAGTCCGCCGCCCGCGCCGCCCCCCATTGCCTCCGCGCTACCGGCGCCGCTCGATCTCCAGCCTTCGTGGTATGACCTTGATTCGTGATGACCCATAGGGCATCTTTGCCGCATGAGTAACGCGGTGCAGATTGCGGCAGGTTGCTGCCGGGACAACTCGGGCGGCACGTTGACCACGCGTACACTGCGTTATCTTCGAGCGCAGATCGAGGACTGGGCGGATGCCTGTCGTTCCCTTTCGGACTGGGAGGACGAGTACTTGCTGGAGGGGGCGGCCGCGGAGCGCCACGAGGAACACAGCCGTCGCTTGGATGAGTTGGAGCGGGTGGGGCATTGGTTTGACCGGCTGACCTTAGCCGTCGATTTCCCCGAGGTCGAGTTGAACGAGTTGGTGCAACTGAGCCTGCAAGACTTGCGAGATCGGCGGGCCCTCTGGCATGGGCGGATGTCGGAGGCGCGGCGGCAACAGATTCTGCACGA
>VHCO01000458.1 GCA_016871715.1 Verrucomicrobiota bacterium
GGATCGCCATTCCATGAAGAGGCTGTTGCCCAGGCGCCGGAACATCCCCATGACCCAGATCCCGTTGGAGTTGCGGATCCGGCAGCGATCATCGTTATGAGAGACATCCAACCGTTGATGGCTGCCGCACCCAACCCGCCCCGCCGCGACAACGTCTTTCCAGGCCAAAACCAACTGGCGCAAATCCGAAGGTTCCAATTCCCCCCCAGCATTCGCACGCGCCTCAATCCGCTCCAGCCACCGCTCGGCCTCGCGAAGACTTCGGTCAAGCCACCCGCTGGCACGCAAACCAAGCGCCCGGCCCTGTGCCGCCGCCGTTTGCGCCGCCACCGCCGCCACGGTACTGGCGGCAGAAACACCCGCACGCCGCCAACCTTCCGCCGAACAGCGGCGCTCGATTGTCCTTTTGGGCACGGTAAAGCGGATGGCTAACTCTGCGAGGCTTCCTTCGCCGGCGAGGTAAGCTCTGCGGATGGCGGCCCAGTTCGGCTCGGGCCTCAGAACGCCAGGTGTTCTTTGAACAGATTTCATGGCAGATTATATTCCAGTTCAGGGACGGGATCAACTTCCGGACGTGCCTGAAGCTCCGACGCCACCCCCCTTCCAACGCTCTAGTGTGACTGAGTGTGGCGCGTTTGGGAGAGGGGCGGCTGTCCTATGGCGGTTCGGCAGGGATGGCGGCCATGCCCTGGGGACGCCATGCGCCCGCGGGCCATCCCGGCGCTGGTCATGCCAGGCGCAAGCCGGCCGCCAAGACGGGGGGACCTCCGTAATGACGCGGCCGCCTCGTTCCAACCAGTCCTAGGCCAAATGCTGCCCGAGTTCCGCCTATTAGCCACCGTTTCGAGGCTGGGGAGGGTCAACCGCCTTGTGCCCCCCCGTTGCGCGTTGCGTCGACTGGCCCGCCCAACCCGCGCCTTTCTGCGCCTTTCTGCTTGCGGCGGGCGTCCGAAAGCCGTAGAAGCGCTGATTGTCCACCGAACGCGGGGTGTGCAATGGAACAGCGACGCAGAAGAGTTCTGCCTGGCCCTTGGTCCCCTACCAGGAACCTCGGAGGCATTCTCTAAGATGAGCCACCAACCGGGCAGAGCAGAGCCTATTCCCATTCTGGGCGCAATTGTGTCGCGAGTGACAAGCCCGACTGCGTCACGTTCGCCATGATAGCTCAGACCACAATGCCACGCGGTAAAGGATCGGAGTTTACGCGCTTCTTTCGGCCTATCGTCGAGGCCCTCAAAGAGAAGGGTGGTTCTGGCACCACATCCGAGGTTATTGATCGCGCCATTGAAATCCTTGGCCTCTCGGAAGCTGAACAGAATCGGGAATTGGGCAGTGGCAGCTCCAGGGTTAGGAACCAAGCGCAGTGGGCGCGCCTTTACCTTGCTCGTGGAGGTCTACTTGATTCATCAGCCAGGGGGATATGGAGGCTCACGGAAACAGGAACCCAGACCGACCTCGCTACCTTCGACTTCCAGGCCCTCTTTAAGGACGTTCAAAAGCAGTTTCACGCTCAACGCAAAGAAGAAGAGAAAGAAAAGGAGGAAAGCGGGCCTGAAGAGGCCGAGGAATCGGCTGTCGATTACCGGATCGGAGTCCTGAGGATACTCCGCGCACTTTCCCCTGATGGCTTTGAGAGGCTCTGTCAACGGCTGCTGAGAGAGTCGGGTTTCGAGCAGGTCGTTGTCACAGGGCGGTCGGGAGACGGGGGCATTGATGGTCTTGGGATTTTGCAGGTGAACCCGTTTGTGAGTTTCAACGTCCTCTTTCAGTGCAAGCGGTATTCGGGTGGAGTGACGCCATCGCAGATTCGTGATTTTCGCGGTGCCATGCAGGGCAGGGCCGACAAGGGCATTATCATGACCACAGGGACGTTTACGGTGGAGGCGAAAAGGGAAGCAAGAAGGGACGGAGCTCCGCCAATCGAGCTTGTGGATGGAGACGATCTGGTGAGGCTCTTCGAGAACCTTGAACTCGGACTCCGCCCAAGGAAGACCTATGATCTCGACGAGGCCTTCTTCAATGAATTCAAATAGCTTAAGCGAAAAATGGCGCTGCAGCGAACCGCGGCCCCGCTGGGCACTCGGACGGTTCGGGTAATTTGTCAGCGACTGTTGCAGCCGACCGGGCGTTTCCGGCGGCGGTCGCTGGTCGTTTGCCAAGAACTGGATGATTCGGGAACTTCAAACCGCCTCTCGTGTGATTTGTGAGCGCCTCCGACGGCGACCCTATCAGCGGGGAGTGAGGATCACGGCGTGGAATGCCGTCGTCGACCAGTTACTTGATGGCAGTCGCTGCGGCGCATTCTCCTGGCATAGGGCTGTCGAGACAGAGGCTCGTGGTTACATTGCTGAACTGGACGAAGAGACCAAGCGGAGGATATGGGAGTCGACTGAGGATGCTGAGATCATCCCGAATGCCAGTCTGGACGAGATTACCGAGGGTCTTTGTCCGCACGTCCTTCAGGCTACTATGCCTCGGATTTACCGAGAGGTGCGACGTCGAAGATGCGCAGAAAGCAACCGGCCAAAGGAATATGGAAAAGGCGGTAGGCGCGAAGAAGATCCCTGGCTTCGAATCGAGTAGGACGTTCAGCGGGAGAAGCGTGGGCTCGCGGCTTGTTCACATCCCCCGGTTGACGGAAGTGGTTCCGCGGGACGGCTGAGCGTTGTGGTGAACACCGGTTGGGTTTAACTGCACATTCCGGTCCCACTTCGCACGTTGCGCTCGGGAACGTTCAGCCCGCGAAAGGGCCAGCGCAGCGCACGACGGCGCGACGGCAACCGGTTCTCGCCAGAATCGCCCCGAGAGCGTAGAAGCCTCACTCGACGGTTGAGAACGGAACGAACAAACAAGACGAACTAAACCAGAACATCATTTCGCGTCGCTTTGGCGGCTGTCCCTCTCGAAACGGGCATCCGACGGATTGACGCAAGACCCGCGGGTGGTGACGGTTGCTTCAAACAACGCCTACCGGGCGGTGTTTGCCCCTGCGGAGCCGCTTGAGGTCGTCGGCAATATCGCATCGAGGCCACCGATGGCTTCGGGGCGTGGACACCCCTCGGGATCGTGGACAATGTTGTCGGGCGAGCTCAGTTCGCTGACCCCGAGGCGGTCCAGAGGGCACATCGGTTCTACCGGGCCGTTGTGCTCCCGTGACACGGCGCACTGGCATTCGCGTGGAGTCTTCAATTGATGGTGGGCCAGGACGTTCGGGACCACTGTAGCGGGACGCTTCTCCCCGAGGCGCAGGAGCCAGCGAGTCGCCAGTAACACGGAGCTGACGATCCCGCCGTTAACCCCCGCCCAGGGGTGGCGTGGCTCAGTTCCGCATATTGCGTTTGGGAGAGCTGAACAGCCGGTTTCTCGCATCGAGACGGGCAATCTCACGCTGCAATTCCGGCCGGTCGCGCCAGCGGGGGTGTTCGCGGGCGGCTGGCCAACTGGCCAGGCAACTCCAGAACTCATCGTCGCTGAGTGGGGGCGGACTGGATCCTCGGACGTTTCGGACGGGTGAAACCGCACTCCGCTGTATACTCTCTCTCTTGTCTCCCTTCTCGCGCGTACATGAAAAACAAGCGTTAGCGCTCACGAGAACTGACCCGGGTGTGCTCATGAGAAGTGACCCACCTGGGTGACGGGCGGAGAGATTTCCTTTCCAGGGAGGAAGGCGTAGG
>VHCO01000459.1 GCA_016871715.1 Verrucomicrobiota bacterium
GGTACTGAACCGGCGCCGGCTCCCCCTCAAGACGGCCGCCGAAGCCCTCTGCGCCACCTGGCAGCGCGGTCTCGACGAAAAGAAGGACGCCCTGACCCAGTTGTTGGACCGGCGCGCCACCGTCATCGGCCTCTCGCGCGACGAGGCGGCCCAGCGGTTCAGCGGCGAAACGCTCCGACTCGGCGAGCAGATCATCCAAGATGTCGACCAGTTGTTCAACCGCTCTCCGCGTTGCAGCGGGCGGGTGTGGCTTCGGTCGGAATCGGAATCTGCCTCCTGCAACTCGGGCAGCGGTGAGAACCCCGAGAGCCCGGTTCAAAAGGTGAAGTTGATTCCGCCGGTCAGGAAAACCGATTCACCCAGATCAACCGTCGCGGATCTCGCGCCTGCCCGATGCGAATAGGCGCCGAGGTTCTGGTACTGTACTCCGGCCACGACCGCCCACGCGCGATCCAAAGCCAGGGCGACGCTGCCCGAAAGGTACCCGCCGGCGAGCCAGGCGGCGCGGCCATCGGAACCGGCGCTCGAGCCAAAGCCGCCTCCCGCCAGGGTGACGGTCTCCCGAAAGCTGAACCGACTGTCGGCCACCGCCAGAGCCAGCCCGCCACCCAGCGACACAGAAACTCTCCGGGAAAGAGGCAGGCGCCAATTCGGACCGAGCCGCAAGCCGTAGAGCGAGGCATCGATGCGCCGGGCGCCGGTGACGGTGGCGCCGCCGGGCGTGATCATGACGGAGGGCACTGGAGTGGCACCAATACTCGGCCCGGGCCCTTCTCGTGTTCCGGCATAAGGAGCCAGCGGCGGGACAATGCTGTTGAGCGGGAAGGCGTCGGCAATCCCGATGGTGTTGCCGGTCAGGGGCTGGCGATCGGCAATCTGCAAATCCATGAAGTTGAAGGCCGCTTCAATCCCCAGGAAACCGCGCAGTGCCTGCACGGGCCACTCCAGGTTGTAGGTCAACTCGAACCCGTGTTGCGGATCATCGTCGATGTCCCGTCTCGAAAGGCCGCCTGCCGCAGCGGTGCGACGCATGACGATCGTCCCATCGCCGGGCAGTTGACTGGCGCTCTGGTATCCCCAAAACCAGGTTTCGCCGCCGGCGTTCCCACTGCTGTCCACGCGCACGTAACCATCGTCGTAAAAGCGATCCACTCCGCCGCCGGGAACCGGATCCGGATCGGCAGGGAGGTTCAAGCCGCCGACATTCTTGAAACTGGCGCTGCCGTTGAATCCGGAGCGGTAACTCACGCCAACGCGTGAGAGGGGACCGTTCTGCAGATTGTCGCTCTGGGCGCTTGTGGACGTGCCGGACCAGAGGACGCCCGCGAGCGTGGTGAAAAGGATAAGCTGTTTCATAAAGATGGGGTCTCAGGTTCACCGGGGCAGCCACAGCACGCGATAAAACCGTGCGCGGTCGGCAGTGGGCGGGCTCTCGGTTTTGGGTGGGCCGCTGTCAATCCACTGCACTTGGGTTCCGTTGCCCTCCCGGAACGGGACCGCGGTTTTCCAGTTCACCAGGTCGGATGAGTACTGCACGTAGTAAATGCGGTTGCTGACGGTGGCGAACTCGACGAGGTAAGCGCCATCGCCGAGTCGAAGGGCAGCCCGCGAGATCGCCTGCGGACTTCCGCCCGGATCGGCGGTGCTTTCGCCGGGGACGATTTGTGCCTCGAACACCGGCGCGGCGAAGGCCTGACGCGTTGGCACGAAATACTCGAGCTGAAACGTCACGCTTCCGCCGGGAAACAGTGACAGAGCGGATTGAACGTAGGGCGTTCCGTTTGTGCTTCCGGAGGCGTTGTAGACCGTGACGTTGGAGGGCAA
Organism: Verrucomicrobiota bacterium; assembly: GCA_016871715.1. Classification (GTDB taxonomy): domain Bacteria; phylum Verrucomicrobiota; class Verrucomicrobiia; order Limisphaerales; family J093; genus VHCO01. The sequence goes on from VHCO01000459.1 coordinate 1,825, forward strand.
TCCATCGATCAGCACACGCACAGCGGTGGCCATGGTGGAAAGCGGATTACTGACGGTCACGCCCTGCGTATAAAGCCCCGTCTGCCGCGAATAGACGATCCCTCCCGCAGTCACCGGCAGCGTGCCCGGACCCACCTCGGGCAGGACGGTGAGCAGGCCGTTGGCCAGGGTGATGGAATAGTTGTCGTCACTGCCACCGGTCAACAGAATCGGATAGGTCCCCGCCTCGCTCTCGCTGGTTGCAGCCGTTGAAGCCGTGGGCGGCGTGTCAATCACGCTCGGGTTCTCGCCGTTAACGAACCCGCTGTAGGAGATGGTCAGCGGTGGATTGGCTGCTCCTGAGATGCGCGATTTGTTGTCCGCGGTCGCGGTCAACGCCGCCTGGTTCACGGTCAGCGACCCGTTCAGGAACCTGAACGTGTAGTTGGCAGCCGACAGAGTTCCAATCGACACGGTGATCGGATATGGGCTTCCGGGCACCGAACTCACAGGCCCGGCCGCGGTGCCAAAGGCCGGCGACCCGGCGATGACGCTCGAGTTCTCGCCGTAAACAAAACCGGTGACGCTCGCCGTCAGCGGCGGGTTCGGTTGCCCGTAGGTCCTCGTCTTGTCATCGGCGGTGATGGTCAGCACCGCCGGAAGGATTGAAAATGTCTGGTCCACATCAGGCGCGGGCAGATAGGTCGCGTTGCCTGGCTGGCTGGCGCGCAGCGTGACCGCGCCTGTTCCCCGGATGCTGACTTGGGTTCCGTCGGTTCCGGAAGTGATCGCCGGGCCGCTGACGACGCTGAACGAGACCGGCAGACCCGAACTGGCTGTTGCCGAAACTGTGAAGGGCGCGTCGCCGTAGGTCCGGTCCGGCAACCGGTCCAATTCTGTGGTGGACGTGTAAATCTGACCGGCATCCTCAACGGCCACCAATCTGGAACCATCCGCTGAAGAGGCGATCGCTTGCCAGGGCCGGTTGTTTTCGCGCGGAGCCCAAGTGATCCCGCCGTCGGTCGAGGTATAGATCCTGCCTCCGATTGTGCTTGCCCAGGCCCGGTCCAACGCGACGAGTCTCAGCCCGTCGGCCGACGAGGCCACCGCCTTCCAATCCCGCGCGGTCTCGCGCGCGGTCCAGGCGGCACCGGAATCCGTCGACGTGTAGAGATTCCCCCCATAACAACCGGCGACCAACCTCGAACCATCACTCGAGGCGGCAACGCAAGACCAAGGTCTGTTCGTTTCGCGCGCCGTCCAACTCGCCCCGGAATCGCTCGAGGTGTAGAGCTGCCCGTTGTAAGCCGCTGCCACCAGTTTCGAGCCGTCCGAAGACGAAGCGACGGAATACCAACCCCGAACGCTCTCTCGGGCCGTCCAGTTCGTTCCAGTGTCCGACGAGGTGTAAATCCGCCCGTTATACATGGTGGCAACGAGCTTCGACCCGTCCGCGGATGAGGCGACCGAACTCCACAGTGGACTACCGTCGGGTTGACGCGGAGTGCGGGGAATCCAGGTGACTCCAGAATCCGTGGAGGTATAAATCTGGCGTTCTGCTGTCACCACCAGCTTTGAACCGTCCGCTGAGGAAGCGACCGCATTCCAGAAATCATTGCTGCCGGTATTGCGGGGAATCCAGGTGATCCCGAAGTCGCTCGAAGTGAAAATCCTCCCCCCGGAGCTATCCTCCCAATCAACTGCGACCAGTTTCGCACCATCGGCCGAAGAGGCTACGGACAGCCAGAGGTGTGAGGTGGACCCCATTGTTAAGACCACGAGGCGCGAGAATTAAGCTAGCATTTGGCGAGGTCTGCTCGGGCTGGTTTTCGTGTTGGTCGCTCGCGCCTC
>VHCO01000460.1 GCA_016871715.1 Verrucomicrobiota bacterium
GGTCAGAGGTCCGTTGTCCGTGGTCCCGTTGTCCGTGGTCTCTTGGTCTCTTGGTCCCGTGGTCCCGTGGTCTGTGGTCCTGTGGTCCGTGGTCCCGCGGTCCTATCGCACACGATACGTGCGCGGTCTGCCGTCCTTGGCCGCCTCGTCGTAGACCTCGAACTCGCCCCGGTCACACGGATCCCGCGCTACCTCGACCCATTCTAGATTGTCGGTGCTCGACTCGACCACCACCTCCTTTCCGTACGGACCCTCGACCGTGACCAGCATCGTCCCGTCACTCAATCGCCGGGTCAGCTCGGGGACTAGACGCGGTTCGGTTACCGCGGGGGTCATCTGGCCCGAATACAGCACCCAGTCCCCGCCGACAACAAACCGCCCGGCCCCAAATACCCCGGACACAGAGTCCACCACGGCGGCTTGTGCGTGTGAGGTCCAGTTGGTGCCGTCTTCGGAGGTGAGCAGTGCACCACCGGCTCCGTACGCCACGAACGTTTTGTTCCCGTATGTCACGCCGTGAAGCGCGCTTGCTGCCGGGGCTTCGAAGGGTGTCCAGGCGCGCCCGTTCCTCGACACCAAGCTCATCGCCTGCACCTCGGTTTCATTGGTCCGTGACCCAACGGCCACGAACCGGCCGTTGCCGTACGTGAGCCCCTCGAGTTTCGGCCAGTTCTCATTCGTGAACGTCTGCCACGCCAGGCCGTCCTCCGAAACCGAGATGGACTTGCCCGAGGAGTGTACGGCCACGAGGACGCCATTGCCTCCAGTAAGTTGGCCGCCCTGACACACCTGGTCTACGCCATTGGACACCCACGCTCGCAAGTCCGGCGAGCTCCACCAGTTCCAGCCCACAATCCGTGGGCGGAAGTCATCGCTCCAGCGCGCTCCCGAGGCCCACAATTGCCCGCGCCACCACGCTATGGAGTGCATATCGGTCGGAGCACGCGTACTCGCCCACTGAAAACCGTCCATCGAGAGGTACCAGCCAAAGCGTCGCGCCACGAATTCGCCGGCTACGTAGTCCACCTTGCGTTGACCAACGTCCAAGTGAACTGTCCTCACCCATTGCACCAGATTGGTCGTGCTGTAGGTGTCGGAGAGCGTCGTGGCCACAAACGCCCCGTGCCCGTACGCCAAATCGCTGACCGCATACACTGGGTCCACAGTCACAAACCGCCAGTCCTCGAGCGGCGGCGGCACCCAACCGGGCGGCGCCTGCCAGGCGCGGTAAAACCGCTGTTCGAGGTCTTTCGCTCCCTCGTCATACACCTCGAACTCGCCCCGCTCACAGAGATCGCGGGCGATCTCTTTCCAGTTCACCAAGTCCGCACTCGCCTCGACCTGCACCTCCCGCCCGTATGGCGCCTCGACCGTTACCAGCATCGTCCCGTCGGCCAGTCTCGACGTGTCATCAAGCCGAAGCTGCGGAGCACTGACATGTGCCAGCAACATCCCGGATCGGAGCACTGTGCCCCCTTCGCCAACCCCCACAAACCTGCCGCCGCCAAAGGCCACGCTCGTGAGGAGTCTTGTCGTGCCGCTGACCCGCCTCTCCCACTGCCTGCCGTCTGCCGACGTTAGGAGCTCCCCGCCATCACCGACCGTCACAAATGTCCCACTTCCGTACGCCACGCCTAGCAATGCTTTGGAGCTGATCTGCTGTGTCGACCAGATTCTCCCGTCCGCCGACGCCGAGACCAATCCCGCCCCATTCACAGCGACGAAGCACCCGCTGCCGTAGACCACGCCATTGAAGAAGCCGAATCCCGGCAGAGGAGCCGGCTCCCAATTCGCCCCGTCGTCCGAGCTGAAGATCGACGACGGATAGCCGGGACCGTTGTATGGTCCGACCGCCACCAGCCGCCCGTGACCGACAGCCACGCCCAAGAATACCGTGTTGGTTCTAAAGGGCTGCAACTGCCAAGCCAGTCCATCGCTGGAGCGTGCCACTTGGCCTTGTTCTCCCACCGCCCAAAAGGCACCGCGCCCATAGCTCAGCCCATAGGGTACAAATCCCGGGCCAGCACCAACCCCCAGCCATCTGAGTCCGTCCAGCGATACAAGCGTGTCCCCACTCACAGCAAGGAACTGCCCCCGACCGTAGGTGAAAAGGTACATTGGACTCCCCGGTCCCACTAAGCGAACCCACTCCAGACCATTCGTCGAGCCCATGATCCAGCCAGTGTTTCCATCGGTGCGAGCGTCCGCTACGAAGCCGCCAGGGCCGTAGGCAAGGCGCATGAGCGTCCCTCCGCTTGGCACCGTGGCGGAAGTCCATTGCGTGAGCGGTTCTGCCGCCAGCGCTACAGGAATCCCTGCCAGCAACCACACGAAGAAGCTCGACAGGCTCTTTTCCATCATTCTGTGAGTCCAAGGTAGGGAACCTCAATGATCCGGATTCTGTGATCCGGCCTTAAAACACCTGGTGGCTGAAGTGATCAACCAGCAGGTCGTGATTCGCGCCGTGATATGGCTGCGACCGATTGCGAATCATGAGAATCATGAACAGCGGCACCGTCGGCAGGTACGATGTGGCGCGCCCGAACCACTTGCCGTCGATTAAGAACTCTACGGCGGAGGCGTCCGCCTGGACTTCAATGCGAAACGAGCGCCAAGGCGGGGGGGCGTACTCGAAGTCCGACACCCCAACCACACGCTCCTGTGAGGTGTCGGTGCAGATGGCAGTCCATTGGTTGTTGTATGTCCCGCCGCTAGTGATCTTGAAGTATACACCGACATTACTGGAGTCCGATGCCACCAGGCCCAGTACACAATCGAAATCCGTCGGGTACGCCGACTGTTGAGCACGCCTAGCGGCAAAGCCAAACAGGTGCGTCAGCCCTCCTCCCAGCACAATAGAACTGCTCGAATACCGCAGTTCCGACAAACCGGCGATATCTGTTCCGGTTGATAGTCTAGCGATTCCCGGACGCTTCGCTTGGCCGTCTTGCTCCGCAATCGCCGCGCCGCTCCCGCTGGTCAGTCCCTGCCACCCTAGCGCCGAGCGCGGCAGCGCGCCCATGAACTCGTCGTAGAACACCCCAGCCCGGCCGCCAAAGGACGGCGCCTTGAACCGGGCCAGGCGCTGGCTGTACGGACCCCACTGTGACATCTGCTGATACTGCTGGTACTTGAAGCGCATGTCTTGGCCCGACAGGTTCCGGTTCCCGTGCGCCCTCACTTCGCCTCCAACGCCCGCGGCCGGGTCAACTGCTCGATACGTAGGGCTGAACACCAGTGCGTTCTCGTAGGCCGTGTTCAACTCGGCGGCATCCGGCACCTCGAGGACATTGTCGTTTACATGGATGCTCTCGAAGATCGGGCTGTTCAGCATCAGTAGAACACCCAATGCGGAATACGTCGTTTGACCTTCCGTTATCTTATCACCTCGCACAAAGTTCCGGGCGACCGTAATGCCTTTGAGGCGACTGCCACCCGGGATTGAGTCTTCAGCGTACAGCAGAACACCCGCCATCCAGTCCATGTCTGCCAACAGATGCGTGTTGCGGCCCAAGAGGATGAGGTTCTGCTCGATCCGCATGCCGGAGTGCGAGGGATACAGCCCACCTGTAACCTCCGATGCAATGACCCCGACGTTTATCCCTACGTTCACACCCAGGA
>VHCO01000461.1 GCA_016871715.1 Verrucomicrobiota bacterium
CCGGGACCGACTCCCGCATTCACGCTGGCCAAGGTGAACGGCGCGGTGACGCGGTCGACATCTAGTTCACCGGTCCGGATCACGACTTCGGGCATGACGGGCACGCCGTTGAAGTAAACCTCGACACCGTAGCGCGGGTCGGCGCCGTTGCCGTCCAGGTCTACAGCGTCGAAGCTGACCATGAGCTGGTCGGTGGGTTTGAGCGTGGCGGGCAGATTGAAGTGGTAGCGCTTTTCGTTGTCTGAGCCGGCGAAGGCACGTTCCGCGGCATACTCGTTGACCAGAACCGTCCCAACCGGGTCATAGGCACCATAGAAGTCGACGACACTCTGAATCACCTTGGTATACTCACCGGCGAAGTAGTAGTCGTCGTCGTTGAGTTGGTGCGTCTCGCCGCTGGCGGGGCTTCCGGGGAGCGGATTGACGCCGGCTTCCTGGACAAAGACGGCGTTGGGGCCGCCTCCGACCGACCCGCCGTGCGTGTTGTCGTCCACACTGACATCCAACGGGAATGGCGGGGGCAAGACCGGATCGAGCCGGACATAGTCAAAGCCCATCCAGTTGCCACCCCCTTCGGCGTTGTAGTTGATGCCTCTGAGGCTGACGATGTTGTCCGGCCCCGCGCCGAGCTGGGCGTTGACCTGGGCCAGGGTGAAGGGAGGGGTGAAGATCGTGCGGTTCAACTGATCCGGCCGGATGACGATTTCAGGCTGGACTTGGACGCCATTGACAAAGACCGCCGCGCCGTAGCGAGGATCGGCGGCCGTGTCGTCCAGGTTCATTGGATCGAAGCTGAAGGTGAACTTGGCGTCGGGGCTGAGCGTGGTTGGCAGGTTGAAATGGTAGCGAAGGTCATTGTCGGCTGCGGCGAAGGCGCGCTCCGCGGCTTCTTCGTTGTACGGGACATCGCCGACGGGGGTGTAGGTGCCGTTGCCCGCAATGACGGTCGAGTAGATGCCGCCGAAGTAGTAGTCGTTGTCGGCTTGTTGCGCGACTTCCGGGCTGTTTGGGACACCAGGCAAGGGGCTGGTGACGCCATTCTCCTGCACAAAGCTGGCGCTGGGGCCGCCGCCATCGCCGGCAGGCCAGGCGTTGTCGTTGCGGCCGACCGACCACGGCACCATGGGTGGGCGCGGCATGGGTTTGAACCGGATGTAATCGAGCCCCAAGGCATTGCCTCCGCCCGATGTGCTGTAGCTGATTCCCCTGAGGGTGATGATATTATCCGGGCCCAGGCCGAACTGTGCATTGACGCTGGCCAGCGTGAAGGCCGGCGTGGTGATGGCCTGGTTCAGTTGGGCAGCGCGAACGAGGACTTCCGGTTGGACCAAGACACCGTTGACGTAGACCTCGACGCCATACCGCGGATCGGCTCCGCCGGTGTCCAGGTTCATGGGTTCGAACGTGACGGCCACCAGGTCGCTCGGCTGCAGCGTAATCGGGATGTTGAAGTGGTAACGCAGCTCATTGTCGGCACCAGCAAAACCGCGCTCGGCCGCCTCTTCGTTGACAGGCACCGCGCCGACCGGTTGGTAGGTGCCGTTGCCGGCGATCACGGTGGTGTAACTGCCGGCGAAGTAGTAATCGTTGTCGGCTCCACCCGCCACCTCGGTGCTGGTCGGGCTTCCGGGGAGCGGATTGACGGACCCGTTGCCTTGAACGAAGGTCGCATTGGCTCCGCCACCGTCGCCCGCAGGCCAGGCGTTGTCGTCGCTGCCGACGGACCATGGGAAGACCGGTTCGGGCACCGCGGAGGATTCCTTGGTGAGCTGGACATAGTCGATGCCCATCCAGCGTCCCCCGCCGTCGGTGCTGTAGTCGGTGCCCCGCAGGGTGACGATGTTATCGGCGCCCGGGCCCACCACCGCGTTCACGCTGGCCAGGGTGAAGGCTTTAGATTTGTAGTCCACGTCGAGTTGGGCTGGGCGGATCACAATCTGTGGCTGGACGAGCACGCCGTTGAAATAGATCGAGACTCCCCGACGCGGATCCGCGACGCCCCCCTCGAAGTTGTTGGCGTCGAACGTGACGGCGAGGAGGTCAGTGGACTTGAGGGTCGCAGGCAGGTTGAAGTGGTAACGGAACTCGGTGTCGCCGGGGGTCAGCGCCCGCTCAGCGGCTTCTTCGTTCCACGGCAGGAACCCCACCGGGTCGTAGGTGCCATTCCCGGGAATGACGGTGTAGTACTCCCCCATGAAGTAATAATCGTTGTCCGCCTGCCGGTCGGCTGCCGGGCTGTAGGGATCGCCCGGGAGCGCGTTGACCACGCCGTTCTCCTGGACGAAGCAGGTCTCCGGTCCCCCGGACGGCCCAACGCAGGGCCACCCGTTATCGTCGAGCCCGCAAGTCCAGAGCAGTTCTTGTGATCGAGCGAATTGCGACGTCGCGAGTAAGAGAGAAACAGAAAGCACAGCCCGAGAGATCCGACTGCTTGTTATCATGGGCGCCTCTATCGCAGACCGCGCCAAGAGCTGTCAAGGAGATTTCCGCCAAAGCGCCAGTTTATGTGGCGAAAAGCCGCCAAAGCGGGAGGAACGGCAGCCGGCCTGGGCTGCCTCGCGAGCCCTCACCTGACAAACGCCGCCGCGCGATCGATGGCGTTCTTCCGTAGGCTCTCGTAGAACAGTTAGTAGTCGTAGTTGTGGAAGTCACCCCGGTCGGCATTGAGCAACGGCATGTCCGGGCCATCCCCGGGGAAGCCCGCCACGCTCGGCGTATCCACAACGAGGACGGCCCCGGAAGCGTCCGCGCTCGTGACACCGGGGATCAAGGGCGGCAGTTCACTGGACGGGTCGGCCGGCAAGGAGCCTGGGTTATCCGCCGCCGGGACCTTGGCGCCATGAAACTCCCAGGATAACGGGTTGATCTGAATCGAGGCGATCCCCCTGGCTTTCCGGTAGGACCCGGCCACCCAAATGACCACGTCCTCGCGCATGAAGGTAGGATCCCCGCCGGGGGCGTAGGAGGTCCAATTGACGATCGTGCCGAGGTCGGTTGTCGAACGCGAGGGATGGATGCCGGGCAGGTCCGCCGGAATGGTCATGCCGATGAGGTAGGCGGCGACCAGCTTTTGCTGGAGGGGTGTCCCGACAATCTGTTCCTGCAGCAAACGACTGCCGTGGATACTGCCTTGGCTGTGCCCGGCCAGAATAAAGGGCCGCCCTTGATTGAAGTGCTGAACGAAGTGCGCAAAGGCCTGTTCGACATCGCGGTAGGCCAACTCGATCGCCTGCAGGCCCGAGATGCTCTCCCGTTCGAGGAGCGCCGAGACATTGAACTGCCGGTAGCGCGGCGCATAGACGCGCCCGGCGGCGTTAAACACGCTCGCCAAGTACATCAGGATGCCCGCCACCGAGTTCTGAACGTCCGGATCGTCGATGGGCCCATTCCAGAACTCGGGTTTGCCGTAACAGGTCGGATGGATGAAGAACACGTCCACCGCCGCGGTGGCCTGGGCCTCGGGGTATAGCGTGTTCGGTGGCGAGAGGTCAGCCGCATCCTCTCCCGGCCAGTGTGCCGCCCAGGAATCCGCCGAGGCGTAGTCGGGGCTCGGCGGCGGCACCACGGCATCGAAGGTGTGGGCGGGCCGGTGAGCGGCGCTGAGTC
>VHCO01000462.1 GCA_016871715.1 Verrucomicrobiota bacterium
TAGCGAGCAGGAGATGGCTACACTCAAGCTCACAGCAGGACGTTTTCACGGCGAATGGAACTACACCGTCCACCCGCGCCATTGAACTGAGTTGTAAAGGTTATTTATTGACGCGCCCTTAGAGAAGAAATCGAGCCGGAACGAGTGGTTGGCGCGGCTATCCATCGAACCACGGATGGTGGTGGCGGCCGGCGTGTTGGTGGCGGAGTGCAACACGGGGTAGTTCTGGAGCAGGTTGGCGCCAGTGTCGTTGTCGGGTGCGGCATCGTTGGAGGTCACCCCGTTGCTGCCCAGATCGATTCCCAGACCGGCGTTGGCGAAGATGGCGTTGGCCCGAACGGCGTTGCCCGCCCCCGACGCCACGAACACGCCATCCCCGCCGTTGCCGCCGATCGTGTTTGCCTGGCCAGGACCTTCCCCCCCGACGAGGTTGTTGGCAGCGGAACCGGTGAGTTGCATCCCGTGCGAGGTGTTGCCCAGGCCTACGAAGTGCTTGCTGTCGGCGCCGATCACATTGCCCTAAATCACGTTGTTCGTAGCGCTCGAGCCAGAGATCGTGACTCCCTCGCTGCTATTCCCGGAGATCACATTGCCCTCGGGCGCCGATGGGCCACCGATTTGCGTGTTGGGCGCGCCGTTCAGAAAGACTCCATCGCCGGAGTTGCCGTGGTCGAGCGTCCCACGGGAGTCCGGCCCGATGTAGTTGTTGAGAATGCGAGTGCGGGCGGCACGGGCGCCGCTGACCTCGATGCCATCGCCGAAGTTGCCGCTGATGACGTTGCGGGCCTCGGGCGTCGCGCCGCCCACGCGATTGCCGGGTGCACCGTCGATGAAGATGCCATCGCGCCCGTTGGCGAGTTGCGTCGAACCGTCCACGTCTAGACCGATGAAATTGCCCTCGAGGACATTGTTGGCGCCTACGACCGCGACGGCGTCCCGGCGCGAGCGCGTCAGCGCCAAACCGCGCACCGTCGAGCCGTCGGCCAGCAAGGTCAGCAGGTCCGTGTTCGAGGGCAGACCATTGCCGTCGAGCCGCACGAGCAGAACGGCGTCGTTCCCAAGGGACTGGGTGTTGGGGCGTGCTCCCCCCTGCGTGTAGCCGTCCAGGATTGCGGCATCCGCAACAGCCGGGAGAGGCGATGTGGGCGCCAGCACGTGCGGGCCGGAACCCGGGATGTTGAATTCGATGCGGTCCGGACCGGCGGTGATTGCGCGATTGGCGTCGAGCAGCGCTTGGCGCAGCGAGCCGGGGCCGACGTCATTGGTGTTCAGGACGGCGAACGTGGCGGCCGGGAGGGTGCTGCGCGCCTTGATCGCAAGGCTAAACTCGGAGGTGTTGCCTTGAGGGTCCGTAGCCGTCGCGCTGACGTACCGCCCCCTCAAGCCCACAGGCAGGGTGACACCGAAATCTACCTTCCCGCTGGCATCGGTGGCGACCGTGTGCGAGCCGAGGTAGAACTCGCCTTCTCCGTGAAGGCTCGGGTCGAAGAGCGTGTTGGCGAAGAAATCGAGGCGGAAAGCTGTGTTAGCCCGCGAGTCGAGCGAGCCCGCCAGCGCGGTGGTGGCACCGTCGTGCGTCGCATCCACGAGCAACGGGTAGTTCTGTTGCAGGTTGGCGTTGCCGTCGCCGTCGCCCGCGTCGTTCTCCGTCACCCCGTTCGTCGCGAGATCGATCCCCAGTCCGCTCTTCTCGAAGATCGAATTGCCCTGGATGGCGTTGCCCGTACCGGAGGCGACAAATACCCCGTCGGCCGTGCTGGACGAACCGTTGAAGGCCACCACGTTGGCCTCGCCCGAGTCTTCTCCGCCGATGGTGTTGTTGCTGGCCGAAGAGGTCACCTGCACGCCGTGGGAATCGTTCCGCAGCGCACCCGCGCCGGCGGCGTCGGTGCCGATCCGGTTCCCGCGCACGACATTGCTCGCGGCGGTGTTACCGGAGAGCGTGATGCCCTCGCTGGCGTTGCCGGAAATCAAATTGCCTTCGCCCGGTCCCCCTCCGCCGATCTGGTTCCCGGGTGCGCCGCTGACAAACACACCGTCCCCGCTGTTCCCGCGGTCCACGGTACCCGTGGAATCCGTGCCAATGTAATTACCGAGAATCAAGTTGGCGCTCGCACCGGTACCCGTGATCTCGATGCCATCGCTCGAGTTGCCCGAGATCACGTTGCGCTCGGTTACGCTAGGCCCGCCGATGACGTTGCTAGGGGCATTCTCGATGAGGACGCCGTTGGCCGAATTGCCGCGAGCGTTGGCGCCGGCTCCATCCAAGCCAATCACGTTGTTCGCCACCCGGTTGCGCGACGAGTTGGGACCCAGGATGTGAATGCCGTTGAGGTTATTGCCGGAGATGACGTTTGCCCCGTGAACCGTGGTCCCGCCGATCGTGTTCCTGGCCGAGTTCGTCACGAGGATCCCGTTGCGGGTGGTGCCTCCTGGATCGTTGCCAGCGCTGTTCAGGCCTAAGATGTTGCCTTCGATGACGTTCGTGCCGCCACCGGCCAGCTCGAGGCAATCGCCGCGAAATCGGTTGATGAGCAAACCGCGCACGGTCGACTGTCCCGCGACGATCCGCAGCCCGTCCGGCGAGCCACTCGTAAGACCCACCCCGCTCAACTCCACCAGGGGCGTGCCGGCGTAGCCGGGCTGCGTGGTGCCATCGATGGTGACGGGGTCAGTGAGCTCCGGCAGCTCGGCCGTCGGAGCGATCGTCTGACTCGCGCCGCCAAGGTTGAACCCGATCAGGTCCGGCCCAGGGCTCGCGTTGGCGTCGAGAATCGCCTGACGCAGGGTACCTGGGCCGTTGTCGTCCGTCACCGTCACGGTGTATGTGGCAGCCAGGGTACCGGTGAGGCTCAGCGGGGTCGCCGCGAGCAGGAAGGATAGCAGAGCTCTCATGCGGACTTGGGTGGTCAGAGGGATCGGACGCGGCCGGCTTGGGGGTTGAGGCATGGCTCGGCCTTCGAGGTGAGGATCGGCGAGCGCGAGGGGGCGCGCGGTTGGAGGCACGAGCCAAGGTTCGCCAACCTCGAAGTACCGATAACCATCGACATGCAGATACCTGATGATTAGAGTGCACACATTTAGATAAAAGGCAACGAGATTGTTGGGCGCCGAACGCCTCTGCTCCGCTTCGGCTGGAGCCACGCGTTCCGGCGGGAGGCGCGGAATGGCGGACGGCGATTGCGAACTGGGAAAGGGGCGTCGTAGAACTCCGCCCTCCATTCGGGGAGGGGTGCGATGAACGATGGAGGGGCGAGCTCTGCGAGCCCGACGGTTCTCGCGGCAGCCGCAGGCGTGGAATGGCGGACGGCGATTGCGAACTGGGAAAGGGGCGTCGTAGAACTCCGCCCTCCATTCGGGGAGGGGTGCGATGGGCGATGGAGGGGCGAGCTCTGCGAGCCCGACGGTTCTCGCGGCAGCCGCAGGCGTGGAATGGCGGACGGCGCTTGCGAACCGGGAAGGGGGCGTCGTAGAACTCCGCCCTCCATTCGGCTGAGCTTTCCCAATATCTTTTCTGCTGGAAGACGTGGGTATGGCCGCGGGCTTCGGCCTGGGTGATACGAGCGCCGGATGCGGCGCTGTCGTGGAAGTGCGAATTG
>VHCO01000463.1 GCA_016871715.1 Verrucomicrobiota bacterium
GGGGCGGGACCACAGGCCAGATGATAAGAGGTTGTTTCCCTCTGTAGCCGCAGGTCTTAACCTGCGTAGACGATGAAGGTCATCGATCACTGTCCCAAACGCACGCTAAAGCCTGCGGCTACAACCGTACAATTGCTCACGCTCCGACGAACCGTCGCACCAACACCCGGTTGTTGTCGCGCGTTCTGGCTTCCGCGGTTGAACCGGTGACGTGGTCCAGTGGCCGTCGCCTCTGCCCCTGATAGCTGAGAACTGATAACCGATAACCCGCCTTCCTTCCTCTGAATGTCTGTTATGTATCAGGGGTCAGTAACCGCGAAACACACCGAGAGGCGCGGGTGCGGGAGTAACCCGTGCCATTGGTGCAAGGAAGCAGCGCCTGAAGGCCGTTCACTCCGCGGTGACGGCGACTCGCAGTCCGATGGGTTCCAGGATTTGCTGGAGCGTGTTCAACGTGGGATTGCCTCGGCGGGAAAGGACTTTGTAAAGGCTCTGGCGTTTGGTCCGCACTTTCTCCGCCAGTTGGCCCACCCCGCCGGTGGCTTCCACCACGTCGCGCAGGGCGATCAAAAAGGCGCGGGCGTCTTTGTCGGCCAGCACCTGGTTGAGGTACTCGGCGGCGTAGTCCGGATCACGCAGCCGCACAAGCAGATCGTCACGGTAACTTCTGAGTCGCATCGTTGAAGTCCTTCCACAGTTGTTGTGCGCGGCGAATGTCCCGCGCCTGTGTGCTCTTGTCGCCTGCACCCAGGAGGATTGCCACCCGCGGGCCGCGGCGCCCGAAGTAGATTCGCAGGCCGGGGCCAAAATCGATTGGCAATTCGAAAACACCGCCGCCTACCGACTTCACATCCCCCAGGTTGCCCGCCCGCAACCGAGCGACACGGGCGTCGACTGCCGCTTGCGTCTTGGGGTTGCCCAGCGACTGGAACCAATCGTCAAAGGGCACTCGGCCGTTCGCCAATTCCAGCTTGTGAACGTCCAGTTCCATATCGAGCGCGAGGGAACATCGCCCACAACCGAAAGCTTGTCAACCAAAGTAGACAAGCCAAGGCATGAAGCCAAAGGGTCCGTATTTAGGATTACCTGGTTCCCTTCACCTCGCGGGGTGGCGAACGCTCGGCCGTCAAGCCCACGGCCACAACCGGACTATGCACCGGATAGCGACCTCCGCTGTAGCCGCAGGATTTATCCTGCGCCCCACGATGACCGCGATCGATGACCGACTTCCGCGACAGGCTGTAGCCGCTGGACTTATCCTGCGCAAACGATGACGGTCAGCGATGACTGTCCTCGACGCAGGCTGAAGCCTGCGGCTACAACCTGGCGGTTGGCCACTTGGGGGCGAGGGAGCAATCCGGTCCGCCAACTTGCAGGGGGCGGTACGCGAAAGGGGGATGTTTGTTAACAGCTTGCGCGGACTGCTGCACAAATCCTAAGCGGGTGAGGTGAGCGGCTGTAATTCCACTCGTTCAATCAACATGATATCAAGAACCGTCTCCGACTCATTCTCCCCCAGCACCACCAAGGTGCGACCACTGGGGCTGACTGCGGCAAAGTCGCGCGCGGGGACGGACACCGCATGGCCGCTCGGTACGTGAACACTGAAAGGGCGGAAGGGCGAGGCATTCAACAGGTTTCTCAGTTTCTCAACCGTCATGCCAAAAAGCTCGTGGCGCGGGAGCGCGTTGTCAAGGCCCGAGTCCAAGCGGTTGGTCTGCTCCCGCTGTAGCCGCAGGTTTTAACCTGCGCAAACGATGAATGCCATCGATGACTGTTCCCGACGCAGGCTGAAGCCTGCGGCTACAACCGTACAATTGCTCACGCTCCGACGAACCGTCGCACCGCGCTTGACGGGAATGATGTTTCGGTTAACGGTGATGCCATGATGGTTGAAGAGCGGATTTCGAAAGTCGAAGAGGCCGTGGCCGAGCTGGCTCGGTTCCAGGCCGAGACGCGCGCGGACATCCGCGCCAGCAACGCCCGCACGGATGCCCGCCTGCAGTCCCAGCAGGCCGAGGCCGAGCGAGATCGCCGGCAGGCTGACGCGGACCGGCAGCAGGCCGACCAGGAGCGCCGCGCCAACGCCGAGCGTTTCAACCGGTGGGAAGAGCGGATGGAGAAGGAGCGGGCTGAGGATGCGGAGCGTTTCCGCCAATGGGAAGTGCGGACGGAAAAGGAACGCGCTGAGAATGCGGAGCGTTTCCGCCAATGGGAAGAGCGCGCGGAGAAGCATCGGCGGGATTTTAACAGGCGGCTGGCGGAGATTTCCCAGAGCATGGGGACCTTGATCGAGGATATGGTAGCGCCCTGCGGCTTCCAACTCGCACGGGCGATATTCGCTACCGAGGAGGCGGACACCTGCGGAATCCGGATCAAACGCAAGCATCCGACCATCGCCGGCGAGATGATGGAGCTGGATTTGCTGGCAGTGGGTGCAACCAAAGCGCTGGTGGTAGAAGCTAGACGCCGGATGGATGCAGGCCAGGCGCAGGAGTATCGGGAGAAAATCGCGCGGATCGCAGAGTTCTTTCCCGAGCTGAGGACAAAGACGCTCCACGCCGCGGTAGCCAGCGTTTACCTGGAACCATCCCTCATCGCCTTCCTGAACCGCCAGAAGCTCTTCGGCATCGCGTTAGGAGAGGAGACGATGGAGGTGGTCAACCTCGGCGCGTTCCGAGTGTAGCCTTTAGCCTGCGCGGCCGCTCATGGCCACCCTCCTCGGTGTCCGCCGCAGGCTAAAGCCTGCGACTACAACCCGCCGCCGCACCCCCCTGCGGAAACGGTCCTCCGCTGTAGTCGCAGGTCTTAACCTGCGCCGCCACGATGCCGGTCATCGCTTGCCGTCCCTGCCGCAGGCTACAATCCTCCGGCCACGACCTCCGATTTGCTGTCTCCCGGGTCGACCTTCCGCGTACGGCGCTCCGCGTTCCGCGTTGGGGGTAGTCCCTTGGTCCTCTGGTCCGTGGTCCCGTGGTCCTCGCCGGAGCCTGATAGCTGATGACCGATAACCGATAACCGATAACCCGCTTTCCCTCCCTTTCAGCGTTTTCTTCTCTCCGATGTACCCCCTCGTCAAACGCCTGTTCGACGTTTTGGCCTCTGCCCTGGGGTTGTTGCTGCTGAGTCCGGTGTTAGCGGTGGTGGCCTTCGCGGTCAAGCTTTGCGGTGGCGGTCCCGTGTTCTACCGCCAGCGCCGCGTGGGCCAGCACGGTGTCCCCTTCGATATGTGGAAGTTCCGTACCATGATCCCGAATGCCGATCAGCGCGGCGCGTTGGTCACCAAGGATCGTGATGATCGGATCACGCGCGCGGGGCGGGTCCTGCGCAAGACCAAACTGGACGAACTGCCACAACTCTGGAACGTGTTGCGCGGCGACATGAGCTTGGTGGGGCCGCGACCCGAGGTGCCGCGTTACCTCGACCGCTACACGGAGGCCCAGAAGACTGTTCTTGAGTACAAGCCAGGCATTACGGACCTGGCGACGCTGTTGTTTCGAAACGAGGAGGCCCTGCTCGAAGGCGCCGCCGACGTCGAGACGTTCTATCTGCAGTACTGTGTGCCGCGCAAGACCGAGCTAAACCTGAGTTAT
>VHCO01000464.1 GCA_016871715.1 Verrucomicrobiota bacterium
TATCAGTTGTCGGTTCTCAGTTATCAGGGGGACAGGTTTTCAGCATTTCAGCGTTTCAGCGTTTCAGCGTTTTCCTTTGCGCTTCTTGCGGCAATCCGCCGCCTGGAGGGCGGAGCTCCGCGACGCCGGGAGGTCGGGTCAGATTATCGAGTTGTGGTTTGCGAGATCTGGTTTGCGAGATGAGGTCGAGGGCTCGTGGAACTCGCCCCTCCACGGTCAGCAGGTTGGAGTTTGGAGGGCGGAGCTCCGCGACGCCGCGACGCCGGGTCAGATCACCGAGTTCTGGTCTGGGACATGAGATCGAGGGCTCGTAGAACTCGCCCCTCCAGTAATGTCATGCGCGGGCAGTTATCAGTTGTCGGTTCTCAGTTATCAGGGGGACAGGTTTTCAGCATTTCAGCGTTTCAGCGTTTCAGCGTTTTCCTTTGCGCTTCTTGCGGCAATCCGCCGCCTGGAGGGCGGAGCTCCGCGACGCCCTGGCGTCAGGTCAGATTACCGAGTTGTGGTTTGCGAGATCTGGTTTGCGAGATGAGGTCGAGGGCTCGTGGAACTCGCCCCTCCAGGGCGGATGGCGGATGCGGTATGAGGGCTCGTGGAACTCGCCCCTCCAGGGCGGATGGCGGATGCGGTATGAGGGCTCGTGGAACTCGCCCCTCCAGGGCGGATGGCGGGTGCGGCATGAGGGCTCGTGGAACTCGCCCCTCCAGGGCGGATGGCGGATGCGGTATGAGGGCTCGTGGAACTCGCCCCTCCAGTAATGCCATGGGGGATGTCCCGACACGCCCCGGCTGTAGGCGCAGGTTTTAACCTGCGGGCCCGATGCGAACATCGCCCGCAGCTCTTCTTTGCATCTCTTTGCGGCCATGGCCGGGCAGTTATCGGTTATCGGTTCTCAGTTGTCGGTTCTCAGTTGTCGGGGAGACAGGTCTTTAGCATTTCAGCGTTTCAGCGTTTCAGCGTTTCAGCGTTTTCTTCGGCATGAAACAAGTCCTGCAAAACCTCGGCTCGGGTGAGACGCTGTTGGCGGAGGTGCCCGCGCCGGTGGCCAGCCCGGGCCAGGTCCTCGTTCGGACCTGTCGCAGCCTGGTGTCGGTCGGTACCGAGCGGATGTTGCTCGAGTTCGGGCGGGCGAACTGGCTCGAGAAAGCGCGGCAACAACCGGACAAGGTCACCCAAGTGCTGCAGAAGATCCGAACCGACGGTCTGTTGCCGACGCTCGACGCGGTCCGGTCCAAGCTGGATCAACCGATCGCCTTGGGCTACTCGAATGCGGGCGTGGCGGTCGAAGTGGGCTCGGGCGCCGAGGGGTTCGTCAGTGGCGACCGGGTGTTATCGAACGGACCGCATGCGGAATACGTGTGTGTGCCCAAGAACTTGTGCGCCAGAATTCCCGATGCCGTCAGTTTCGACCACGCCGCCTTCGGTGTGGTGGGCGCGATCGGGCTGCAGGGGATCCGGTTGCTCGGGCCGGCGCTGGGCGAATCGGTGGTGGTGACCGGCCTGGGCCTGATCGGGCTGTTATGCGTGCAGATGCTGCGCGCCAACGGTTGTCGCGTGCTCGGCATGGACCCGGACACCGCCAAGTGCGCCCTGGCCCGCCAGTTCGGGGCTGAGACCGTCGCGCTGGGGCCGCAGGTTGACGCGGTCGAGGTGGCGTTGGGCTGGACGGGCGGACGCGGCGTGGACGGCGTGTTGATTGCGGCGTCGACGTCGAGCAGTGAACCCGTTCATCAGGGGGCTAAGATGTGCCGGAAACGCGGCCGGATCGTGCTGGTGGGGGTGACCGGCCTCGAGTTGGCCCGGGCGGATTTCTACGAGAAAGAGCTGACATTCCAAGTGTCCTGTTCGTACGGCCCGGGGCGCTACGACCCCGATTACGAACAGAAAGGGCGCGACTATCCCTACGGCTTGGTGCGCTGGACTGAGCAGCGCAATTTCGAGGCGTTCCTGGGGTTGCTCGCCCAACGACGCCTGGATCTGGACCCATTGATCACCCAGCGCGTGCCCTTGGACCGGGCCTTGAGCGCGTACGACAAACTCGGACGCGACCGCGCCCTGGGTATCCTTCTCGAGTATGACCTTGGCCCGTCGGGTTCCGAGCGGGGCACGACGTTGGGCCAACCGCTCGGTCAATCCGCGCGGACGGTAGCGCTAAGCGAGGCGAACCCGTTAGCGACCCTTTCGGCGCAGCCTACACACCGCGCGGTGGTCATCGGGTTGATTGGCGCCGGCAATTACACCGGGCAAGTGTTGTTGCCCGCGCTGCGCCGGACCGGCGTGCGCCTAAAGACCATCGCGTCCGTGGTCGGGGCGATGGCGGCCCATCAGGGGCGCAAGTTCGGGTTCGAGCACGCCACCACCGAGAGCGAGTCGGTCTTCCAGGATCCGGAGATCAACGCGGTGTTGCTCACGACCTACCACGACAGTCACGCGCCCCTGGTGGTGCGAGGGCTGCAGGCGGGTCAGCGGGTCTTCGTCGAGAAACCACTGTGTCTCTCGAGGGCGCAACTCGAGGCTGTCCGGGCGGCGCACGCCGCCGCGCGCAACCCGTTTCTGATGGTGGGGTACAACCGGCGATTCGCGCCCCAGACCGCGCGCATCAAGTCGCTCTTGGCCGCGCGTCGTGAGCCGCGCGTGTTCGTGTTCACGGCCAATGCCGGGCGGGTACCGCCCAGCCACTGGACCCAGGACCCCGCGGTCGGCGGTGGGCGCATTCTAGGTGAAGCTTGCCATTACATCGATTTGTTGCGGCATCTGGCTGGGGCGCCGGTGGTGTCGGCGGATGCGGTGTTCGCGCACGGGGTCGGAGCCGAGTGCGGTGACACCGCCACGCTGCAGCTTCGGTTCGCCGACGGCTCGATCGGGACGGTCCATTACCTGGCCAACGGATCGAAGGCTTTCCCCAAGGAGCGCCTCGAGATCTTCTGCGGCGGCGGCGTCCTGCAACTGGACAACTTCCGGGTCTTGCGCGGGTTTGGCTGGCCGGGCTGCGGCCGGGACCGGCTGTGGCGACAGGACAAGGGGCACGGGGCGGAGATGGCCGCGCTGGCGGCGGCGTTGGCGGCGGGGGAACCGAGTCCGATCCCGTTCGAGGAACTGATCGAGGTGGCTGAGGTCAGCTTGCGCTTGGCGGCGGGCGAAAGCTACCGGCGGTAGGGCGGGCGAGGAGCAGGGAGCAAGGAGCGGGGAGCAGGAAAAGAAGGAATCAGAGCGTAGAGGGTAGAGCGTAGAAACAGGTGACCACTCCGGAGAGCAGAATCGCGAGAAGGACCGGCCGGCTGTAAGCGCAGGTCTTAACCTGCGGGGCCAATGCGAACATCGCCCGCAGCTCTTCTTTGCGTCTCTTTGCGGCCATGGCCGGGCAGTTATCAGTTATCGGTTCTCAGTTATCAGGGAGACGTGTTTTCAGCATTTCAGCATTTCAGCATTTCAGCGTTTCAGCGTTTCAGCGCGGCGATCCGCGGCTTGGAGGGCGGAGCTCCGCGACGCCCTGACTTCGCGTCGGGCCAGCGGATCCAGCCGGGTGACCGAACCCGATGCGCTGAGGACAGCGCACACGCCAGGTGACCGTTGGTAGGGTCTGTGGTTTAGC
>VHCO01000465.1 GCA_016871715.1 Verrucomicrobiota bacterium
CCGGCCGGGGCGACGTTGATGGTGGCCAACAGCCGTGCCCTGACGCTGAACGGGGTGCTCACCAACCTGGGCACCCTGCGGATGAACAGCCGGGATGTGGCGACCGAGATCAAAGGGGGCGGCCGGGTTGAAAATGCTGGGCTGTTGGCCGTCGATGCCCAGGGGACCGGAGGGTACCAAGCGCTCGTCCGGCTTCCGGTGAACGTCGTGGCCGCGGCGCAGTTGCTCCTGCGCCCCAACGCGCATCTGAACTTTCGCGCCTCGAGCAGCCTGACCGCGGCGGGCACGGTCGAGGTCCAAACTGGGGCTCTGCTCTTGTTCGAAAACGAGAATCCGGCGCGTGTCTTTACGGTCGAGGCGGACTGCCGTCTGCTGGGTGAGGGGATCCTGCGGTTCAACGGTGGCAATCGCCTGGTGATGAATGCGGCGGCGACGGTCGAGAGCAAGCTGCAGCTTCGGGACAGCAGTCGCGTCGGGGGCACGGCGGTGCTGACGGTGGCGGGCGACCAGACGCTCACGGGCGTCTACGATGCGCCGGTGACCTTGGCCGTTGGTGCGAGTGTGACGGTGGATAATGCCACCTTCAATGGGCCGGTGACCGTGCCGGCCGGGGCGACGTTGATGGTGGCCAACAGCCGTGCCCTGACGCTGAACGGGGTGCTCACCAACCTGGGCACCCTGCGGATGAACAGCCGGGATGTGGCGACCGAGATCAACGGGGGCGGCCGGGTTGAAAATGCTGGGCTGTTGGCCGTCGACGCCCAGGGGCTTGGAGGGTACCAAGCGCTGGTCCAGCTTCCGGTGAATGTCGCCGCTTCGGCCCAGTTGCTCGTGCGCACCAACGCTCACCTCAACTTTCGCGCCTCGAGCAGCCTGACCGCGGCGGGCACGGTCGAGGTCCAAACTGGGGCTCTGCTCTTGTTCGAAAACGAGACGCCTCCGCGAGATTTCACCCTCGAGGGCGGAGCCCTCCTGACCGGTGGCGGGACGATCGAGTTGCGCGGGAGCAATCGGTTGGTCTTGCAGGGCGATTCCTCACTCGCGGGCGGCACGCTGCGCCTGGTCGACAGCAGCACGATCGCGGGCAAAGCGGGCCTGGCCATCGAGGAGGGGGCGCAGCTCTATCTCAACCACGCGATCACCGTGCCCGGACCGGTGGCGTTGGCCGGGACACTCACCTTGGCGGGGGCTGGCACGACGCTGGCGGTGCATGGCCAATTGACGCTTGGGGCTGCCGGCGTGCTCAACAATCCAGGCATGGTGAAAGTGCGGGCGTTCGTCGATGAGGGTGGGACGATCAACGGCAATCCGCCCATCGTGGATCCCAGCCTCGGCCTGCAATTCGTTCGCATCGACGGGATTGTCGTTGGCGGCGGGACGATTCCCGAGGTGGTATTGACCTGGCTCGCCCAACCGGGCGTCGCCTTCACGGTCGAGGTGAGCGTCGACTTGATCGGTTGGCAGCCGGTTGGTACCCAGGCCGCCGAGCCTGCGCCCGGCGTGTACCGGGCGCAATTCGAGCGGCCGCCCGAATCGCTAGGCTTCTTCCGCCTGCGAGGCCGTTAGGTCGGGCGCATCTCGGTTTCTTCCGGAGCGCGGACTTTGTGTTACCACCGGTTGCGGTTCAATCGCGCAGCCAACCTGTGGAATGTCGAGGTGATCCTGGCGAACGAAGGCGCGCCTCCCTGGCGCACCCTGGCCGTCCTCGAGTTCGAAGGGATTCAAGGGACTACGCTGATCGCTCCGGACGGAGTGACGCCGGCGCCGGAAGGCCGGCCGTTCCTCGACCTGAGCGGTTGGGTGGCTGCCGGCACCTCGACGCCGGAGGAACCCACATCGAGGCCACCCCTCGCGGCCCGGCCTTCCCGGCGCGCCGGTTGGTGGGCGTGCCCAACGCGCCTCTCGAGGTCAATGCCACCTACACGATCACCGTCGAGGGTGTGACCGACCTGGCGGGCAACCTGGCCCTCGACCAACCGATCGCCTCGAGCTTCGCCACCCTCGACACGCTCGGACCCACGATTGCCACGTTGCGCTTGGCGGACGGTCGTTCGCCCGTGGCCCGCGCGACTGTGCCGGTCGAGGCCGTGCTCGCTGCGGCCGAAGAGGGTGCCAGCGTCCGGTTTACCCAGGACTTCCAGCCCGCCGGTCAATCCACCGGGCCAGCTTACCGCGTGGCGCTCACGCTGCCGGCCGAAGGCACGACCACGATCCGAGCCATTGGGATCGACCGGTTCAACAACGAAGGGCCCGTGGCCGAACTGGCCGTGACGGTCGTGCCCAATCAACACCCCACGGTCATTTTAACTCGTCTCGATCCGGTCACTGGGGCGGTGGCTTCGGGCAGCACGGTTCGCCTAGCCGTCCGCGCGACGGATGATGTCGAGGTGGACCG
Organism: Verrucomicrobiota bacterium; assembly: GCA_016871715.1. Lineage (GTDB taxonomy): Bacteria > Verrucomicrobiota > Verrucomicrobiia > Limisphaerales > J093 > VHCO01. The sequence continues at coordinate 2,396 of VHCO01000465.1, forward strand.
GATCACGGTGACGGCCAGCGGCGCCGTGTCGCTCGTTACGAATCTGGTCGGCGGCGCCGAGACGGTGCTCGCGTTCGCCATAGCGGCCGCAACTGCGCCTGGTACACCCCTCGAGGTCACTGCCCAAGCCACCGATGTCCTCGGGCTCGGCTCGGAGTTGGCAATCGTCGGGCTTGAAGTGTCCGATGGCACCGTGCCGCTCGTCCAAATCCAGGGCCCGCCGGCAGGGCCGGTGCCGGACCCGGCCGGGCCGCTCGCACTCGAAGTATCGTCTTCGGACAACAGTGGCCAGTATCGGTTGCGGGTCGAAGTCAGCGGGGTGGTGACCGCCAGTCAGTCAGCCGACCTGACCAGGAGCCCCAACGAGGTGAGCGCCAACACGTTCCTCGTTTCAATCGAGGGCGCGCCACTGGCCGGGGGTGCGTTCACCGCCACGGTGCGCGCCACGGACAGCGCCGGTCACAGCACAGTCGTCAGCCGGGTCTACACCGTGCCCGATCGCCAACCACCCCGACTGCTGGGGGTGACGCCTGCGCCTCAGGCCACGGCGGTCTCGCTATGGCAACCGGGATTGAGCCTCGAGCTCGATGAACCGTTGGCCTTGGCGACGGTCACCCCTGACAACCTCAGATTGAGTGACGACGCCGGCTTAGCCATGCCTTACACGGTCAGCCGCGACCCCGCCAACCCGCGCCGCGTGCAAGTGCAGCCCACGACGCTGCCGTTGCCGCCCGGGGTGACCTTCTCGATCCTGGTCGCGGCGGCGCTGACCGACGAGGCGGGCAATCGCTGGGTCCAGACCGACGGATCGAGTCCGCCTCTCGAGGGTGTGGTATTTTGGTTCACGACCGGTCGGATCCTGGCGGTATCACCGGGCAGCGGCACGCGGGTGATTGGCGGGCAAGTGGTGCCTGTGACGGTGAACTTCGAGGCTGGGCTGGGGGCGAGCCTGTGGCCCTTTGTGCTGAACGGTGAGCTGACGCGGGACGTCCCAGTGGCGCCCGAAGCCACCCAAGCCACCGCCAACCTCACCTTGCCCGCTACGGCCACGGCCGCGGTCATTGCTGTGGCAGCCCAGCGCTCCGGCCAGCCAGCCTATGCCCTGGCCGACCTCACCCTCGAGGTGCGGTCGCGCGACGCCGACGACGACGGGGACGGCTGGGCCAACGGCTACGAGGTCGATCGCGGCATGG
>VHCO01000466.1 GCA_016871715.1 Verrucomicrobiota bacterium
ATGATGTTTGTGAACGGCAGGACCACGAAAATCCGCCGCAGATTCTTGTGCTCTGCCGCGCGGAGAAGGTGGGCCATGATCGCCGTCGTTTTGCCGGACCCGACAGGGCTGTCACAGAACAGAAGACTGGGTGAAGTCGGCCTGAGCAGGCTCTCCTTGAAGATCCTTTGTCGCAGGGCAGTCCGTGCATCGTTGGCGTTGCGAGTGCCGAGTCGCTGAACGTATCTCTCCAGGGCCGCGCGGCGCTCGCGAGCACGGAGTGGCAATCCGGGAGGAGGTTCGATTCCTGTCCGGTGGTACGCGGTGTCGGTGTGGTCAGCGTCCACCAAACAGGACAGCGCAAGGCGGTGAAACAGGGGCGGCACGCCGTGCGTTGCCCCGGACGCCGGAACTGGCGGGAGGGCTTCTGACACAAGCGCCTGCCGATGCCGTTCGAGGAATTTGTCCAACCGGGCGTCGTTGAAGGCGCACGTCGGCTCCGGGCGGCCCGGCACAGTTTCGTCCTCGCGGAAAGCGAGATCTTGGCGCGCTTTTTCCACCTCAAAGTTCGGCAAGCCCTTGTGGTGTGCATACACGAGGGCGGCACCGAACGAATCACGAAGCGCAGCATCCGGATGCCGCAGAAGTGCCGCGACGCCAGCGTCCCAATGCTTCACGGGCAGGGATTCACGCGAACCGGGCTTCCCCAGGATCTTCTGGTTGGCTGGATCAAGCTTGCCCAAGTCGTGGAACTCCGCCCCAAGCCGCACCGCTCGGGCGAGCGTTTCACGGAACTTGGCCCCCTCGCCTTGCGCAGCGTCGGCGTTCGCGCACGCGCGTCGAACAACGCCAGTAACATGAGCCACGTAGCTTTGCGGCGGACGGCCGTCTTGGGCGCTGTGGGCAAGCGGGACAGGCTCAGCCTTGTCGGATGATGCCGCAGACACGTTTCTGAGGAACACGGCTATTCCAAGGGTGCGATCGGCTGCGTCGGCCGTGCCGTGTGAACCCGGTCCCAGTTGTCCCAGAGCTCCGCCCGATGGAGCGCGGCCCATTCCAACACCAGCGCCAAGGCGCCGCGGCAAGTCGCCCGCCTCGACCTCCAGCGTGTCGAGACGCACCACCGCCTCATGCTCCGCGTAGCGGGCGTGGAAGTGCGGTGGCGGGTGGTCGTCCCAGTTCATGGTGATGACGATGCCAAAGAATCGGCTAAGGGTTGGCATGGGCGGAGCGTTCGGTGCGCAAACTGGGGAAGAGGTCTTCAGGCCGTTTCCCCGTGACTTGCAGCCAGAGCGCGTCGGCACAGAAATCCAATTCGCCGGGCCAAGTGAGCGTCCGGCCGCCTTCGCCGAGGGAGGCCTGGTGAAAGAACGCATAGTTCGTCCAGGGGACGAAAACGCCCTGGCCCACGTGGGACGCGAAGTCGGCTTCGCCTTCCACTCCATCATCGAACCGCAGCCAAACACGGTAGTGATCCAGAACGTTGAACGCGGTGATCTTTTTCATAGGACCAATTTGACCGAAGGCCGGGCGGCGGCTGACAAGTCGCGCCATGCCTCGTCCTCCTCCGGCGTGTTCCAGTCGGCGCCCCACGCGGTTTGCGCCAACGGCAACAAGTCCTCACGGCCTTCGCCGCGCGCCGCCTGGCGGGTCTTCAGAAAATTCAGGAAGTCGAACACTTCCTGTTGGACCGGTTCAGGGGCGGCCTTGATTTCCTCGATTAACGTCTCAGTCAGCGTGTTCATGGTTTCAATTCATACCCGATTTACAGATCCAAAGCCAGTGTCGGCCAAGGGATGACGAGCTTTCTGAAATCAGATATATCGTCTTCTCCATCAGGGTCACAAAACGTCGAAGCCAGTCTTGCCGGCCTTCAGCAACGGAAGAACGTCCGCCATGTAGCCGAGAAAGCCGTTGAAATTCTGCCCGGTCCAGGCCCAAAGCTCTTCGTCGTGCCCGATGGGTTTCAGCGGCCAATCGCCACTCTTGAGCCGGCTCGACCAGATTTGGACGCCATCTGAAATCTGCGATCTCCAATCTGCGCCCCCCGAAGGGGCCGTGCGCCCGACTTCTGAAATCTGAAATCGCGAATCTGCAATCCGCGACCGCCTCCAGCTTCCTGCGTGTGCGGGGCACGCAGACAGGTCGCGGAACGCCGAGCGGAACGAGAAATCCACACTTGCTTCCCGCCCGTATTCGGTGGAGTTCACAAAACAAACCCTCCAGCAATTTGGGCAGCCAGCAACGGCAGGACGCCCTTCATGTAGCCAAGGAAACTGTCGTAGCACCCAGGCTGGATGCCGACCAATTCCTCGCCAAAGCCCAGTGACCGCGTGACAGGCAGATCGCGCAGTTTGTTCTCCCACACCTGGACGCTGTGGCGCATCACCTGGCGTGGCGTCGGGAATTGCTGCGCATCGAACGTGAGGAAGCGAGCGATCAATTCCTGGCTCACGAGCACGGTGCGCGTGTCTGCGGTGATGAGACGGCAGTCCTGGGCGACTTGCGGATAATCCTCGTCTCGTTCGGCGGCCATGATTCGTGCGGCCAGGCTCTCGGGTTCGCCGAAGCTGGCGTTGAGTTCGCGTTGTAACGCTTCGGTGCAATGTTGTGGACCCAGATTCTCCCCGTGCTCGGCGAACAGACCGGCGAGCACCTTGCGCGAAGTTTTGAAGTGCGGATGCAAGTTCAGGAATCCCGATTCGTCGTGCCGGAAATCCCAGACCTCCGCGTCAGGATATTCCCCGCCACGGCTGACGCGCCCGGCGGTTTGCAGGAGATTGACGAGGCCGCAACTTTCGCGAAACGCAATGCGGAAAGAGAAGTCAACGCCGGCTTCGACACAACTCGTGGCCACAAGAGTCCAGTCCTTCCATTCGGATCGCAGCTTTTCTTTGACGCGACTGAGCGTCGTTTCGCGGTCTGCTGGGCAAAGAGCCGTCGAGAGATGCTCCACGTTCTGGCCAAGCCTTCGCTCGTGACGAAGATAATGCGCCAGGATGGCGGCGGATTGGACGGTGTTGAGAATGACAAGGCGAGGCCCAGGTTTTTCGGAAACGAAGTCCGCCAGGTCAGCGAGGGACAATTGATCGGGGCGAGTTTTGAGCCAGACGCGCTTGGCCTCGAATGACGCCGCGCGTTCTCGGATTGCTTCCGGGACAAGTTCTGGAATGGGCCACTGTTCGTTGGCGGGAACGAAGTCGTTGAGTTCCCAAAAGCGTGACAATGAGCCGCTGGCGAGAACGACGTGGCAGTTCCAGTCATCACAGAGTTCCCGGAGCCATCGCCATTCTTGCGGCCAGATAGGCGCAGGCATGGCGGCGTGGGCTTCGTCCACAAAGATGGCAGCGCCGGGCACCTGGTGAAGCTTTCGCAGCGGGACCGTTTGATTGGCGGCGAGCGTCTCGAAGAATTGAACGGCGGTCGTCACCACAACCGGCGCTTCCCATCGTTGTGTGAGTTGCCTGAGATCACGCCAGTCCTCGCCGCTAAACTCCACCCTGTGATGGTGAGCCGCTACCACCGCTTCCGGATCTTCACCGGGAAGCACGAGCGCGCGGCGATACACATCCACAGAC
>VHCO01000467.1 GCA_016871715.1 Verrucomicrobiota bacterium
CTACCGCATGAATCGGTAGCGGGGCGCGCCGAACGGTAGGGCGCGACCGCTGGGCGCGCCGAACGAGGCAGGTCACCGAGCCCGGGCGGCCGGCCCGGCGGTCCGGCCCTACCTCTAGCTGGCAGTTGATGGGGAGCCACGGCGCGCAGGGGACTGCGCGCCCTACCGCCATCTTGGAGTTCACTGCGGCGACTCATGAGTAGTCCACAGCATGAGCATGAACCGGACCGATGTCGAGCCTGCCTCCGGTTCTGAGACTGGCAGGATTTGTGCTTTGTCGAATGATACGCGCCCGAGCGAACGGGGGTGGGCGGAGGCAGCGACGAGGCGGTGAGAATCGCCGGCGGCGGTCTGCTTGGTCCAGCCACATGGATCGCCGGTGGTTATCAGCGATGAAAGGCAGTGCATTAGGTTCGAGCAGCGAGGTCCAACGCTGGCGTTTCCGGGTGAGTCTGCACCCGGAGGCGATGCTGGCCGGCGGTCGGGGCGTGCTGATGGCTCCTCGGTCGAGTCGGTTCGAGTGGCGGGCGATGGCTCAACGGTTCATGCGCGATCGCCTCTGGGCCTACCGCCGCGGTCGGACCACCGTGTAGGGCTGGCGCCGCTGCCTCGATTCGGGCAGGGGCGCTGGCTCGGGGCTTGTGCGGGTGGACCTGACTTGCCAAGGTGGGTTCATGAACTGCACCCGAGTAGGACCGCCTGCCCGCCGGTTGGCTGAGGGAGGCATGAGGCGTGGCCAAGCCTGGGGTTGGGCGAAGCGATACCGTCCTGGCCCCGGGGTAGGCGTGGCCTGGCGATGGTTGCCGAGCGTCCTGTTGTGCTGGTTGGGCGCGGTTTGGGCTGGGGAGAATGCGCCGCAGCAGCGCAACTTGATTTTGCTGCTGAGCGACGATCATCGGTACGACTTCCTGGGAGGCCACACCCATGCGCCGGCTTGGCTCGAAACCCCCAACCTCGATCGGTTAGCCCGAGGCGGCGCCCGGCTGGCCAATGCATTTGTCACCACGTCTCTGTGTTCGCCCAGCCGCGCCTCGATTCTGACCGGCCGCTACATGCACCGGCACCGGGTGGTGGATAATCAGCGGCCCGAGCCACCCGACTTGGCGATGTACCCGGCGCAGCTCGAGCGGGCGGGGTACCAGACGGCGCTGTTCGGCAAGTGGCATATGGGCCATGACAGCGACGCGCCCCGGCCCGGGTTCACTCATTGGGCCGCCTTTCGCGGGCAAGGCGATTACCAGGGCGTGACTTTGAACATGAACGGGACGCGGCAACGGTTCGAGGGCTACAACAGCGACGTGCTGACGGACCAAGCGTTGGCTTGGCTCGAGGCCAATCGGCAGCGCCCATTCTATCTGCACCTGGGTTTCAAGAGCGTTCATTTCCCCTTCGAACCGGCGCCGCGCCACCGTGGGCGCTACGCGACCGCGCCGATCCCCTACCCCGACACGATGGCCAACACGGAGGCCAATTACGCCACCCAACCGCGTTGGGTACGCGACCGGCGGTATGGGATCCACGGCATTGACCATATGGAGACGGGCCGGTTCGATCGGGACCCGGTGCCGGAATTCGAGGCGTTCTACCGAAGCTACTGCGAGGCCATCTACAGCCTGGACGAGGCCATTGGCCGGGTGCTGGATTGGCTCGGGCGCAGCGGGTTAGCCTCGCGAACGCTGGTGCTGTACACCAGCGACAACGGCTTCGCCCTGGGCGAACACGGTTTCTACGACAAACGCGACGCGTTCGAGCCGAGCATTCGAGTGCCGCTCTTGGCCTGGGCGCCGGGGCTGATCCAGCCGGGGCTGGTGCTCACCCAGATGGTGCAGAACATCGACTTGGCACCGACGTTTCTCGAAGCTGCAGGTGCGGCGGCTCCGGCGGGCGCCGAGGCCTTCGATGGCCGGTCGTTCTACCCGCTGCTGTTGGGTCAGAACCCGCCCTGGCGCGACCACATTCTCTACGAATACCATTGGGAATGGAACTTCCCCTCGACGCCGACGACCTTTGCCCTGCGCACCGATCGGTTCAAGTACGTCTTTTACCATGGGATTTGGGATCGCAACGGGTTCTACGATCTGGCCACCGACCCCAGCGAACGACACAACCTAATCGACGTCCCGGCCTACCAAGCCCAAATCGACGCGCTGCAGACTCGACTCTTCCGCGAACTCGACGCCCGTGGCGGTCTGGCGATTCCCGTGGTGCCACCCGCCGGCGAACGACTCGGGGACCGGAAGCTGCCCCGCTGAAGGCGGACGCAAGTGCGCTGGGCGAATGCGGCGTCGCGATGTTCGCGCCCCGGGCCCCGAATCCTTAGCGAGGTGGAGCGCGGACCGTCCGCCTCGGGACGAGGACAGCCACCGAAGCGGCTCTGACTGACGAGCCGCGCCCCTCAGGCACGGTGTGGAGGTGCGGTGGCACAAAGCGGCAGAAGCGGCCGGTGCCGGTGCGGGAAACACCCAGACCGCCACTTTGGCCGCGGCATCCCTGGTTCGCGCGGAAGGCGGCTCGCTTCCGAGACCAGGCCGTTCAGGTTCATTCGTACTCACCGTGGCAGACGTCTACCCGGACACGGCCGCCGAGACCGTTCAGTCGTTGGCCTCGGCCGGTAAGGCAATGCCTGGCTCGGCGCCCGCCCCCGCTGGCTCGACCCCTTTAGTGCCCTCCGGCGAACCCGCCGACTGGCCCCAACCGACCAGAGCCTCTTTGCTGCGCATCGCGTGTATGATCGCCGGGTTGACCAGGAACCGTTCGCCGCTGAAGTAGTCCACGAACCACCAGGGCTGGCCGTCCGGCAGCCGCCCGGCAAAGCAGCCCGTCCAGTCCGAGGCCCACAGGTCTGCTGTGGTCCGCAGCGTGTGCTCGTACGGGTTCCCACAGAGCAGGTGCATCGCATACGCCAGCGGCGCTTCCTCTGTGAACTCGTAGCCCTGTCGTCGAGCCACCGCCCAGAGGTCCAGGGCCAACCGGCAGAGGGTGCCGATCGCCTCCCGCTGCACGATCCAGAACCCAGCGTTGACGTTGAAGAAGACCCGGCTCCTGACCCCCATCGCCCGCATCAGCGAGGCGTACTTGTCCAGCGGGCAACCGCACCAGTCGGGCCGCTGGTTCCCGGACGCGCAGGCGTCGCTCTCGAGACTGGCGTGTATTGGCGCGCCCTGGAGTGTGCGCAACACATCGCCCGGTTGGCGGACAAACCAGGTGTCCGCGTCCAGCCAGACGAAATAATCGTAGTCCAACCGGCTCACCTGGTCGCGCAAGAACACCAGCTTGAAGAGGTAGAAGCGCTTGTCGAAGGGTTCGGTCGGGTGATGAATCGCACCTGCGATTGGTCGATCGGACCAGACATGAAAATCCTTGAACACACCGACGGAGCGCGCCGACTGCACGCAGGCCGCCATCATGTCCGTGTACGGCCCATCCACCACCGACCAGTAGCAGTAGCGCGAGCGCATCCGTCCTGACTCCTCAGTTCACGTCTCGGCTGTCTGGTGCGGCTCAGGAGAGCGCGTCGAGCCAGATCCGCAGATGCTCGGCGCGCTT
>VHCO01000468.1 GCA_016871715.1 Verrucomicrobiota bacterium
CCCCCCCCCACCCAAGATCGGGGACAAGGTAGGCTTTATTCAATTACCCACACGGCCGCGGCCGGCAGATCGCACAGCGCAACGTCAGGGCGGGCGTCCCCTCCCAGCCCGACCCGAGGCGCCCCGCGGCCGGGACGGACGTTCGCCCCAGGCGGCCCCCAAGGGAACGCTGCCCACACAACGCGGCCTGGCGGGCGCACCCGGTGCGACCAGAGAATCGGGTCGCGGCGGCTCTCCCACGCTGCCGGTTCCCACCGGGGAAGAGATCACGCTCAAACCGCCGATCGTCGTGCGGGACCTGGCCGAGCAACTCAAGAAGAAGCCGTTCCAACTCATCGCGGATTTGATGGAGGCAGGCGTGTTCGCCACCGTCAACCAGTCGATCGAGCCGGAGATCGCTCAGCGACTGTGCGCCAAGTACAATTTCCGCTTCCGGCTCGAGAAGCGGGAGAAGGGGGGCGGGTTGGTGCACGCTCGGCCGCCCAAGAAAGATCCCGAGGACATCGAAGACAAACCCGAGGCGCTGGTGCTGCGAGCGCCGGTGGTGACCATCATGGGGCACGTCGACCACGGCAAAACGACACTGCTGGACGGGATCCGCAAATCCGACGTCGCCGCGAACGAAGCCGGGGGAATCACCCAGCACATTGGAGCCTACACGATTTCCTTCCCGCACCCCGAGCGGCCGAAGGACATCCAGCAGATTACTTTCCTGGACACACCGGGTCACGCCGCGTTCAGCTCGATGCGAGCGCGCGGCGCGAACGTGACGGACATCGTGGTGCTGGTGGTGGCGGCCAACGACGGCGTGATGCCCCAGACCGTGGAGGCCCTGAGCCATGCCCAAGCGGCCAAGGTCCCGATTATCGTGGCCGTCAATAAGATCGATCACCCCAACTCGAACTCGCTGCGCGTCCGCCAACAGTTGCAGGAAAAGGGGCTCATCCCGGACGAATGGGGCGGCGATACGATCTTCGTCGATGTCTCGGCCTTGACCCGGAAGAATGTCGACAAGCTGCTCGAGATGATCCTGCTGCAGGCCGAGTTGCTCGAACTCAAGGCCAATCCCGATCGGCCAGCCAAAGGCAACATCATCGAGAGCGGCCTCGAGCCGGGCGGCCCGACCGCCACCGTCTTGGTGCGCAAAGGGACGTTGCGCGTCGGGAACGTGATCTTGTGCGGTCATCATTACGGCAAAGTGCGCGCGTTGATCAACGAGGACGGCAAACGACTGCGCGAGGCGGGACCCTCGGTGGCCGTCAAGGTCCTCGGCCTCAACGGCGTGCCCGAAGCCGGCGTCGAGTTCGTCATGGTCGAGTCCGAGAAGTCCGCGCGCGAGCTCTGTGAGGAACGGTTGCTGGCCACCAAGGACCTCGAGCGCGAGCGCCGACCCAAGGTGACCCTCGAGAACCTCTTTAGCACCCTGGCGGAAGAAACGGCCAAAGTGCTGCGCGTGGTCGTCAAGGCGGACACGCAGGGCTCCGTCGAGGCCATCGTCGACGCCCTCCGAAAGCTGGACTCGGCGAAAGTCGCGCTCGAAATCACCCACAGCGCCGTGGGCACCGTGACCGAAGGCGACGTGCTGCTGGCCTCGGCGTCGAAGGCGATCGTGTTGGGCTTCCACACCCGCATCGACAACGGCGTCGCCGAACTCGCCAAGCGAGAAGGGGTCCAAATCAAACTCTACGCGATTATCTACGAACTGATCGATCAGGTCCATGAAGCCATGGCCGGCCTCCTGGATCCGCTCATGAAAGAAGTGGTCTTCGGCGCGGCCGAAGTCCGCAAAGTGTTCGCGCTCTCGAAAGGCGGCAACGTGGCTGGCTGCGTCGTCAGCAACGGCCGCGTCGTCAAAGGTAAGGCCCGGGTCCAACGCCGCAAAAACCTGGTCTACGAAGGCATCATCCATACCTTGCGGCGCTTCCAAGACGAGGTCAACGAAGTGCGCGCCGGCATGGAATGCGGCATTCGCATGGACGGCTTCGACGACTTCCAAGAAGGTGACGCCATCGAGTGCTACACCATCGAGAAGGTCGCGCAAACCCTTTAGCGCCCTCCAATCCCCATGCTCACCGTCCCACAGTCTGCTCTGGGGCGCGGCCAACCCGCCCGCGCCATCTCGGACGGGCAGCCCAGGCCCCGGTCTAGGCCCCTGCCTCGCTAAGCGCCCTTGGCCCCGCTGTGCCGCGCCCATCCTGGGTCCCGGCCAGCCGGCACTGGGCCCGGCGGCCGCCACCAACCCGAGCTAACGCCTCATGAATACTCGCCGAGTCGAACGGGTGCGCGAACTGCTCAAGCGCGAGCTGAGCGCGCTGTTGCTGCGCGAATTCGCCGCGGCCGACGTCGGCTTGCTCTCGGTCAACGAGGTCCAGTTGACCGGGGACCTGCAGAGCGCCACCGTGTACGTCGGCATGGTCAGCACGCCCGCCCAGAAGAAGCGGGCTCTGCTGCTGCTCGAAGAACACCGCAAGCGCCTGCAATCCCTCGTCGGCGCCGCCGTCGTCCTCAAGTACACCCCCGAGTTGCGCTTCGTCGCTGACGAGTCCATCGCCCGCGGCAACCGCGTCCTCCAAATCCTGGACGAAATCGAGAAGACGCTCCCCCCCGAGCACCCCTGAGCTGTGCCTGTCATGTCGCGCCCAAGCCAGGTCGTGGACCCCATCGTCGCCGCCCTGCAGGCCAGCCGCACCGTGTGCGTCGCCGGCCATGTGCGGCCGGACGGGGATTGTGTCGGCTCCCAACTCGGCCTGGCGCTGGCCCTGCGCCAAGCCGGCAAGCGCGTCACGGTCTGGAACCAAGACCCGCTCCCCGACAAGTTGGCCTTTCTGGACCGCGCCCGCCTTTGGGCCGAGCCGCGACCGGGACGGCGCTTCGACTGCGTGGTGGCTGCCGACGTGGCGACCTATGAACGCTTGGGTACCGTAGGCGACTGCGTGCGCCGGCGCCGCGTGCTGGTCAACATCGACCACCACGCCAGTAATGCGGGCTACGGCGATCTCAATTGGCTCGAGGCCCAAGCAGCGTCGACCGGCGAGATGATCTTCCACCTGCTCGAACGTGCGGGCTGGCCCGTCACACCCCCGATCGCGGACTGCCTTTTTACTGCGGTCTCGACCGACACCGGTTCGTTTCAGTACCCGACGACCCGGCCGTGGACCTTCGCGGTTGCGGGTGAATTGGTGGGGCGAGGCGCCGATCTGGGCACCATCTGCCAGGAAGTCTACCAATCGTGCTCGCTGCCACGCCTCCGGTTGCTCCGACACGTCTTGAACCGGATTCGGCTCCACGCCCAGCAACGCGTCGCTTACGTCTGGTTGCGCCCGGCCGACTACCTCCGCACCGGGGCGAGCCCGGCGGATACCGAGGGACTCATCGATTACCTGCGGGCCCTGGAACCGGTGGTGGTCGCTATCGTCTTCGAGGAACTCGAGCCCGCGCTCACCCGCATCAGCCTCCGCTCCAAGCGCCCCTCCGTGAATGTCAGCGCCCTGGCGAGCCCCTTCGGCGGCGGCGGCCATCCGGCCGCCGCCGG
>VHCO01000469.1 GCA_016871715.1 Verrucomicrobiota bacterium
GCCCCGCAGAACATACCTGACCTCCTTGCGGAGGCAGGTTACGCCCTTCAACGGAGTGGAGCAAGCTGGGCCAGGTGGGTAAGGGAGTGGCGTTGCCGCCACTCCCTCCCCGTTGTCGCCATAGGGTCCATTCCCTATATTTGGCCGGCGTGCCCCTTGCGGGCACCGGGCGAGCCCTGCGGACGAGAGCGCCGCTCGCCTCCGCTCCGTTGGGACAGAGTGAACCCCCCGTGGGGAGTCGGTTGCAGATACTCCTCAAGCTGCTGCGGGTCGCTATACCTCTGCGCCGACAATGTGTCCACCAGCGCCCGGATCGAGGCCAGCGGCGTCTTCAACTCGTGCGAGACGGTGGCTACAAGGTCGTTCTTCACCCGCGCCAACCGCATCTGCGCGCCCACATAGCGCCCTGCCGCCAACGCCACCAGCGCGATGACGACCACCACCAACACGCCGCTCCAGAGATAAACGCGGGCTTGCCGCGCGGACGCCGCTGCGAACGGGTCCGGCCCGCGAAACGCCAGCGCCAGCCACCAGCCCGGCAACCGCTCGCCCGCATCCGTCGGGGGCAACGCGGTTGGCGTCTCGATCGCTTCGCCCGGCGCCAGCAACTGGACGCGGGCATCCGGCAACGCCAGCGCGTCGAGCGCCAGGCCCATCTCCGCCCGGAGCCGTTCCTCTCGGAAGAGCGCCACGACGCCTGTGGAGGCAGAAGTGGCGGCCGCTCCTCCGCGACCCGGGTCGCTCAACCTTCCCTCGCCCATCCGATGGGAGAGGGTGGCCGCCAGGCCGGGTGAGGGTCGGCCCACACCCAAACACCACACCCGCGGCAGTCCGGCAGGCTGCATGACCCCTTCCCGCGCCGGCCTTGGATTCCGGTCCAGGTAATCCGCGGCCAGTTGCTCCGCCGCCAAAGTGGGAAACCCCGCCACGCCCGGCGCCAGCGCGCGCACTTCCTCCATCAAGAACCGCCGCTGGCTGGCGGACATCAGCCCGTCGCTATAGTCATTCAGCCGCTTCACCAAGTCCGCGCAAGCCGCGCGAGACGTTTCGTTCGTGGGCGCGTTCAACAGTTTCAGCACCCGCAGTTGGACGTTGGGCGCGACCACCGCACCAGATTCGCCCACGACCTCTCGGAAACGCGGGTCGCGAGCCAATCGCGTCAAGACTTCAATGGCCGACGACGGCTGTCCGGCCTTGAGCAAGCAACCCGCCTGTGATTGGAGTGCCTTCCCTTGCACCCGCGGATCGCCCGCCTCCGCCGCCAGGCGACGGTACGCCTCCGCCGCCGCCAGGTAATTCGATTTCTGAAACTCCAGTTCCCGCGCCGGCAGCCAATCCGCCGGCTCTTCCACCTGGAACGCTCCAGGCCCCGCAGCGGAGCCGGGATAGACAATCTGGCCCCGGGCGTCCTGCACGATCACGCTGTCGGCGAGGTTGGCCCGCACCAAGGCGGCGAAGATTTCCGCCGGCCGGCCGCCCGCCGCCGACTTGAGGGCCGCCTCCTTGTCACTCCAATAAGCCGCGAGCTGGCGCTGCGCGGCGGCCAGGTGATTCAGATACACGTCACTGAGCCGTTGCTGAACGGCGAGACGCTCATTGCGCATCGCCACGGTCATGAACCAGAGCACGCACACCGCCGCCGCCAGAGCCGCGAGCGCCAGCGCCACCCACATCGAGCTACTGCTCTGGCTTGCGCTTGGTGATGTCTTGAACATGGCGCTCGGTTGACAGGATCGGCATCGTACGTGGACGTTTTTTGTCAAACAACGAGAAACCGCGACGGGCAACAGGATCTAAACACGAGTCTTATTTTCCGGCTCGAAGAACCTAACTTGGCCGCCATGAAAACGATTACGATTGAACTGCCTGACGGCGTGTTCAAGTGGTTGGCCACGGCGGCCCGGCGACGCCGGCAAAGTCCGGCGGACGTGGCCCGCCAGGCGCTCGCCGCCGCCGCCCAGACGCCCACCACAACGCTCGGCGAATTGATGGCGGACCTGAAAGGCATCGGCGCGGGCCGGCACACGGATCTCTCGACCAACAAGAAGCATCTCGCTGATTTCGGACGATGAGCCGGACGATCATGGACGCGGGGCCGCTCGTGGCTTGGCTGTGTCCCCGTGACGAACACCGCGACTGGGCGGTGAGCGCGCTCACACCGATGCCCGCCGGGGTTTTGGTCTGTGAAGCCGTGCTGGCGGATGCTTGTCATCTGGCGGCGCGGGACGGCATCGAGCCGGGCCGGGTGCTGGAGGTTGTGGAACGCGGTGGGCTGGTGCTGCCCCACTGGGCGCCGAAATCACGAAGCTTCGACAGTTGATGAGCCGATACCGCGATGTTGGGATGGACTTCGGGGATGCCTGCGTTGTGCGCTTGGCGGAGTTGCATGCCGAGACGCGCGTCTGCACGACGGACACGGATTTCCGGGTGTATCGCCGGCACGGCAAGCAGGTGATTCCGCTGCTGGCGCCGTTTGCCTGACCAGGCCGAGCATGCCCCGGGCGTTGCACAAAGTAATCGCGTCCATCGGGCCACAGGGACTGCTTCGGTTGCATTCATTCGTCGCCACACGCGCAGATTGAGTCATCCGTCAAACCGCCGCCGCTCCGGAGCGCAGGTTCTCAATCGGTTGGAAACCTGCTCTGCGAGGATCGGTGCCGCCCGCTGAACTGGGGAGCACGGGCGCCATGCCCGTCCCGGGCGGCGATCGTATGGGTTCACCGTGTGCCTCAACGGAGAGCGGATCGAGACGGAATGGACGCCCCGTGGGCGCGCCAGCGTCTTGGAGTGCGGCGCCGCAGCGCCAGCGGAGTCGCCGCTTTAGCACATAGGCATTTGCTTTTTCGACGAGGCTGGAGTGTGCCTGGCTCGGGGTGGCCATTCAAGGCGAAAGGCGGCAGAATTGTCCGCTGCCAAATGCCTGGTCGGCCTTTGGGGGCTGGGGGGCGGCCGCCCGCCAGCCCCCAAAGGTGGCCGCAGTCTCCAGCAGGGCCGCTCAGTGGGCGACAGCGGCTGGAAACGGCCCTCGCGCCGGCCACCGAGGGTGCAGTTCACCGTCGAGCGGATGCCCGGCCTCAGGCGCAGGGCCACCGCCCCTCCGTTCCCCCTCGACTTCAGCCTCCGTCCTCAACCGCGACAGCCGGCGAGGGCGGGGCGCGCGCCGCTTGGTCCTCCCACAGGCCGCAGTGCCGGAGAATCTTCTCGATGACCTCGTTCTGATGCCTCTCGATGAAGGCGACGATGCGCATCGTCGGACCACACTTGGGACAGGTGACTTCGGCCAGGAAGTCCAAGGGATCGAACACCTGGAAGTTGCGGGACGGCCCGGCCAGCAGTTCCTCGTCCCCCGGTTCGGGGAATCGGCCCACCGCATTATGACCTCAACTCGCTCGCCCACCAGCGTCATGGTAACGAGCACGGTATCCTCTCGATGACGTGCGAGCGTAAAGTGGATCTTCGCGTCTTCGAGTCTGCGGAGTAGACTGAAGAGCGAGTGTGAACTGTGATCAGCGC
>VHCO01000470.1 GCA_016871715.1 Verrucomicrobiota bacterium
CCACTCGCGGGCGAGGGTCTCGAGGTTAGCCCGTTCCTTGCCATCGCCGACGAGCAGGAAATGGATCTCGGGCCGCTGCTCGAGTCGGCGAGCTGCGCGCAGGATGGTGGGGATGTCGTTCGCCATCCCCAGTGCCCCGGCGTACACCACAAGGAACTTCCCCTCGAGTTGCCACTGGCGGCGGACCGCCTCGCCCTTGGCGGCAGGATCGAACATCGCGGGGTCGACACCGTTGGGGATCAAGCTGACTTTGGCGGCTGGAATACCTCGGGCCAGCAGGTAATCACGGTAAGCGGGCGAGTTGACCAGCAGACGATCGGCTCGATCATAGAGGAACGTCTCGAGGCGCCGGGCAAGCCAGATCAACGGCCGACTGCGCAACACCCCCATATCGATGGCGAAGGCCGGCCACAGATCGCGAACCTCGAGCAGGAACGGCCGCCGACGGTACCGGGCCACGACCCATGCCGACACCGCCTGGAAGATCGGCGGCGTTGTCCCCATCACCAGGTCCACCGAACCCACCCTCAATGCCCGCCACGCTGCTGTGACCATGAACGACAGGTAGGAAACCGTCCGGTCGATGAACGACCGATGCAACGCCCGGTAGGTGGACGCGCGCAGGATCCGCATGCCGCCCGGTTGTCCATCCCCGAGCGCGCCCGCCGGTTGCGACCTCGGCTCGCCCGTCAGATACCGCAGGTTGCTGGTCACCACCGTGAATCCGTGGCTGGCCGCTAGACAATGTTGGGCGAATTCCCAATGCCGAGTTCCGCCCGCGTCCAGCGGAGAGGCGAAGGCCTGATGAATCAGCAGGACGTTCAAGCCGCCACGGTCAGCGTGTCTTCGCGAGCGTCGCGCAGGGTCACCGCGCGGACCAACGGGCCGGGCCGGTCAGCCCAAGCCAAGCGCACTTGCGCTTCCCAGTCCGCGCCGCGCACGCACATTACGTCGTCCGCCATCGACACCTGCATTGGCTCCCAGGTGAACAGGGTCCAAAAGCCGGCCTCTTGGGCCTGCACCTCGAGCGCCAGCGAAAGCGCCGGCAACTTGAGGCCGTACCGGGGCGACCACCAACCCCGCGTGGACGCAGGATCGGCGCGCACCAACGTGGTCTCGGCCTTTGCGCCCGCCACCCCAGTCGTCCCCGTCTGGACCCAAACCGGGCCGGCTTCAAGTTCCAGTCCGAGCCGCCCCTGGGCCGCGTTGAACTCGTGCGGCGCATCGCAGAGCAGCCAATGCAACCGGGCCGGCGGCGGACCTGCCACGCGGTCCAGCACGAGCCAACCGCGCTCACCGAGTTGCACCAGCGCGCGACCGTGAACGGCCCCCTTGACCAGTCGCGTGTAGCCGTCGTGTTCCGCTTCCCAGAGGGCGAGGTCGCCGAGGTCAGAGCGCCGGGCCGTAGCCACCCAACCGGACATCCACGGTAGCCACAGGAACCGCGAGACCTGCTCCATCTGATCCTGACCCGCCACGGTGACGGTGTTATGGACCGAGGTCCGCCCCAGGGCGTTATCCCAGGGCGCCGCCTGGTGGTAACTGAACGTGCCCGGGTCCAGGGCCAAGTTGACGCCGCGCCACCACAGGTCCACATGCAAAAAATCGGCCTGGGCAGGCCGATCGCGCAACCGCGCAAACCTGGTGAAAGCCAAGCCCTGGTCGGATCGCACCAGGTAATAGCCACCCACCGGGGCGGACCAGTCCTTGCGCTCGGGCGGGTCCGGCTCGCCCTCGATGGCTTCAGCCCCGGCCAGCCAGAAGAGGTGTTCGTCCCAAGGCCCAGGCGCGAGCCAACGCTGGCCACCCGTCAGCCAACTGCCGGCTTGGATCACCGCGCGGTAGTCGTCGTACTCGCCGTTGCTCAGCGGCAACAGCCAGGAACCGTCGTTAGACCCATAATTGGGCGCTCGCCCGCTGCTCAGATCCACGAGCTCGAACAACCACTTCACCGCTTCCTGGATACGCTCGCGAGTGGCGTCTGCGAGCGGTTCCTCGCACACCTCACCCAACCGCAACGCCCAGGCATACCCATCGAGCATCACGCGGTGGTAATTCACCGAGTGCTGCGTGAATGAGCCGTCTTCGTAAATCAACTCCTCGGCCAAGCTCTCGAGATGGCGCCGGCCTAACGCTCGCCAATGCGCCGCCCGGTCGAGCTGAGGGACGACTAACCCTACCGTCCAAAGCCCGACGGCTTCGCAGATGCCGTGGTTGTTCCTTTGGCTCAGAGCGTACCCGAGGTGCCGCTCGATGCGCTCGGCCGACACCGCCAACATCTCGACCAGTTGGGCCGCTCGCATGGCCGTGGTGGCCTCCGCTTCGAGAAAGCCGAACAGGCCGAAAGTCCACGCTATGATCCGCAGCGCAATCTCCTGGCCGCATTTCCAATTGACTCCATGCTGCGGTGGGTTCGCCGCCCGCCAATCCTCTATCAACCGCCAGAACAGTTCTGGCCAACGCTCGTCGCCGGTCCGCCAGTAAGCCCGGACCAGCGCATACACGGGCGTGAACCGGCTCGGTTCCCACACCCATTTGATGTCGCCATGCGCGAACTCGTCGATCCGACTCCAATGCAGGTTCGAGGGAACACGCTCGCCGCTCTGCCAGTTCCGGTGCCAATCCGGTGGCAGGCTGGTGTGGGCCCAGTGATGGGCGAAGAAACACCAGTCGCCCGCCGCAATCCGCTCGGCCATCTGCACAGAAGGCGCCGATCCCGTCGAGCCGCAGTCCCAGTAGCTTAGCCACTCCCGAAACTGCGGCCGATCGGTCCAGGTAAAGAAGAAACGTCGGCGCCGCCGCAACCGTTCAAGGAGCGCCTCCGGGTCCGGATCGGCCTCGGCAATGAGGTGTCCAGCCAACGGCTCGTCATTCCACGAGCGTAAGGGCAGAGTGCGCTCGAGCCGGCCTAGCCGTTGTTGGGCCGCCAGCCAGGCCCGGTAAGCCACCCAACGCGGGCCGAAGTACCGCAAAATGTGCCAACCTTGACGGAGCCGGTTCATCGAATTCCCTCAGCCGCAGGGACTACAAAAGAAGACGCTGAAACGCTGAAACGCTGAAACGCTGAAAACCTGTCCCCCTGATAACTGAGAACCGATAACTGATAACTGCCCGCGCATGGCATCACTGGAGGGGCGAGTTCCACGAGCCCTCGACCTCATGTCCCAGACCAGAACTCGGTGATCTGACCCGGCGTCGCGGCGTCGCGGAGCTCCGCCCTCCAGGCGGCGGATTGCCGCAAGAAGCGCAAAGGAAAACGCTGAAACGCTGAAATGCTGAAACGCTGAAAACCTGTCCCCTTGATAACTGAGAACCGATAACTGATAACTGCCCGCGCATGACATTACTGGAGGGGCGAGTTCCACGAGCCCTCGATCTCATGTCCCAGACCAGAACTCGGTGATCTGACCCGGCGTCGCGGCGTCGCGGAGCTCCGCCCTCCAGGCGGCGGATTGCCGCAAG
>VHCO01000471.1 GCA_016871715.1 Verrucomicrobiota bacterium
TTTACGAATGGCTGCTGTCGAAGTCGCGGGCGAGTGCAGCGGGAAGCGAAACGAAGCCGTGAGCGATCTCGGCTTGGCTGCGCGCGGAAACGAATTGGTGCTGCGAACGTATTTTCTGCTCGCCAGCCTGGTGATCGGCGGCGGCGGTTGCGGCACGTACGCGAAACTCCATCCCCCGCCACCGCCGGGCACGGTATTGATCGAGCGGGACCGCGAGTTCGCCCAGTTCGCGCTCCAGCACGGGATGGCCAACGCTTTCCGCGAGTTCGCCGCACCCGACGCCGTGCAGTTGCCGATGGGCGAACTGCCGATTCGGGGCCGCGAGGCGATCTTCCAAGCCTTGTAATAGCAGCCAATCGCTCGGATTGTTCGAATCAGTTTTCCGTGGCAAGCAAGACTCCTTCGTTGAGGACGGTGGCAAAGAAATGGTCGCGACGCGCTTGCTTCTCCGCCAGGCGTTGCGGCGTGATCGGGACAAGCGTGAACGCCGGACGCGGCCATACGTCCCAGAACGCATACCGGAATTTGGCCGCCAGCTTGAGTTGCTCGACCGCTTCGTCCGCCACAATGCACAAATCCACGTCGCTGTCCGGCCGAGCTTCGCCGCGAGCGTGGGAGCCAAAGAGATAAACCGCCCGGACCTTCGCCACGCGGTCCATCGCTTGCAGACATTGCCGGAGCGGTTCGCGCTGCGAACTGAGCGACAAGGGCAGGTTTTCCATCAGCAGTTTCACGGCGACAACGTAGTGCTTCCGGCCCCGCCTGACAAGCCGCGAAGCCGCGAACCCAGAAACCGAGAAACCGGGCGCCGATGGAGATTTGCTCTAGGCCGCTGGCCTTCTGGTCCCGTGGAAACGCGCGTTCGTTGGTTCGTCGTCATTCTGCTTTCGGTCGGCAACTGCATCCCAAGGTCGGCACCGCCGGCTGATGTCGCTCTTATTTCACCGCCGCCACATGCCAGTCGAAGAACAACTGATTGCGAAGGGTGACGTGGACTTTGGCGGCAGTGAGCTGAAATGCGAAATCGTCGGGGAAGCGCGCCAGATTGCGTTTGACCTGTTCGTTCAGGCGTTTGGTGGGCACGCCGTAGATGCGAGCAAGGTCCATGTCCAGCAGGACCGCCTTTCCGCGCACCCTCTGGATCGCGGAGGCGATGTCGAACGCGGGTTGAAGGGCTTTGGTCGCCTTCATAATCCTATGCGCGAACCGCTGGTTTCCCAGCGAGGCCAACACTGGCGGGGACAACTTGCGAGTTAATTGACTTCACGGAACGGAGAGTAGCATGAGCGCCATTCCCGTGGGAAGCACGCTGTCGCCGCGTTGCGTTCGCGCAATGGCGGATCGGCGGCGCTGCTTCAGAAGCTCGGTGCGGACCCGCGATGGCAGGCGAACTTGTCCGTGTCGCTGGTGGCGGAATACACGCTGGCGCTGGTATTGTGCCCTTGAGTCCGGCGGAGTTCCTGACGAAACTGAGAACGCTGACATGACAACGATGCGAACAGAAGTGCCCGACGCGATCTACAAACAGGCGGTCGCGATGGCGGAGCGTGAGAAAGTGCCGGTGGAGCGGTTGCTCTCCCTCGCGCTGGCGCAGGCGATGGGCGCATGGCAGACCGAGAGCATCATTGCCGAGCGCGCCAAGCGCGGGAACCGGGAGAAGTTTCTCGCGGTGTTGTCGAAAGCGCCGGACGTGCCACCGATGCCGGGCGACGAGTTGCCCGCGACTTGAGTTCAGAGACAGGCTGGAAGTGCTGTCCTACTTCCCCCGCACCATTTTCGGGAGCTTAAACAAAGTTTGAAATGTAGTGCCGTCCCGCACTAATCTACGGCCATGAAGACAGTCACAGTCACCGTCGCTCAACCGGAACTCCGCAAGCTAGTCGAAGAGGCCTTTGGGGGCACTGCCGTCGTGCTCGCGTACGGCGAGAAGCGGGTGAAGCTCGAACGCTACATTCCCGTCAGCGGGGCCGTGGACTTCGACTTGGAGGCGGACAGCGCTGAACTCGAGGCGGAGTTGTTGAAGGGGGTGCGCGGAATTTTCACGCCCTATTCCCGACAAGACCTAGACGCGATTGTGGAGCGGGTGCGCGCCGAGAAGGCGAGCCGATGAGACTCGCCGTCCGCAAGTCGGAGTTTTTCCTGGCAGACTTGGACGTGCAGTTTCGCTGGTACGAGACGGAGGCCAGTGAAGAAGTCGCACTGCGCTATCTGACGGCGGTGGACCGGACGGTGAACGAATTGGCAGAGCGGCCTGATCTCGGACGGCCACGGCATTTTGAACATCCAGAACTTCAGGGATTGAGGTCGAGCCTTGCGGTACGTCCTTTCCACCTGCATCTCATTTTCTATCGCCATGACGAAACCACCTTGGATTTGGTGCGGGTGATGCATGGCGCCCGCGACTTGCCCAGGCGTCTGCGCCAGCCGCCCGGAGCCGAGGAGGACGACTTGGCACCAGAATGACCAGGCGACACGGCGTCTGGTGATCGCCCTTCTCAGTCTCACTCCTCCCTGGAGATGGTTATGTGTCTATTCACGTTGACCTCTTTTGTTAGTCCAAAGGACTGAACACCTGCAATCCTGGCACCCCCGTTGTGCCGTTCTCGGAGATTTGCCAGTTCGATTCGCCCGGATCTTGGTTGCCATTGCCATTGCGATCCTCGAAGTAATCCGGCCAACCGTCGCCATCGGTGTCCTTGGGCTGGTTGTCCGTTCCGACGCCCACGTAGTGAAAGCCGATGTCCAAGTTGCTGGTCGTCTCCTTGCTGTTGACCGCGGCCACGGTGGTGAAGTGATACAGGCCGACAGAAGCGGGTGTCCGAACGTTGTCGGCGTCAATGAGGCAAGCCAGGCTTGGCGACGAGCCGCTGGCCGGGTAGTAGTAATCGCCGAGGACGCCATACCAGTTGGCGGCCGGGCCACTGACGAAGTCCATCGTCAGGCCGCTTTGGTTGCCCGTGCCCCCGAGCGTGCTCAGGCCGGCACGATAGCCGTTGTGCGAAGCGGTGAGCGCGTACGTGCTCGAGTTGCTGAGCACGTCGGAATCGAACAGGTTGTCGCGAACGGTCCAGGCCGTGCCGCCGTCGTTGTGGCTGAAGTAAACCGCCCCTTTGCTGAGGAGGTTGTTCTGCAGATAGAGTGTGAAGGAATAGTAGCCGGGCGTGTCTTCCACCTGGTACCAGGTGAAGCTGCAGCGGCGGAAGATGTTATTGGTGCAAGCGATGGTCATGCTCGAGTCGTAATAGGCATACTGGCTGTAGCTCAGGCCACTGACCTGGCAGTGGTTCAGGGCCAGGACGTTGAGCACGTTGCCGCCGGTCTGGAGCAGTTGGCGGCGACTAGGCCTAAAACAAGCGTGTTAGGGGCTCTTGTTCAGAGGGCGGCCTAAAATCGAGGCGTTCGAGTTGCGCCGCCTACCTATTGTGTGTGTTCGCGAGTCAGAATGACTCACATTTC
>VHCO01000472.1 GCA_016871715.1 Verrucomicrobiota bacterium
TGATCTTTGGCTCATATGCGCGACGCTGATGCCCTACTGGCTGGGGGTGATCGTTCTCTACTCGCTCGTCTTGCTACTCAGCTTTTGGATCGCGTGCCAGTTGCGGTTCGATTTCCGTCCGCCGGCCAAGGAGATGCGGATGTTCTGGCTGTACGCCGCCTGGATGGTTCCGTTGAAACTGCTCCTCCTGCTTGGCCACCGCCATTTCTCCGGGCTACTCAGCCACTTCAACGTTTTCGAGGTGCGGCAGATGGCGACGGTGCTCGGGTTAGCGATCCTGGCCGAGATGCTGGTTTGGCACGTCTCCGGCGGCGCGGTGGCGCCAGGACGTTCGGTGCTGGTAATCGATGCCATGGTTTCGCTACTGCTGTTGTGTGGCGTCCGGCTGGCACTGCGCCAGGCGCGTGAGGCCCTGTCGCGCGGGGGCGGGAAGTCGCTGCGGAAACGTCGGCTCGCGATTCTCGGGGCGGACAACACCGGCGCGGCTCTCGCCCGGCAGTTGACCAGTCGCCACCTCGGGCGGATCGAAGTGGTGGCATTCTTCGACGACGACGCGGACAAGTGGCAGAAACGGGTGAACGGTATTCCGGTCTTGGGCATGGCGGAGGGTGTGGCGAACGGTTCCTGGCGGGAGCGTCTCGACGAGGTCGTCATTGCTGGCAGCGCCTTCAGCCCGAGCCGGTTGCGCAAGCTTAAGGACACCCTGGCCCGAGCCAACCTCAAACACCGGGTTGTGCCCGGTATCGACCAAATCGCGATGGGCGAAGTGGCGGTGAGTTGGGCTGATGCCTCGCAGGTCGACGATCTCCTTGGGCGCACGCCCGTGCGCCTCGACACTGGGCGCGCGCGCGCTCGAGTTGCGGGCAAGCGGGTCCTCGTCACGGGGGCGGCCGGGAAGTTGGGAGCGGAACTCGGTCGCGTCTTGCTCGAATTCTGGCCGCAACAGCTTAACCTGGTGGATGCGGATGAAAGCGGCCTGTACCGGCTACGCGAGGAGCTGAGCGCGCGACCGGCCGGACACGACGTCCTGGCGCATCTGCTGGATGGCGCCGATCCTGCCCGGGTCCGGTCACTCCTAGCCCACTGCCGCCCTGACCTGGTCGTCCATGCGGGCTTACGCAGCAATCCGGCCCTGCTCGAGGCCGGACCACGGGAGGCGATACGGGTTAACTTGCTCGGTACCAGAGTCTGGGCGGATGAGGCCTTGGCCTGCGGCGTGCCTCACTTTGTCATGGTTTCCACCGTGCGCGTTGTTCACCCCGTCAGTGTCCTCGGCCGAACCCGCTTGCTGGGTGAGCTGTGCCTCCACGCCCGCCAAAGCCCGTCCCCCGGGAGCACACGGTTCGCGATCGCTCGGTTGGATTCGTTTCTGGGCGGACCCGGTTGTTTAAGCACGGTCTTCCAGGAACAGATTATCCAAGGCGGGCCAGTGTGGGTGCCCGATGCCCAGATGACTCAGCAGGTGATGTTCCTCTCTGAGGCGGCGGATGCAGTGCTCGGCGCCGCCGCCGGTGACGAGCCGGGCATCTACGCCCTGGACGTTGGACCGCCGGTCAAGGCGATCGACTTGGCCGAGTCGCTGATCGAGTTGCACGGTTACCGGCCTTCCGTCGACGTCGAGCTTCAGGTGCGGGGTTTGCGCCCCTGGGAACCGCTGAGCGAGGCGCTCGCCTTTCCGGCCGAACGCTTCGTTCCCACCGGGCCTGGTCTCCTCCGTCGGGCCGGGTTCGACGCGGTCGCGAGCCAGGGGATATCCGCTACCCTCGACAGGTTGGTCGCTGCCGCGGCGGACAGCGCCATGAGCGACGAGCGACTCCGGCAGCTCCTGGCCGAGGCGGTGGCTGTTTACCTACCACGACTCGTGGGGACCAAGGAGGGTCATGCCCCAGCACACCCACTTGCGGTGTAGTCGCAGGTTTTAACCTGCGCGACCGTTCATGAACACCACGCTCGGTACCCCACGCAGGCTAAAGCCTGCGACTACATCCGTTGGCCATGTTCCGAGACCAGACCTCCGCTGTAGCCCAACACCTGAGCTTGTCCGCGCGAGGTTCTTTTTGGAGAAGGGGATGAGTTAGGCGGCCACCGCATTGGGGCTCTTGCGGTGGAGCAGTCTGAACCTGCGCGGCAACAAGAGCAGAAGACAGAAAGCAGAAATTGGGAAAGCGTAGTAGGTCAGTGGGACCTGCATCTCGGCTTTCTTCTTTCCCATTTCCGTATTTGCCCGTTGACCACGCAGGCTACGGCCGTGTGGCTACAACGGTGCCATCGTGCGATATCCGATCGCCGATGTTCTCCCTTCGCCTCCTGCCCCCCAACCTCTGACGTCTGAGTTTGGCTAGCATTTCAGTGTTTCGTTTGTGGTGGCCTCGTCGACGGCCCCGTGGTCTTGTGGTCTCATCGTGCTGTTCAGGCTTCAGCGTTTCGTCGGTTGGTCCTTACTGGGCCCTCCAAAAGGTCTTCATTCTTGAGCAGCAAACCGCATCCCATAGGCTTGCGTTTTGTTTGACAGGCCGACAACGAACCGCTAAATGACGACCACGACTATGAACTTGACCGCCGTGTTCCGCCGATTTCCGGGAGGTTACGCCGCATTCGTTGAGGAGTTGCCCGGCGCCAACACCCAGGGCGCCACTTTGGAGGAGGCGCGTGCCAACCTCATCGAGGCCGTCGGCTTGGTCATGGAAGCTAACCGGGAACTGGCCGAGGAAGAACTGCGGGGGCAGGACGTGATTCGCGAACGGCTGGCGTTGTCGCCGGCATGAAGCGGATCGATCTCGTCCGGCACTTGGAGTCCCACGGTTGCGCGTTTCTTCGTGAAGGCAGCAACCACACGATCTATGTCAATCGAGCTGCCAAGAGAGTCTCCGCTGTGCCGCGGCACCGAGAGATTCTAGAGTTTACAGCGCGGAAGATCTGCAAGGACCTCGGGGTTCCTCAGCCCTGACACGCATCTGGACAAACGCCCAGTGTTTAGGTAGCCCGCAGCTCTAGCTTGCGCGTGAATAACGGTCTTTCGAACCCGTTCTCGCCACAGGCCAAAGCCTGCGACTACGACTTGAACAACACCCGCTGTAGCCGCAGGTTTCAACCTGCGCGACGGGACATGAACACCGGACCCGTTCACCACGCAGGCTCAAGCCTGCGACTACATCCTGGGTATGCGCCGCACACCGCCCCCCTGTAGCCGCAGGTCTTAACCTGCGCATCCACGAATGCGGTCCCCGCCATGAAATGACCTCATGATCATCCTAGGCCAATTTGTCGAGAAGCTGGCGAGCCCGATTGGGCTCGTTTTCATTTTGTTGATTCTGGCCGTGGTTCTCCGGCGCCGGAAAGGGTTGGGCACAACCGTCCTCCTATCGGCCTTCATCGTGTTTACCATGGCTGGCAATGGCTGGTTCGTCCATTGGGCCGTTC
>VHCO01000473.1 GCA_016871715.1 Verrucomicrobiota bacterium
TGCACGTGGCCCGCTCCGGGGTCAAGGACGACAACGTTATTCCGCTGCTGCATCGCCTGCGGCAAGTCACCCTGTTCACCCAGGACCGGGGTTTCTTCCAGCGCGCCCTTTGCCACCCGGCTTACTGCATTGCTTGGCTCGACGTTCGCACCGACGACACAGCTCAGTATGTCCGCCGCTTCCTGGCCCACCCCCGCTTTGGAACGAAGGCCCTCTGCCTGGGTGTGGTCGCCCGGGTGCATCATGACGCCGTCCACTTCTGGCAGCGCCGGTGCCAGGGACTGCAGCGGGTCGCCTGGGTGAGCAGGTGAGTGCGCGGCTGAAGCGGTCAGGCTCGCAAGGCTGGCCTGGCTTGGCGGGCCCGAGAAGCTTCCCCACCGGCCCGGCGCCAAGAAGCCGGCGCTCGCCACCGCCTGAATCTGCTGGAGGAGTATCTCCTTGGGCGACTCACCCGCATCCGCTAACCTGAACCTACGACTGCTGTAGCTGCCAAATGTCTCGCCGAGTTCAAACGGCTCGATCCGACCGAGCAACGTCGGGTCTGGAATGAGATTGCCCAAGCCGTGGTTCCGTCCGATTACGGACCGCTCACAGACAACGAATTGAGCTGCATCGCTGACCAAACGCTCCTTCTGTTGGACAAGGAAGAAGAACCCAATGCCCAACCGGGGTGAGATCTGGCTGGTGCAGAATCCGCTGACGATCCCCGCCGTGAAAGCGGAGGGTCTGCTGGGGCGCGTGACCTCGCCGCAGTTGGCGCTCGTCGAAGCGGGCGTTCGGGACTGGCTGGGCCTGTAAGGGGGTTTCGCCTCCGTGCCCCCGAAAGCCACGCAACGCTGACCGGCGGTCGGCCGTCCGGCGCTGAGTGCGCTGGGGAGGTTGGGCGGGGTTGGGTTCATGGTGCGCTCTTTCCGCCGAAGAGGCCGCCGAAAAAGTTGCCCATCGCGCTCACGGCGTTCTTCACCGTCGCCTTAAGTCCTTGGTACGTCGACTTGGCGATGTTCGATACAACCTGCGTGAAGGCACTCTCTTTGACGGACCCCTTTGTCGACTGGCCTCCAATTCCCACATCAATCCCGGTCGCGGATGCGGTCGAGCCCGGGCCGTTCACGGTCAGCTTGGGCTGCTGCGATTGCTCGGCGTTGCGTACATCAGCATACACTGCCGTCGCAGGGGAGTTCATCGCTACTGTGCCAGGCCGACTGCCTGACCCTTCGCTCGATGCTTGCGGTGCGTGTGCTGAGGATAGGGAGTCCTGAAGCCTATTCACGCCAGCAGCGATCAGATCTGATGCCGCGTCCCAGCCAACTTGGTTCAACAGAAGGTTGCGGGTATGTGACCCAAAGAGGATCGCATTGAGGTGTAACGGCAGACGGCCGCGCACCGCCCCAGTGTACAATCGCAGTCCGTTGTTACCAACATTCAAGCCCCCAGACACGAAGCCGCTGAACGCGGAGCCTGCAACAGCACCGAGGTCGACTGGTTCGCCGGAAAGGAACTGGGTAGTTGCCTCACCCGCTGCCGAAGCCACACCTCGTATTGCAGCAGCGCCCAGTCCCCCCGTGCTCACGGCAAGACCTGAGAGTGCTCCCCTCACCGCGGCGCCTGCGATCCGAGCCCCATCGTAGTTGCCAAAATCGAAGACGTCGCGCCCCTCTACCGCGTTTGCCGCCACTTGAGTGCCAATCTCGAGGAGGGCGTTGGCTACAGTTCCAATCCCCATTGCCAGGACCACGTGAGGGATCTCGCCGGATGCGTCGATGAAGGAAAACGGGTTCGCCCTCGAGTACTGGTAAGCTTCCGGCTTCCACCCCGGCCCGACGTGCTTCACCGGATCGGTCGAGAGGAACACGCCGGCGTCCGCGAGGTAGTACCGTGCCCGCATGAAGTAGAGGCCAGGCAATTCCTCCATGACACCCTGGCTGCCGACGAAGAGGTAGGGGTTGGAAATCTGAGATTGGAAATTGGTCGAGCCCAGGAGGCGGCCGTAAGGAGTGTAGGCATACTGCGTGAGGAGGCTGCCGGTGGCGTCGGTGGTGGCGATGACGTTGGCCATGGCATCGGCATGGAAACAGGTCACGGATTCGTCGCCGTTGACGCGGTAGCAGAGGTCAGGGCCGTGGACGTAGTAGGTCTGGGCGCCGTCCCGCAGCTCGAACAGGATGCGCTCCATGCTGCCGGACAGGTCCAGCGTGTACATCGCCGTGCTGCTGCCGTCCAGGGTCCGCTGGATACGCCGGCCCAGGGCATCGTAGCGGTTCGCGATCGTCTTCTCAGGCTCGCCCGTCCGCTGTGACCTCACCGTCATCACGCGGTTATCCTCGTCGTAGGTCAGGGAGTAAGAGTGTCCACCGCCCGTGGCGTTGGTCATGTTCCCGCTTTCGTCGTAGCGGTACGTGAGCGTTATCGGGCCACCGGTCGGGGTAGAGTTGGTGGTGATCGTGCGGTCGATCAGGCGCCCCGAGGGCGTGTAGCGCGCGGTCTCGTCCGTCAGCGGGGGCAACTGCCAGTCCAGCGTGCCTTTCTCTGTGAACTCGGTCTTGTTGCCGTTGCGGTCGTAGGCGTAGGTGAGGGCGACCGCCATGGGCGACGGTTGGCTCGAGGCGGTTGAAGCGTACGTGAGGTTGGTGATCCGCCCGGCGTTGTCGAAGCCGTTGGTCTGCAGAACACCGTTGGGGTAGGTGCGTCGGGTGAGGCGGTCGGCTACGTCGTACTCGTAGGTGTTCGTGAGCGATTTCGATGGGCTGAAGCGGAAGACCTGGTTGGTGAGCCGGCCCAGGGCATCGAAGCCTTGGTCGAGCGGCTTCCCATTCGGGTAAACGAGGGTGGAGACGCGGCCGAGTTTGTCGCGCAAGTAGCGGACGGTTTGCAGGCTTGTGGCGGCGGTTTGGTTCGTGACGCGCCCCATGGCGTCGTAAGCCAGGTTGAAGACCATCGGCACGCCGTTCTGGATGCGCGTCAGGTTGGTGGGATTATCGTTCTGGTCGTAGGCGAGTGAGTTCACGCGGCCGGTGCTGAACACCACGTTCGTCAGGCGCCCGCCGGGGTCGTAGGACAAGGCGCGCGTAACGGCGTTTGGGTCCGTCTGAGTGTCGAGGCGCAGCAGAGGGTCGTAGGTGTAGCGCCATTCCTTGCCGTCCTGATTACGCTCGAGGATGCGCTCGTTGCGGTTGCTATAGACCATCGCGTAGTTGCCCTCGAGGGCATCGACGATGTTGGTGATGTTGCCCACGCCGTCGTACTGGTAGCGCCAAGAGAAGTTCTCCGCATCGACCCACCGCGTGAGGCGGCCGCGCCCGTCGTAGGTATGTGTCGAGGGGTAGCCGAGCGGGGTGAGGACCTGATAGACGCGGCCGGCCACGTCGTAGGTGGTGCGGCGGGTGTTGCCCAGCGGGTCGGATTCAGTCTC
>VHCO01000474.1 GCA_016871715.1 Verrucomicrobiota bacterium
GCCGGTGCCGGACCCGGCCGGGCCGCTCGCACTCGAAGTATCGTCTTCGGACAACAGTGGCCAGTATCGGTTGCGGGTCGAAGTCAGCGGGGTGGTGACTGCCAGTCAGTCAGTCGACATGACCAGGAGCCCCAACGAGGTGAGCGCCAACACGTTCCTCGTTTCACTCGAGGGCGCGCCACTGGCCGGGGGTACGTTCACCGCCACGGTACGCGCCACGGACCATGCCCGTCACAGCACAGTCGTCAGCCGGGTTTACACCGTGCCCGATCGTCAGCCACCCCGATTGCTGGGGGTGACGCCTGCGCCTCAGGCCACGGCGGTCTCGCTGTGGCAACCGGGATTCAGCCTCGAGTTCGATGAACCCCTGGCCGTAGCCACGCTCACTGCTGACAACCTCAGGTTGAGTGACGACGCCGGCTTGGCCTTGCCTTACACGGTCAGCCGCGACCCTGCCAATCTGCGCCGCGTGCGAGTGCAGCCCACGACGCTGGCCAACACGGACGTGGCGTGCGAGTTGGCGGCGGCCGACCTCGATGTTGGCCAACCGTTGTCGGTCCTGGTCACCCAACTGCCCGCCCACGGCACCTTATACCAGACCGCCGACGGCCGGTTGCGGGGCGCGGCGCTCTCGAGCGTCTCAGCCCTCGTCGCCGACGCGCAACACCGCCTGCTCTACGCACCCGACCCGGGCTACACGGGAGACGATGAATTCCGGTTTGTGGTTCATGATGGGCAGATTAGCTCCTTCCCGGCTCTGTTCCGGCTGCGCGTGCACCCACCCACGAACCTGTCGCGCCCACCCACACTCGAACCGCCACCCGCCATCGAGCTGGTCGAGGGGGTGACCGGGTCGGTGGTGCTGACCGCGCGGGATGAGGACGGGAACCTGCAGCGATTGCGCGTGGCCTTGACGGATGGCGAAGGCGGCACGGCGCAACTGACGGCCGACTTCTACACACTCACGTTCAGTCCGGGCTCGCTGGCGAACGTCAACTTGTCGGCCACGCCCACCTTCACCACCACGGTCGGTTCCCTGAGTTACCCGTCGACGTCGGGTTCGTTCTGGCCCGGCGGGCCCAGCGACCAGTTCGCGGCGCGCTTCACCGGCACGCTCTGGATTTCCGTCCCCGGCCTCTACACCTTCTTCACCACCAGCGATGACGGGTCAGCCCTGTACCTCGACAGCCAAATGGTCGTGAACAACGACGGTCAGCACGGCGCGCGCGAGGTGTCGGGGACGATCGAATTGGCCAGAGGCCTGCACGCCTTCGAGACGCGGTTCTTCGAGGCGGGCGGTTCCGCGCAACTCGAGGTGGCCTGGGCCGGACCGGGGTTGGCCAAGCAAGTCATTCCTGCGTCCGCCTTCTCGCCTTGGCAACAACTAGTCTGGCAGCTCTCCCAACTCGATACCTACACTCTCCCCACGCCGCGGGCGGCCCTGAACGCCGAACTGTCGCTGCGCCGAAACGCCCCCGGCACCTCGCAACTCGATTGGATCGCCACGGACACCGACGGCCTCAGCGTCACCCAACGGTTCACCGTCGTGACGCTCGGAGATTTGGACCGCGACACCATTCCCGATCGCGACGATCTCGACATCGACGGTGACGGTTTGAGTAATGAAGCCGAAATCGCCTTGGGCACGGACCCGCGCAACCGCGATACCGACGCGGATGGCCTCCCGGACGGGCAGGATCCGTTCCCGCTGGCGCCCAATCGCGCGCCGCTGGCCGGCGTTGCCCCAAGCGGCTCCGCTCTGGCGTTTGATGGTGTGGATGACGTTCTGGCGGTGCCGGACTCGAACACGCTCGACTTTGGCACGGTGGATTTCACGGTCGAAGCCTGGATCTGGGTGGACGGCGCCAAGACCGCGGCCAGTCGCAACTACGGCGTGGTGAACAAGAACGCCACCTACCAACAGACTCCCGGCTGGGGGATCGACCTCAGCACACACGGATCCTTCCCCAACTACACGGCCCGGTTCTACATCACGAGCCAGTCCGCCTGGTGCTCGACCTGCGCCGGCTCGGCGGTCTTGGTGCCGAATCGCTGGTACCACCTCGCCGGCGTTCGCGCCGGCACGCAAACGGCCTTCTACGTCAACG
Source organism: Verrucomicrobiota bacterium (assembly GCA_016871715.1). Classification (GTDB taxonomy): domain Bacteria; phylum Verrucomicrobiota; class Verrucomicrobiia; order Limisphaerales; family J093; genus VHCO01. Next base: position 2,109 of record VHCO01000474.1, read on the forward strand.
GCAGCCTGGCGACCGTAACCACCCATGCTGGTGCCGGCTTGAGCGTGGACAACAACGAGCCTCTGCTCATCGGCTGGCATTCCTGGGGGCCAGCCTTCCCCGGCGCGATCGACGAAGTCCGCGTCTGGCGCGCGGCACGGAGCCAGGCGGAACTGCGGGCAAACCTGGCCGCTCGCTTGACGGGCGGCGAACCGAGTCTGGCGGGCTATTGGAACTTCGAGGAAGGCGCGGGCCAGCAAGCCCTCGATCGGACCGTCCACGGCCAGATTGGCGTCTTGGGAGCGGGCGACTCGAACCGTGCGCCCGTGTGGACGATGGGCGTGAGTGAATTCCGCCACGTGATCGCCGCCAGCAGCGTGCCCCAGGTCGTGCTGGCTCTCCCTGCCTCAGACGCCGACGCTGACGCGGTGCGGGCTACAGTAACCACGCTGCCCGCTCAGGGTCGCCTCCATCAAACCACCGATGGTATCGCTCGCGGACCGCGGGTCCAAACCGTTCCCGCCGCGGTAACCGACGCCGGGCTTCGCCTGCTCTATGTGCCGCGCCGAGGTGTCGCCGCCTTCGATGTCCTCGAGTACGTCGTGAGCGACGGTTACCTCAACTCCGCGCCAGGGCTCGCCTTCGTAACGGTGGTGGCCGATCCGGACTTCGACACCGACGGTGACGGCATGCCGGACGGGTTCGAGACCGCCCACGGGTTAGACCCCGAGCAGGACGATGGCGCCCTGGACTTGGATGCCGACGGACTATCGAATCTCGACGAGTACCGGCAGGGCACCCAGCCAGGGAACGCGGACACCGACAACGACGGTTGGGCGGATGGGGAAGAGATCGCCGCCGCAGCGAATCCTCTGCTGCGGGATACCGACGGCGACGGTTTGCTGGACGGCAGCGATCCGCAACCGGCCGCCGTGGTGCCCGGGCTCACGTTCAGCGCCGGGCTTGACGATCACGCGCTGGAAAGAGGCCGTCAGTGGCAACTGGAACGACGCAAACCGCTGGACGGCTGGCGTGCCAACGGCCACGCAGGTGGCGATGATCGATGCTGCCAGCTCGAGTCCCTACACCGTCAGCCTCAACGCGCCCATGAACGCCGCCGGATTGGTCCTCGATGCGCCCAACGCCACCCTGTCGGTCGACCAAGACAACACCTTCAACGCGCCCGTCGAGGTCCGGCGCGGCCGGTTGGCCCTCGGCCACCATCGAACCCTCACCGCCAATCGTCCGATCGTCGTGACCGACACGTTCGAGATGTTCGGGCGCGACGTGAACACGTCCTTG
>VHCO01000475.1 GCA_016871715.1 Verrucomicrobiota bacterium
GTTGGGGTGGCCGGCCTGGCCGCAGCGTCGCGGGCGAGACGCCCGCGCTCCGTCCGTTGGGGTGGCCGGCCTGGCCGCAGCGTCGCGGGCGAGACGCCCGCGCTCCGTCCGTTCCACGAGTGCAGCCTCACTCGGTCCACCACGCGGGCGTGGCCACGAGACGATCGAGCAGACGTGCATCGGCCGCGGGGAACTCGTAGCGGGCTAGCTCTGCGGCGGTTACCCAGGCCAAGTCCTGACAACCCAACGGACGCGGGTCGCCCGTCGCAATGGCACAACGAAAGAACTTCAGATGCACACTGCGCTCTGGATAGCGATGGGTGATCTGTTCGACGAGCTCACCCACGACAACCTCGAGGCCCAGTTCCTCCCGTAACTCGCGCCGGAGACAATCCGCGTAGGACTCGCCCAGCTCGAGTTTCCCGCCGGGGAATTCCCATAGCCCGCCCAGGCGATCGTGGCTATGGCGCTGTGTGAGGAGCAGGCGACCCGCCCGGAAGATCAGCCCCGCGGCCACCTCGATGAGCTTCTCAGCGGGCGCACCGTTCACCTGGTCCGTCATTCGTACCCCATTCAATTCACGTTCCGACCGGGACGACCCTCGGCCGATCGGCCAGTCCCGGGCCCGATCTGACTCCCCGGACGCCGCGCGGCCAGCCGCGTTTACCGGCCGATGCTCTTGTAGATGAAGCCGAGCCGCTCCATTTCGTTGGGATCGAACAAATTCCGGCCGTCAATCATGATGGGGTGCGTCATGAGGCGCCGGGCCCGATCGAGGTCGAGTTGCTTGAACTCGGGCCATTCAGTCGCCACCACCAAGGCGTCGCAACCTTCGGCCAGGTCGTTCATCTCCTCGACAAAGGTCGCGTCGGGCAGGAGCGCTTTCGCCTTCTCCATCGCCCGGGGATCGTGGACGCGCAGGATCGCCCCTTCCCGGGCCAGGCGCTGGCACACCTCGATGGCCGGGGATTGGCGGACGTCATCGGTGTTTTGCTTGAACGCGAGGCCCAGGACACCGATGCGCTTGTCTTTGATGACCCAGAGGGTGTCGGCAATCTTGCGGATGAACCGGTCCATCTGCTGGGCGTTGATGTTTCGCACCTCCTTCAGCAGCGCAAAGTCGTATCCCAGTTGCTCGGCAATCTTGATGAACGCGCTCAGGTCCTTCGGAAAACAACTGCCGCCAAAACCCAAACCCGCGTCCAGGAAGGCGCGCCCAATGCGCTTGTCCATGCCGATGCCATTGGCCACCTCTTGGACATTGGCCCCGGAGGCTTCGCACAGGGCAGCCATGGCATTGATGTACGAAATCTTCAGTGCGAGGAAAGAATTCGCCGCGTGCTTGATCAACTCTGCCGAGTTGATGTCCGTCACGATCACCGGCGCCTGGAACGGGGCGTAGAGCTCCTTGAGCCGCTGCACCGGCCGCGGCGATCGCGCGCCAATCACCACCCGATCCGGCCGCATCAGGTCCTGGACCGCGAACCCCTCGCGCAAAAACTCAGGGTTGCTGACTACGTCGAAGTCCACCCGCGACTTGCAGTAGCGCTTGATCGTCTCCGCCACCTTCTCGCCGGTCTTTACCGGCACCGTGCTCTTGTCCACCACGATCCGGTACTCGGTCAGGCACCCGGCGATCTCCCGCGCCACCGCCTCGATGAAGCTCAGGTCGACACCCCCGTCGGGCAGGGGCGGCGTGGGCACCGCAATGAAAATCACCAGCGCCTCTTCCACCCCATCGCGCACGCTCCCGCTGAAACGCAGCCGGCCCGCGGCCACATTGGCACGCACCAACTCATCCAAGCCCGGTTCGTAAATCGGAATCCCGCCGCCCTGTAACAACCGCACCTTGCTCTCGTCGCTGTCCACACAGACCACGCGGTGCCCTACCTCGGCGAAACAGGCACCCGTGACCAGCCCCACGTAGCCGGTTCCAATGATGGCGATGTCCATAGCTGCAAGCGCCGACGTCCCTGGGCCAAAGCCTACTCGGGCGGCGTCGGCGGCGGAGTGCTGTCGGACGGCGGCGGGGTGGCGGGCGGCGCCGCCACGGGCTCTGTCGTGGGAGGCGGGGCAGACGCAGGCGGCGCAGTCGCGGGTGTTTCGGGCGCCGTCGGGGGCTGCGTGGGCGCCGCGGGTTCAAGGGCGCCGGCGGGCGAACTTGAGGGTGGGGTGGGGGAACTCAGCACGCCGTTCGTTGGGGCAGAGGCGTTGGTCGCCGAAGCTGAGTTCGTGAGCTCGGTCGCATTGGTGAGCGCGGGCAAGACGACCGCCGGGTTGGTTTCCGCGCCGGAGACGGCACTGACCAAGTTGGTGGCGCCGGCTGCCGCCGGGTTCGCCGGGGCCAACTCGGGGTGTTCGAGCAGGAGCCGGCGCTGGCGGGACCCGGCTTCCACAGCCAACTGTCCAGCAGCGGTATCTTTGCTGAGCTCCTCGAGCAGCTTGAGGGCTTGGGCGGGCTGGTTCTTGGCCTGGTGGAGGTTCGCCATCGCCAACTTGGCGCGGTGAGTCGCCGGATCGCTGCCGAACCTGGTCACCACTCCCTGGTAAGCGCTAAGGGCCGGATCGATTCGGTCCTGAGCATCGAGGCAAACCGCCACCCCCAGGGCGGCGATGGACGCCAGCGAGCTGCTGGCATAGGCCGATCCGAAACGCTCGAATTGCGCCTGTGCCTCGGCGTACTTGCCCTCTTCATAGAGCTTGCCCGCGGCCAACAACAACGCCCGCTCTCCGCTGCTCGTCGACGCCCAATCGCTGGCCACCTTCAGAAACTCGCCGCTGGTGGCCGTGGGCGCCTCGCCCGACCGCGCCGGCAGGGCGCGCAGGGCCATCAGGGCGCGACTGGCCTCGAGCTCAGTTCGCCCGCGTTGCCAGCCGTACACGTATCCGGCGACGACCACGGCCAGCACCACCACCGCCGCCATGATGACCCGATTCCGGTGGAGCTCCAACCACGCCAGGATTTCGTAAAACCACGTGGAGCCTGAGGTCTCAGAATGCATAAAAAGTGGGAATTCTTCGGGCCAACCCCAAAAAGGCAAGCGGGAAATCCCCTCCGAACGGAGACGGGCGTCTCGGCCAAGACCCCGCGGGCAACATTCCCGCCCTCCGCACGGGCCGACAGTCTACTTGCTATGGGACACGCCCGACAGTATGGTCCGGCCATGGTCATGCGGTCACTCGTTGCCTTGGCGCTGCTGCCGGCGGCGGCGGTCCTGGTCAGGGCCGACGTCATCCAACTCAAGAGCCAGGCCTCTATCTCCGGAACGATCCTCGCGGAGAAGCCGGATTTGTTGGTCATCGATATTGGCTACACCGTGCTCACCGTGCCGCGCGAGCAGGTGGCCGCCTTGGAACGATCCACCGCCGCG
>VHCO01000476.1 GCA_016871715.1 Verrucomicrobiota bacterium
CCCGGCGCGGTTCCCGGCGGCCGAAGCGGTCGCCGCGGCGGTCGCCGCGGTCGGTCCCGGGACCGCCCTCAAACTTGGCGTAACGGTTGTCCGTGGACGGTTGACGCGCCCACGCCGGCAGCAGTTGCAGGTCGAGATCGAGCTCGAACTCCGAAGGATTGCTCATGCGTTCAGAGGGCCTCGGGCGTCGCCGCCCGGGCTGTGTCCAGTCATCAAACGCGCGGAGAATGATGCGGGCGATAGCGGATTGCAAGCGTGGGGTGCAGGGTGGGGGCGGCCGCCCGCCCCGCCGCCCCGCCGCCGCGAGCGCGGTTCGGCCTGCTTGACCGTGCCGGAGGGCCTACCTACTATGCGGCTTTGCCAATGAAGCGCGTTTGGGCAGTTCTCTTGGCTGGCAGCGTCTGCGCCGCCCCCCTCCGGGCCGCGACGGATCTGGCCAACGCCGTGGTGGTCATCGTCAATGACGCGGTCATCACGTACAAGGACGTGCTCCGCCAAGTGGGGCCTTCCCTGGAGGTGCTCATGGCCCAGTACGGGAGCCAGCCCGCCCAACTCGAACAGAAGATTAAGGAGGCCCGGCGCGACGCCATCGAGCAGTTGGTCGAGCGCCGCCTCATCCTCGACGAATTCAAGAAGGCGGGCTACAACCTCCCCGACAGCATCATCGAGGAACGCGTCAAGGAACGAATCCGGGAGCGGTATGGCGACCGGCTGAACCTGACGCGCACGTTGAACGAGCAGGGGATGACCCTCCAGAGCTTCCGCGAGCGGATTCGGGAAGACTTCATCATCTCTGCCATGCGGGCCAAGAACATCGCCCAGGAACTGATCGTCTCGCCTCACAAAATCGAGAAGTACTACGCCGATAATCTGGACAAATTCAAAGTGGGCGACCGCGTCAAGCTGCGCACCATCACCATTGACGAGAAGGGCAAGGGCAACCCCGGCGCCGGCCGGCGCATCGCCGAAGAGATCGTTCGCAAGCTGGACCAAGGCACCCCGTTCGCCGAGATGGCCGGCGTCTATTCGGAGGACTCTTTCCGCCCCCAGGGCGGCGCGCGCGGTTGGGTCGAGAAAAAGGAACTACGCGAGGAGTTGGCTCAAGTCGCCTTTTCCCTCCCCGTCGGGCAGCGCAGCGAGATCATCGAGTTGGGCCAAACCTACTTCATCCTCTCCGTCGAGGAGCGGCAGGCCAACCATACTCGGTCGCTGAGCGAGGTGCGCGACGAAATCGAGAAGACCCTCATCGCCGAGGAGCAGGCCCGCCTCCAAAAGCAATGGATCGAGCGCCTTAAAGACCAGGCTTTCGTCCGTTACTTCTAGCTCGCACTAGCCCACCTCGTGTGGCTCTCTGGATCGGCATCGCGCTTGGCGACATGACCGGCATCGGGCCGGAGGTGACCCTCCGGGCCTTGGCTGCCGAGGCTGCTGCAGGCCAGGGCGCGGACACGCGCTACCTCCTGCTCGGGGATCCAGCCTGGCTGCAACGCGCCAACGCAAACGTCGGCCTGCCCCTGCAACCCTTCACCGGCTACGGCGCCTCGGCCGACAGGTATTTCGTGCTGGATCCAGAACCTCAGCCCTTGCCGCCCGCACTCGAACCTGCCGCGCCCGCGGCCGCCCTGGCCGCGCTGGCCTGGCTGACCGAGGGCGCCCAACGCTGTCTCCGGGGCGAACTGGCGGCTTTGGTGACCGCGCCGGTCAGTAAACAGGCCATCCTGCGCAGCGGTCGGACGTTCGTGGGCCAAACGGAGTTCCTGGCCGAACTGGCTGCCGCTCCGCGCACGGCCATGATGCTGCTTGGCGAAGATGACCGGGGACGATGGTTGCGCGTTGCGCTGGTCACCACCCACCTGCCCCTGCGCCGTGTCCCGGACGCCGTCACCCAGCCAAAAGTCGAGCTAGCCATTACCCTGGCCGCGCAAGCCTGCCGCCAGCTCGGGCTGGACCGCGCCCGCGTGGCGGTGTGCGGGCTCAACCCGCACGCCGGGGAAGGGGGCGCGATGGGGACCGAAGAGCTCGATGTGATCGGTCCTGCCATCGCCAGTTGCCGCGCGCGCGGTCTGGACGTGGTCGGGCCAGTCTCCGCCGACACCATCTTTCACCAGGCGTACGTGGGCCGCTACGAGGTCGTTGTGGCGATGTACCACGACCAAGGCTTGGCCCCGCTCAAGCTCGTCGGGTTTCACACCGGCGTGAACTATACCCTCGGCCTGCCCTTTGTCCGCACTTCGCCCGACCACGGCCCTGCCTACGACTTGGTGGGCACCCGCCAGGCTAACCCGTCGAGCATGCGCGCCGCTATCCGCTTAGCGCGCCAGCTCGCTCGAGCCAGACTGGCGCACCCTTCGGCCGACCGCATCGCCTGACGGCTCCGCCGCCCGGCTCCCCATCCAACGCCGCCCCGAGTTTGACACTCGCATGCCGCCGGCGGGAACTGCCCGCATCCACTCGACTTCAGCCTCCCCGTTCGCCCCGCCATACAGGAAAAGGTAGGGCTGGACTGCCGGGCCAGCCGCGGGGGTCACGGGGCGAGACGAGGGATCGAACAAACTCGGCGCGCCCGATCTTCCACCGTTTCCGCCGGCGCGCCCAGCGGTCGCGCCCTACCACGCCGCAAGAGGTAGGGCTGGACCGCCGGGCCAGCCGCGGGGGTCACGGGGCGGTTTCTCAAACCTGCCGCAACGGCCGGGATGAACTTGTGCCTAGCGGTGGCGTGCCCATATCTTGGCCCGCATGGATCTGCCGCAACGCGAACGTCTGCCGCACGCTGTTCCGCTTTGGGTGGACCCCAACCGCGAGGTCTTCTTCATCACGATCTGTTGCCAACCTCGCGGAGTTAACCAATTGGCCGACGCTGCGATGGCCCAGTCTCTGTTCGGGACCGTCGCGTTCCGCGTGGGGCAGGGGCTCTGGTGGCCCTACTTGGTTCTCTTGATGCCCGATCATTTGCACATGCTGATCTCGTTTCCTCCGTCGGGGAAACCCCTCAAGCGCGTCGTCGGACAGTGGAAGGAATGGACGGCCAAGCAGTTGAAAGTGAAGTGGCAGACCGATTTCTTCGAACATCGTGTGCGTCGGGAGGAGAGCCTTCGCCAGAAGGCTGATTACATCTTGGCAAACCCGGTGAGAGCGGGCCTGGTCGCGGCACCGGAGGCATGGCCGTATGTGTGGTTTGCAGAGGGAAGCGCGCCGCATTTTGACCGGTAGGCCTCAACGCTTGGCGAAGCCTGCAAGGTAGGGCTGGACCGCCGGGCCAGCCGCGGGTTCACGGGGCGAGACGAGGAATCGAACAAACTCGGCGCGCCCGATCTTCCACCGTTTCCGCCGGCGCGCCCAGCGGTCGCGCCCTACCACGCCGCAAGAG
>VHCO01000477.1 GCA_016871715.1 Verrucomicrobiota bacterium
TCGCGGTCTCGGCCGCAGACCCGAAATCGCGCCAGGGTTCGGGAACCGAGGGACGGGCGTCGCGGAGCTCCGCCCTCCAGTTGCAGCATGGAGGGGCGAGCTCTGCGAGCCCGGCATTCGCGGTCTCGGCCGCAGACCCGAAATCGCGCCAGGGTTCGGGAACCGAGGGACGGGCGTCGCGGAGCTCCGCCCTCCAGTTGCAGCATGGAGGGGCGAGCTCTGCGAGCCCGGCATTCGCGGTCTCAGGCGCAGACCCGAAATCGCGCCAGGGTTCGGGAACCGAGGGACAGGGCGTCGCGGAGCTCCGCCCTCCAGTTGCAGCATGGAGGGGCGAGCTCTGCGAGCCCGGCATTCGCGGTCTCAGGCGCAGACCCGAAATCGCGCCAGGGTTCGGGAACCGAGGGACGGGCGTCGCGGAGCTCCGCCCTCCAGTGGCAGTATGAGAGTGCAGCAATGAAAGGGCGAGCGGGGGGGGGCTGTTGATTCGAGGGGTAGCGGTTGCTCGAGCCGGCGATTCTGTGTGTGTGGTGGCGATAGCGATTGGCTACTCAGCCCTGGGCCTGTTGCTACCCATCGTCACCAGGGCGAGCGCTTGGAGGCGGAGTTGAGCGGTGGTCGTGCCTTCGTGGGCCGTGGGTGCGGGCGTTTCACTTCACGGTTATGGCCCCGCGCCTCTGCCAGGCCCTGAATCCTACAGCCGCCGCGCCCAGCGCTAGGAAGGGCCAAAGCCCGCCGGGCTCAGGAATCGGGCTGGTGCCGCTGATTTCAAGTCCCCAGCCGGTGAGCGTGGCTGTGCCCACGGGGGACACGTCTGCCAGGTAGAGGGTCCAGCTCCCGTTGGGGTCGAAGGTATTGAAGGCATTCAGGAAAGCTCCCCGTGCGGTGGTGTCGAGGGCGGTTGCAGGGTGGACGTTGCGAGCGTCGGGTTGCCAGGTACCGGTGAGGGCTGAGCCGCCTGGATCGAGCGTAAGCTGGTAATTGTGGATGTCGCCGTTAGGGGCCGCGTCGGCCAAGGTGACGCTGAACCCGCTGTCCGCGTAGCCGAATGGAGCGCTGGCCGTGCGCCCCGTCCGGTTCAGTAAAACGGCGAAGCCGGTTCCATAGGTGAGGTAGCCGTAGAGGTCGCCATTATACCCGCCCTGGATGTCGAGGGTGATTTTAACTTCGGTGATGGACTGGATCGGGGAGCTGAAGAGCCGCGTATCCGCCACCCCTGCAAGGTTGTTGTCGGGGATGGGCAAAGAAGTGGTGTAGGAGGCTGAGGTGGTGAAGTGGTATTGGGCCCAGCCGAGGAGACTGGCCCCGCAGCACAAAACGACTTGGCAGGCAAAACGAGCGAGTGGGATGCGGGTGCTCACGGGGTAGTGGGGCATCAAGGGTTGAGCGCTACAACGCGGTAGAACCGTTGCGGCGGCGGCGGGGTGGTAGTGTCTTCGAACTCGATGAGACCTGTGGCGCCGGCCGTCAGGTTGCCGGGGAAAGCCGTCCAGGGTCCGGTAACGGCCGGGGCCCATTCGACGCGGTACGCCTGGCCGGGGATGCCGGCAAAGACGAGGACCCGCTTATCGCCCTCGAGGCGAATAGCCACGGTGTTCGCTGAGGGGGCGTTGCCGGGTAGCACGACCACGTGCACCTCCCCTTGGGCGGAGGCGCCGTGCCCGTCGTCGAGGGTGTAGGTGAACTTGTCGAGCCCGGTGAAGCCAGCCGACGGTTGGTACGTGACCTGGTCGCCGGCGAGCACAACCGTGCCCCCGTTAGCGCTCATCGGGCTGACCGCAGTGAGGCTCAGCGTGTCGCCGTCCGGATCGGTGTCGTTGGCGAGCAACTTGATTACCGGCGCGGAGACGGCCGTGTTCTCGACCGTGCCGAGTTGGTCCTGGCCCGCGACTGGAGGCGCGTTGGGTAGGATGGTGATGGCCGCGGTGACGGTTTGGGCGTCGGCGGTAACGTCGGCCCCACCTGAGCCGGCGAGGGGGCCGGCGTTGAAGGTGGCGGTGGCCATACCGTCGAGGAACTGCATGGCCACGCCGGAAAGGGTGCCCCGAAGGGCATTGCCGAACCGCGCCGCGCCGGGCACGGGGAAAGGCGGAAGGCCGACGAGATCGCTGGCGGGAACGGGTCCGCCTGCGTTCCGACCGAATAGATCGGCGACCAGCGCGGCGGATTGGTTGACATAAAGAGACGCCGGATTGGCGCGGTGCCGGAGCTGCAGCCAAGCGGTGATGGTGGGGCCGACCACAGCATCGGCGGCGGAACCGGCGTTGCGTGACCACCAGTTGTTTTCGGCCGTGCCGCCGGTTTCGCGCAGCACACTGCCGTGGGCAGCGACGGCGGCGGTGTTGCCGACGAACCGGCTCAACCTGGCGTCGAGCGTGCCGGCACTGAGAAAGAGGGCGCCGCCGCCTCCGCCCCCGGCGCACTGGTTCGACTCGAAGGCGCAGTGCTGGAGGGTGACATTCCCGGCGGCACCGGCGATAGCTAGGGCGCCGCCGCCGGCACTGTTCGAGGCGGATTGATTGTGGGCGAAGGTGGAGCGGCTGACGCTGACGGCTGTTGGGCTATCGTAGAAGATGGCGCCGCCGCCGCCCTGAGCGGAGTTGGCCTCGAAGCGGCACCCGATCACGGTGAGCGTACCCCCGAGTCCGGCAATGGCCCCACCGACGGGTGTGCCTTGGCCGGAGGCATGGTTATCGATGAACGCGCAGTTCTCGAGCGTGGTGCGGTTGCCGGGCGCGCCGCAGATCAAGCCGCCGCCGCCGATTCCGGTAGCCTCCGAACCGCCCCGGATCGTCAGTCCGAGGGCGGTAAATGCGAAGTCGGGGAGCAAACCAGGGTTGACCTCGAGCACGCGTTCGCCAACGACGGTTTGCACGATGGCGGTTTGTGCAGCGCCCGCGCCGATCAGCATCGTGCTGCTGACGGTGAGGTCCAGATCGCCGCGTTGTTCATCCGTAGCGCCGGTGTCGAGCGTCAGCGTATAGGTTCCGGGTTCGATCAGAATCAGGTCCCCGCTGAAGACGCCGGAGATTCGCCCCGCCTCGCCCGGCGTCAGCCCTCGTCCGAAGGCCGCGAAAGCGTTCCCGCTGTGGTTTACCAGGAGCACGGCTTCGCGCAGGGTGAGGCGGTCATCGGCAGTGAGGTTGTCGGCCGCCGAGTTCACCGTCAAAACGGCCGCATTCCCGGTGGGGCCAACCAGCGCGCCCAAGATGAGTAAGGCAACGAAGGGCGAGTGCTTCATGGCGATGGCGTGATGGGGGTGCTGGTCTGGGACGTATCGGTTGGGAAGGTTAGTTGCGGGAGGGGAAGATGCCAACGAGCGCGATGCAGA
>VHCO01000478.1 GCA_016871715.1 Verrucomicrobiota bacterium
GCTTTTGCCGGCTCTGGCCCGGGCCAAGAGCAGGGCGCAACGAATCCAGTGCGTCGGGAATCTCAAACAGTTGACGCTCGCCTGGCTGATGTACCCCGACGACCACAACCAGTTTCTGCCGCAGAATCACTCCACCGGCTCGGGGCGCAATCGGGCCCACGATCCTGGCGCGTGGCTGGTCGGCAATGCCTTCAACGACACGACCAGCGCCGGCATCGAAAGCGGTTCGCTGTTCCCTTACAGCAAGTCCGGCGGCATCTACAAATGTCCGGCGGACCAATCCACGGTGCGCGACCAACGCCTCCTCCCCCGCCAGTGGAGCTACAGCTTGAGCGCCTCGATGAATGCTGAACCGGATCCGGTTCGAGACGACTTGCGTGCTTACGACGTGTGCTGGCATAAGGCCTCGGAGATCACGCTGCCGTCCCCGGTCCGAGCGTTCGTGTTTGCCGACGAACACGAGAACGCGATTCACGATGCCCTGTTCGATCTCGACGTGGTGGGATTCACCGCGGGCGGAGCGAAGGGGCCCGGCGTGCTGGAGTGGCGTTGGCTGGCGTTCCCGGCCACGCGCCACAACCGCGCGGGCAACGTCAGCTTCGCCGACGGCCACGTGCAGACTTGGCGCTGGCGCGAGCAAAACACACTCAAGCTCGCCAACAAGCCAACGTGGATCAAGAATGACCCGTCATTCCCGAATGACCGGGACCGGCTGCGTTTCTTCAAGGCGATGCGCCCGTATGACGCGGCGTTGTATCTGACCTTGCCCGATCCGGCGGACCCGTGACCTTCCTTTTCCCGTAGCGGCGTCTCGGCAGAGCGCCGCCATCTTCTCGAGAGAGAAGCTTGCGGCGCTCTGACGAGACGCCGCTACAGGGTTCAGGGTCCCCGTGCATGCTCGATGACGGGGAAGGAACCGTATCATGAGCCGCTCGGAACGCCGCGAGGTTTTGGAGTGCGGTGGCTGGCGGGGAACGGGGCTGACACCGCTTTGGATTATTATTCGATGTTGGGTGTTGGATGCCGGATGTAACCTCTTCTCCCAAAGCGGTGTGTGCCCTCACCCTCACCCACCGCACTCCAAAACGCTGGCGCGCCAACGCGGGTGCCGCATCCCTCCAACCCCTCCATTGCTCCACCACTCCGCCTCCCCGCCTCCCCGCCCCAAAAATTTCCTGTGACAAATTCCCGCTTCTTCCTCTGTAACCCGTGAACGGATGGAAGAGGCGTCCTCTTCCCCGACGTTGAATTCGACACGAACCGCAAAGAATTGACCGACCTTGAAAACAACGAAAATGATGAGGGCAAACCCGCCTTCGGGCCCCGAACCCACAAACGGAAACACCACCAGAAACCACCTGCCCCTGCCTCGAAGCCGCGCTGTCCCGCGCCGCTTCCTGCGGTCGGCGGCGGTTCTGGCCTTGGTGCTGGCCACGGCGCTTTGGGCAGTCACCCTGCTCCATCCGCCCACGGCCCTGGCCGCCGCCCCGGTTTCCCTCACCCTCAAAGGCCAGTGGCCGGGATATGCCCGAGGGCCGGCGCGGGACGTTGCGGTCCAAGGGCAGTTTGCCTACGTGGCGGCCGATTCCGGCGGCCTGCACGTGATCGACATCATCGACCCGGCCAGTCCCAAGCGCGTGGGCGGAATCGACAAACCGGAGCCAGCCGGAACGCCAGATATTCAACGTCAACATCTCGTGGTGTCGGGCAATTACGTGTACGTGGCGCAAGACCGGTGGGACTCCCAAGCCCTAATCCATCGAGGCAGGCTTGAGGTGATTGTGATCGCCGACCTGGCCAATCCCCGGTTAGTGGGCGGGGTTGAGACAGGCGGCTCAGCCTCGGGCGTAGCCGTGGCGGGCAACCATGCGTACGTAGCTGATCACGTTGGCTTACAAGTGCTGGACGTGAGCGATCCGGTTAACGCCGCGCGCATCGGCGGCACTGATACCAGTGGGGATGCGTGGGATGTGGCAGTGTCGGGCAATCATGCTTACTTGGCAGATTATCGGGATGGCCTGCAGGTGTTTGACATCACGGATCCAGGCAACTTGCGGCGCGTGGGCGTGTATGACACGGACGGGCACTCCTTCGGCGTGGCGGTAGCGGGTAATCTCATTTACGTGGCCGACGGCCCGTGGGGTTTGCCGATCCTCGAGCAGTCCCGCGCCCTGTGGCTGGAAGTCTCCGGCCGAAACCCCTTCACGTTCTCCCTCTCCGGTGAACCGGGCACCGCGGTGCGTCTCCAGCGCAGTTCCAATCTCCGGGATTGGGAGGACCGGCAATCGGCCACGCTGTCCGACGCCCCGCTTGAATTCTCCGATCCTGGGGCCGCCGGAGGCACCAGCCGTTTCTATCGCGCCATCAAGCAATGATCCCGGAAACGCCATTGAAACTACGGATGTCCCACTCACCTGTAGCGGAGTCTCGTCAGAGCGCCGCCGTTGCCCACGCGGAAGAATGCTGTTTCCCATGCGGAAGAATGCGGCACTCTGACGAGTCGCCGCTACAGGCTGCGTCCAAAACACTCTGTGACAAATCTCCCGTTTTTCCTCTGTAACCAATGAACGGATGGAAGAGCCGTCCTCTTCCCCGACGTTGAACTCGACACGAACCGCAAGAAGCAATCCTCAACTCATGAACTCAAGCCACCATCTCACCCAGGTCCCCAGACGGGACTGCATCCATGCACATTCACTGCTTTGCTTAGCCGTGCTGTGCTCCGTGGCCGGCATCGTCACCGCTTCGGGCCAGCCGATCATCACCCGACAACCCACCGGCCAATCTCTGAGCCTCGGCAGCACCGCGACGTTCACCGTGTTTGCGACCGGGACAGCGCCGCTCGCGTACCAGTGGCGATTGAACGGAGTCGAGCTGGCCGGCGAAACCAAGAGCCGTCTGGTCTTGACGAATCTGCAACTGACCGACGCCGGCGAATATAGCGTGGTGCTGACCAACAATGAGGGCGCCGTCACGAGCCGGCTGGCGATCCTGGACGTGGACCCGACCTTCACCAAGATCACTTCGGACCCGATCGTGACTGACACCGGCTACGACTGGCATGGGCAGGCCTGGGCCGATTATGACAGCGATGGCGACCAAGACGTGCTGCTCCTGACCGACCGCCGGGGTTACGACCCCATCTACCGCAACAACGGAGATGGCACGTTTACCCGCGTCTTGGAGCCGAGCTTGCAGGACGCGCTCGACCGAGGTGTCAACGAGCTGGATGTGTTCTACGGGTGGGCAGACTACGACAACGACGGAGATCTCGATCTGTTCGTGCCGGACTGGAGTGCTTTCTTCGGGCGATCGGGCAGAAA
>VHCO01000479.1 GCA_016871715.1 Verrucomicrobiota bacterium
AAGGTCCGGCGCCCGACCGCCATCGGGCGAATCGGGCACCAGCTCCAAAACTCAGATCGTCTCTGTATGAATAAAAAAAAGCCGGCCCCTACGCAACCCTGAACCGCTTCGCCGAGGACCTCCAACTACTGCCCTTGCAGCCCCGCAGCCAGAAGGCCTACTGGGCCTGCGTCCGCCAACTCAGCGAGCACTTCGTACCGGCGGGTGGGCTCGGCCCTTTACCCCGGCGCCGTGCCCCACTGCCCGGTCACGCGTTGCACCTGCCTCCCGGGGCTCGTAGCGGCACTCTGGTGAGTGCCGCTGTCTGCAGCGCGGACGGCAATGATCAGGCCTAGGGCGGCTGCCGGCCCGACAAGCAGCGAACGCCAAGCTCACCGACCGCCGCCGGGGACGGCCACTCGCTGCATCTCGGACCTCCGAACGATCCTGGGCATGCCAAAGGCAGCGGCGGGCGGCGGTTCAGTGGAGGGAGTGGTTCGCGCTTCATCCTACCTCGACGTAGTCGGCGCGACTGGTCGGGGCTGGGATGCGCGAACTGCCGATGGCTCCCTCTTTGACGGGCCAGCAGCCACCCTCCGCGCGCAACCGGTCGAGGACTTCGCCGACTTTCATCGTGATACATTCTGCGAACGTCCAAACTCACCGACGCTGGCGGCCAGTGACCGCCGAATTACAAACAACCGTCGCCCGCCCGCGTTCGGTGGAGCGCTCTTGTTGGGCGTTGTCATAGCTGGCGGATGCTCCACTCCGCCGATCCGGAGGTCCGTGGCAACCGAATCTCCCAGCGTGAACCGTTGGTGGTGACAGTCAGGATCTCGCTATCCCCGTCGGATCGGGCCGCCGCTCCTGCTCGCGAGAGCCTCTCCAAGTAGCTGCGCCTCTCGGACAGGTCGTAGTCGAATGAGCCCCTGCCTGTGTTCAAGTCCAGATTGTCGCGCTCCACGATGGCTCTCGCGGAATCCGGCAACAACGGCGGTAGCCAGCCCCGCTCAAATGCTCCCTGCCACTTTGCCTCTGCCAGTGTGGCGAATCGTGTCGTGACCACATCGCTCCATCCTGTCAGTGCCAACAATGCGAATATGACGAGGGTGGCTCGCATGCTACGCCGAACGACAGAACTGAGCGACGCGGGCGGCGCAGCGCGTCCAAATTGGCAACTGACGTGGCCCGCCCGCGTTCGCTCCAGTGATCTTGGCCAGTTAGGCTGCCTGGAAGCAACGGCTTCCGTCATGTCCGCTCATCATTTAGGCTTGTCGGATGGATCGCCTGAAGCCTTTTCCTTGTTCTCCAGCCGAAGCGACATACCAAGAAGAGCCCCGCCCAAGCCAATCAGCCCCCCACCCGCGCCGATCGACTGAATGACGGACTTCTCCCCCTCCACGAGCGCGAGGATGATCATTGCCGCGCCCAGAACTAGCAACACGACGCCAATGATTCTGATGCGTTTGTATCTCATATGTTTGGCTTTCGTTTGATGGTTGCCCATGAAAGGGCGTCGCCGCCTAACGCAAAGGTCAGCGACGGGAGCCAGCCGCCGGTGACGCTCGATTTGTCTCTGAGCGACTCGGCTGGCGCCCGTGCTCTGCACCGCCTGGTTGGCCCGGTGTTGACTTCATCTGCTTTTCCCGAATCGGGATGTGAATGAGCGCAGGAGAGTTCGTCTCGGCCGCCGGAGGATACTCCTCAAAGGCGCACTTCGTAGGGTCCAGCTCGTAACCCGACGCCGCCCGCCACTCCCCAAAGATGTAGCCGTAGGTCTGGCCGATGGACGGCACGACACAGGCAAACACGGCATAGGTCGCTGTCGGCACCTCACGGACCTGCACACCCGCAGGTGCCGCCGCAACCCGCCCCACCGCCATGCCCGCCAGGTAGTCAAAGCTCCCGTCGTCGGCAGCGCCAAAGCTGACGCCATAATACTTTGAATCCACGCTGTGGAGTCTGATCTTCTCGCGGTGCGTCTCAAATTCGTTCCAGATCGCGGTGAACGTCTCGGGGCGCTCGGCTCCAGACTTTCGGCGCGTCACAGTGCCCATCACCAGGAACTTCTCACGGTGGACTGGATGGTTCGGTGTCAATCCTGGCCTCGGCGTGTCTTCCAGTAGTCCGGATGCCGGCGCCCGTGAGCCACGGCGGCAATAACAACCCGGTCGCCGCGGATGAAGTAGGCCACGTAGTACGGGAACACCGGGCAGTTGACGCGTCGATATCCTCCGGGCCGTTCGCGCCACATGAGCGGCTGCTGCAGAAGCAAGCCGCAGACCTCGAACACCTCGTTCCGGAACCTCCGTCCCAGCCCTTCCTGTTTTGACTCGTAGTACTCAGCCGCCTCGTGGAGCTCGGCGCGGGCTTCCGGCAAGAACTCCAGGATCATGATCCCAGGCGCCGGTCGAGTTGGGCGAACACCTCGGACGCCGGAATCGTTCGGACGGCACCGGCATCGTAGCGTGCGATCCGTCCTCGGATCTCCCGATCCCAAGCCGCGTCCATCGCTGCCGAGGATTCAGGCTCAACGCTGCTCAGGATTCGGTGGGCTAAAGTAAGTCGCTGGTCTGGAGGCAACTGCACTGCCTCCGCGACGATGGAATCGACCGTCTCGCTCATGTCTGTCCGCACGATACGCTTCGTCGTCATCGTGTCCAGCTCCTCTTCAGTCATGTAATCACCGAACGCAAAGCTGAGCGACTGCCGCCAGAGACGCAAGGTTGAGCGCAAACGGTGCGCTCGAAATTCCGCCAAGTGCCGAGCGGAAAGGCGGGGCGGCGGTTCGTCTCCAGCGTCTGGTCCGGTGATGTTGTGATCACGATGTCCGTAGCCATACAATCCACAGTAGCAGCAGGCTCACGATGACGGCAACGTAGGCCAACCCATAGCAACAATTGGCAACAGGGTGCCCGCCAACAGGGCGACGCAAGGGATGATGATGAGCATCCCGAAATGCCATAGCCAATCCCATGGGACATACCAGTTGGAGTCTCGCTTGCTCATGGCGCGTGAGCTTTCACCGAACCTCCAAGCTCACCGACGCGGGCGGCCAGTGGCGTCCGAATTGGAAACTGACGTCGCCCGCCCTCGGTCGGTGCAGCGCCCTTGTTGAACGAAGCCGCTTCGCGGCGGGCGGTCCAGCCCACGGATCGTGCACCCGGCTCGGTTCGGAAGTCCCGGCATGACATTGGACAGCCTCTGGCCTGCTGTTAAGGTCCGGCGCCCGACCGCCATCGGGCGAATCGGGCACCAGCTCCAAAACTCAGATCGTCTCTGTATGAATAAAAAAAAGCCGGCCCCTACGCAACCCTGAAC
>VHCO01000480.1 GCA_016871715.1 Verrucomicrobiota bacterium
GCTCGCTGAGTTGGCGGACGCAGGCCCAGTAGGCCTTCTGGCTGCGGGGCTGCAAGGGCAGCAGTTGGAGGTCCTCGGCGAAGCGGTTCAGGGTTGCGTAGGGGCGGGTTTTTTTTTATTCATACAGAGACGATCTGAGTTTTGGAGCTGGTGCCCGATTCGCCCGATGGCGGTCGGGCGCCGGACCTTAAACAGCAGGCCAGAGGCTGTCCAATGTCATGCCGGGACTTCCGAACCGAGCGGGGTGCACGATCCGTGGGCTGGACCGCCCGCCGCGAAGCGGCTTCGTTCAACCATTCAGTCCACCGACCCGCCGCGGGCCATGGCCGTTCGAGCGTCGGATTCGCTACCGATGCTCTGGCCAGTTTACGCGGCGGTCGGTGACTTCGTCGTTCGCCAACAGTGGAACCATGAAACTCCCGGGCGCTGCGCGAGCGGAGATCGACCCACGGAAGCTCGAGGAATACTGCCTGTCATTCCACCACCCTCGAGGCAAGCACAAGGCCCGGGTTTTCCGTTCCGCCCTGGGGCTGACGACCGAGCACGTCGCCGAGCTCGAAGTCCGGATCAGGGAAGCCCTGCAAACGGAGCAGTGCACTGCAGGAGCCAACGACAGATTCGGACGCCGCTACGCGGTGGATTTTCGCTGGGAGAGGGAAGGCAACATTGCCGAGGTGCGCACGACCTGGATCATCCGGGCCGATGAGGAATTCCCGCGATTGACTTCCTGTTACGTGCTCTGAAACATGCAACCATGAAAGCGGAAATCCATGAACTCGATGTCGTGGCCCTACTCACCGACCGACCTGACTCCGGGTTGGTCGCTGGCCAAGTCGGCACGGTCGTCATGAATCTGGCCGACAACCACTTCGAGGTGGAGTTCAGCGGAGACGATGGCCGCACCTACGCGATGGTTCCGGTGCCGGCGCGGGAGTTGATGGTGCTTCATTACGCACCGGTGGCGGCATGAATCAGCCGAACCATCCGCTGCACCGAACCGCCGCTGGCCGGATCGCGTTCGTACGCGCCGGAGAACTCGAACGTGCCTGGAGTTGCGGACCCCACCTACCAGCGGCGGTCGGTGAGCTTTGGCGTTCGACAAATTCAACCGAGTTGGGATTCCCCTTGCCGCCGGGCACTGGCCCAGGGCGGAGCCCACCGGTAGAGGATGAGCCTCGATCGAGCTCCTCGGGGTTACTCATGAGTCACCGAGATGGACTACAAGTCGGGGGGTAGGGCGCGCAGCAGACTGCGCGCCCTGCTATGGCCGCTCCTGGCGCTGGCCGCCGCGATCCTCGTCGGCGGTGCCGCTCTGATCGTCACCCGGTTGCCCCGAGCAACCGTCGCACCCGTAACCTTGCCCAACGGCGCTCTGCTCCGCGCCCGCGGCGTCACTTACGGCACCAACCACTTCGCCCCCGGCCTGTTCCGGTTCACCCGCCACATCCCCATGCCCCTGCGGCGCGTCCTAGACTCCTGGATCGGCCCGCCCTCAGGCGGCCTGAGCCGGCGCACCACCGCCGAGCCCAAGCTCATGGTCTGGGGCGATTGGTCCCCGCTCTCTCCCACCGGTCTCGCTGGCGGGACTTCGCTCCGCGTCTACCTCGAAGATCGCCAGGGCGTCCTGGGTGGCGAACCAGCCTGGCTCAGCGTCGCCCCAAACCAACCGCCCGGCGCAGTCCTCGACTTCGCCAACTTCCCACGCCGCTCGCCGTGGTTTGCCGCAGTCATCTTTCAATCCAACCCAGACGGATCCCTCGTCCGCATAGGCCAACTCCGACTGCCTAACCCTCTCCCCACACACTGGCCAACCTGGGCGGCCGAAACCCTCCCCGCGCGCCAAGAGAACGGAGACCTAACCTGCACCCTCGAGTCGTTGCAGACCGGTCTAGGCACCGGCACCACCGTCCGTACCACCGGAGATGGCCGTCAATCGGTCACTTCGCACCCAGCCAAGCCGGGTGAACCGCCCCGTTCGGCTATCGACCTCCACTTCGATCAGGCCGGCCAACCCGCCCCACACTGGACCCTTGGCAAACTCGAGCTTGCCGATGCCACCGGAAATGTCGCCCCCACCACCTCGAGCAGCCTCTCGGGGCGCGACCGTATCCACTTCCACTTCGGCCCTTCTCTCTGGCCCGATGAACCCTGGGAACTCCGACTCTGGGCCAAACGCACCCCATCCGCACCCTTCACCCCGGATGAAACCGCTACGCTCGAAGGCGTGGCCGTCCCAGCCCTAGGGCAAACCAACCGCTTGGACCGGATCTTGGTCTGTGCCGGCGTCCAACTGCACGTCAGCAGCTTCACCCTCCAACCGCAGCCGCCGGCGAACGGCTATGGCTCGAGCGATCTGTCTCGCATCGAACTCACCACCACCAACCTCTCGCCCGGCGTCTTCATCGACCTGATCCGAACCATCGACAACCAGGGCCGTCAGTTTGTCCCCTGCTCGACCAGTACTGGCACCTCGCCCAGCGGGCCCCACCTCTATGGCTGGGGCTTCAGAGACATCCCAGCCGATGCCCAAATGCTCGAGTTTACTTTCGCCGTCCAACGCGGGCGTTACTTCGCCTTTCGCGTCCAACCCGAACCCGCCTCCCCTAACTCGGCCGAGAACCGTTGACTCGCGACGGCCTGACGTCGTGGAGGGGTCCTCACTTTCGACACTGATCTCATGCGGCAAAGAGGGTGGCCAAGTCCACCGCGAAAACCCGGCACCGCCGTGCTGGTTACGCTTTCGCCCGATGCGTGGATGGAACGTTGGGCATCTTGTGGAAGACTTGACCGTAAAGTAGTTCGGTCTTCTCCGGGATGAGGCCAAGGCCGCCCAAGGCGTGGTAAGCGTTGACCGAGAGCGGCCAGACCGGCGGGCCGCGAACGACTGGTTTCGCTGCTTCGATGACCGTCATGGCGGGAAAGTAATCCTCCGGCGTCGCCGTTCAAGGGTTCTCTTCCCCGGGCCATCCAGGGCCGGCATCTCAGGCGGTCCCATGGAACAACCCGCAACGACTCCTCGCAGACAACGAACGAGGGCAGGCTTGCCGCCCGTCCGGCGCCGAGGTGTTGCCGCCCGGCGATTGCCCCAACCGCCTGCTCGGCCTGGCGGCGGCGCCGCCATCTTCGAGACCACCGGAAACAGCGGCGAACCCCAGTTCGCCGCTACGTGCGAGTCCGAAGACATGACGAAAACTGGTGAAAGTCCAAGTCCGGTCGAGACGTGGAACGACCGGGTACCCGAAGGCCACTGCGTCGCCGCAAGGCGGGGTGG
>VHCO01000481.1 GCA_016871715.1 Verrucomicrobiota bacterium
ACGCGCACGAGTCGAAAGCCGGGCCGCCCCTCACTCCCGGAATCGCGCACCAAGACAACCTCGGCGAGCTGCCCGTTGCGTGCGAGTCGGAGGGCGACACAATCGTCAACGCGGACTCCGGCTTGCGCCGCCCAGGTTTCCGCTTGCTGCGGAAAAAGTCGCTTCAGTGGGCCGAACTGGGCTTTGCGTTTGAGAACCGCAAGCCCTTCCACCGAGACCTCGTCCCGCAAGGCCTTCCTGATGAACTCGGCCTGCTCAGACAGCGTCCGGTCCCGAATGGCCTGCGGCAAGACCACCAGGCGGAGCAGTTGTTCGGAGGGGGCTGAGCCTCGCAGGGCGGCGCCGAGCGCCCCGAGAGAGACCACTGCCTCACGCCTCAGCGCTCCCGCTCGCCACGCGCACCAGCCCAAGCCGACAAGCGCGGCGGTCACCACTGCAATCGCAGTCCATGTCGTGCGTCGTCTCATGAGGCAACCGGCCTTTTGACGATCTGAGGCATTGAGCTTCCGAAACCGTGGTCATGCAAGTGCAAAAGGCGCATCCGGATTCACATACAGCGCCAATTCATGAGAGGTTTTTGAGGGATGGGCGTCGCGCTAATACTAAGCGCAGCGCTTTGACGCGATGTTCTTCGGCCATGAGGGTTTGGAAATCGGTGGTGGTCACATGTTCTGGACGGCGCTGACGCTGGCGCCATTCCATGAACAGGCTGTTGGCGATGCGCCGGTACATGCCGAGGATCAACATACCCTTGTCGCTTTGGACGCGGCAGCGATCATCGTTGTAGGAAACATCCAGCCGCTGATGCAGGCCGTTCTCAATGCCCCAACCTTGGCGGTCGAGGGACAACCAGGTTTGGGCGTTGAGCTTTTTGGGCGGGGCGCTGGTGATCAGGGCCACCTCTTCGTCGTGGCGACCTTGGGTCTGACGCCGCAAGCGGGCGACTTGGGCCGCGCAGGGGAAGCCGACGTCCTCGGCGGTGACGGGGGCAGTGCGGATGACCCGATTCTCGTCACGGCCCTTGTTCTTCTCTTGGGTCCGGGCTTGGGTGGGCGTGGGGTCTTGAGGGGGGAAAATCCGCTTGGGGAGCGGCGACCTTCTTTTCTACGTTGGCCCGGAGGGTGGGCTGGTTTTTCTTGACCGTGAAGAGGTAATCACCCCCGCCCTCCATCACCACCCGGCGCGCCGTTTCATTCTGGGTATGGAGGGCGTCCAACCGCACGAAACGACCGGTCAAATCCAGCGTGGGCATCAACTCCTTTTGCGCCACGGGGATTTCGATGGTCTTCTCCTCCACCACGGCGCTGCCCAGGTAGTATTGACTGGGCACGGTCACCGCACTGAGGACCGAGGCCCGGCTGCCGTGCTTGGGTTCTTTGCCATCCAGGACCACCAATTCCTCCTGGGGAGCGGGTCCGCGCAGGCGGCTCTGAATGGCCAGGCGGCTCTGGTTGAGTTGATCGGCGTCGACGCCGGCCAGAAAGCGGCTGAAGGTCGATTGGGAAGGGGCCGGATACTTCCCTTGCCGATTGCGGCGAATCCGCAAGGCCCGCCGTTGGGCTGGGCTCAGGCCCCGGGCAAACTTCTCCAAATCGGTCTGCCCGCCCGGCGCCTCGCAGAGCATGGCCAGTAGAATGATGGTGGCCAGACTGAAGCGCGGGTACGACTCGATGCGCTGGCGGTACTCGGACAGTGCCTGGAACTGGTCCACCATGGAGCCAATCTCCTTGGCCGAGTGTGGGCAGCCAAGCGCCACCGGCGTCTCCCCTGCCGCCAACGCGGGCTGCAGATGTTCGGCCTGGAGCGCGCGCGTGGCCTGGGGCCGGACTTCCCGTACGAAGAGCCGCTTGGGTTGGTCGTGCGGAACATAGAAGTCGCGCGCGTGACGGCCCCAGCCGTCGGTGGGCCCCAGCTCGATCCATCCGTGGGCGCGGTAGACCGTCCCGTCGAACTGGTCGGGATCCACGAAGCTTTCCACGACCAGGACAGGATGGCCGTAGTGGGCTTGCCAATCTTGGCTGAGGCGCTCGAGGGTCAGGCGCAACACGCGGGAGCCCAGATTAGGCACCGTGCGGTCGGGCAGCAGGAGAAAACGAGAATTGTTGGTGATGAGCCGCAAGCGCCGACGCCGCTGCGCCTCGGACCAGCGAATCCAGCGGTCCCGATATTTGAGGTGGTTGGCGGCGGCGCTGAACACCAGCACCGCGACCCAGTCGCCGTCCGCGGTGGTGGCGACGTAGTACAAACGCTCCCCCACCGGTCGGAGGCTGCCCAAGTAATGATGGCGATCCAGCAGACGGTGGATGCGGGGTATCTGAGCTCGCGTGGCCACCGTGACCCGAATCTCATGCAGTGACTCCGGCTCGTGTTGGCCGAACGGCTGATCCAACTTAGTCATCCCGCCAGCCTAAATCGTCGGCCGGGGGATGTCCCGACAAATCGTTCAGTTCCCGCCACGTCAATGGCTTACCGGCGACCATGCATTGGTCCTGCGCGGCGGGCGGCTCCCCGTCCTCGAGGTAAATCCCCTGGCGGTTGTTCCCCCGGGCGGTGACATGATACCACCCCCCAGCACCTCGACTCCCAATGGCCGAGCCATGTCTCTCGGCTACCCCACCCGCCGCCCCCACGGCGATCCTTACATCTACAGACCTGACCCTTCTTGCACGCGATTTCGTCAGGGGAAAGCGCCCGGGCATAGAGTGCAACCTCGTCCACCAAACCCTTCAAAGCGCGGCATCCGTCTGTGCCGTCGAAGGTCCACCAAGCGCCGATGCTCACCCTGCCGCCTACTGCAGGATGAATGGACAAGGGCGCCCCAGAACTCGTTCCATCCGCAGCCCCGTCCACGTGAATCCGGAGCGCGCCCGAGGTGTGGTCGTAGGCCGCCGCGACGTGATGCCACTGGTTGAGAGGGGCGGCAGTCGCGGAGAAAACGCTGCGCTCAGTCGGCCACGCGCCGTCGCTGTCGACGCCAAACCACAGTTGTCCGTTACGATGGCGTCCGAGTATCCAAGCTCCACCGGACGCTGGATAGCGGCTGACAATCCCCTCGTCGTTGGAGCCATCACTGGCACCCGTCAAATAGACCCAGGCGCTGGCGGTGAACGATGTGTTCGTGAAAGCCAGAACCGGAGGCGAACCCAGATCCACCTAGTCCTAAAACAAGCGTGTTAGGGGCTCTTGTTCAGAGGGCGGCCTAAAATCGAGGCGTTCGAGTTGCGCCGCCTACCTATTGTGTGTGTTCGCGAGTCAGGA
>VHCO01000482.1 GCA_016871715.1 Verrucomicrobiota bacterium
TTTGCCCCGCCGATCGGTCTTGGCCGTGAGCTGGAGGATGGCAATGGGGCTGCCGCCGGTGTTGAAACCGTGGCCTGGTTGCAGGACGTAACTGTATTGGATCGAGCTGGCGGGGATGCCGTCGTAGCAGGGGTACCGGAAAGCAGGGCTATTTGGCTTGACGGCGGTGGGTGAGTGCGCGGCTGCATATGGGGGACGAATCGTGGACGACGCAGGCGGTGGCGATGGTCAAGCGGGCTCGTGATCGGAGATTGGCGGGATGCCGTGAGCAACTGGAAGAACTGCATTCCTAGATTCCGGGACCGACCCCGGCCCACGGATGTCGCAATCTCCCGTAAGCTGTCTTGCAGTCAGCCTCGACAGAGTCAAGAGATCCTTCAAAAACCAGACTCATCCCAAGCGCCGGGAGGTTTCCCCACTCGACCACTCGGCAGCGCTCTACGAGCTCGTCGGTTTCCTGCGTGACTGCAAAGACGAATCCACTCTGCGGCGCTCGAACGACAGTCCAAATCCTAGGCCACTTGAGTCCTTCATAGGTCTCGATAACGCCAAAGAGACGCTCGTCAACCACGGAACTATCGAAAAGCCACTGACCCGCAAGCAGGAGGATCTTGGCTGCGGGTAATTGAAAGAAGTAAATCGGACCTTCATCATTCCACTCTTCAGCCTGAACGAAGGAGATCGTCTGAATCTTGTGCTCCTCGATGATGCCGTTATCCAGGTCAGTCGCGAAGTCGGTTGGGCCGGGGTAGTTCGATCCCAACCGGGACAAAAGGCGCTGTCCGATCCGGCTCAGCCATCCGGGAGACGCGTGCCGCTCTAACAGCGTTCTTTCCCGCAAGCTCATATCACGCAAGGTGTGGCGATACATAGGCAGAACTTCAGCGGATTCAGGCCCTAGCCAGTGCGGCTTAGGGCGCGTCAATAAATAACGTCTACAGTTGCTTGTCCTGACGCGGGTGGATGGTGTAGTTCCATTCTCCATGAAAACGCAGCGCAGTGATCTTGATTGCAGCCATCTCTTCATCGCTGATCTTGCGCCCGGCCGGGTACTTCCGGCGATCCAGCCGGCACGTGACTCTCAACCCTTGGGCCGTGGTGGTGCAGGCGATCAGAGCGACGATGGTCTCATAGTCCCGTAAGGGTTCGCCGCGCCAGTTGGACGTAATGAAGGAGAACAACCGATGCTCCACTCTGTTCCACTTACTGGTGCCAGGCGGAAAGTGGCACACCTGGATCGCCAGACCCGTCTGGTCGGCCAATCGCTGTAGCTCCACCTTCCACAAACGCAGGCGATACCCATTGCTTCCCCCGCCGTCGGCTGTAATCAGCACCTGCGTCGCCGTGGGGTACAACGCGCGTCCCTCCTGTCGCCACCACCCGCGGATGGAAGCTACCGCGAAACTGGCCGTGTCGTGGTCGGTGCCGACATTAACAAACCCGCTGTTTTGTCCCAGGTCGTAAATGCCGTACGGATAGGCGCGGGGAACCGACGGATCGGGAAAGTCGTGGCCCTTGACGTGCTCCGCGGTCTTCGCCCGCCGCCATTGCCGCCCTTTGTTTTCAAAGTTCCCGATCAGTTCCTTCTTCTTCGTATCGACCGAAATCACCGGCCAACCCGTTGCCAGGGCCCGCCTGACCTCCCGGTTGATGTGCCCGAACTGGGCATCCCGGTCGGGATGATCTTCCCCCTCCTCGGTCTTACGATTGCCTTGGAGACTGTAGCCCCAATCGCGCAGACACTGCGCCACCTTCTCATGACTGATCGGATGCCGCCGACAGGTCAGTTCACCGACCAGCGTGCGGGTGCTCTTGCAGGTCCACCGCAGCGGAGATTCCGGGTCGCCCCGCGAGAGCGGTTCCACCAGAGATTCTAGCATGCCACAAAGTCCGGGATCTTCGACCTCTAGTTTGTGGCGGCCGCCTCCCGGGCGCCGGATCCGATCCACAGTCAGCGGAGCCTCCGGTAGTTCGCTGATCCCTTTGGTGATGGTGACCCGTGACAAACCGCAGGCCCGACTGACCAAGGAGATGCCGCCACGGCCGATCTGCGCCGCTTCCGCCGCCGCGACCATCCGCCTGGCCCGTTCATTCAAGTGCGGCCACATTCGACCTAGCTTCGTCCGGAGTGCTCGTATCGCAACCATGCAGATCGCATACTATGGCAACCGCACGGTTATGTAAATGTTATTTATTGACGCGCCCTTAGTCGGTTCATCAGCTCCTGAGTTTGCGACGGCAGTGGATGATATTCAGGATATCAAGGCCTAGGATTAGCGTGGGTATCGAGACGATTATGATCTTGAGCCCCGAGGGAACGTTGAGGCCGAGACGCGGAAGCGCCGAAATCAGAAAAAGGGCAAACAGCAAGACGCCCATGTTGAACGGAATAGCGTGCCGGGATCGTCGTTCCGCTTGCGACAATCGCATGCGCTCGGGGGAGGTGGCGGTTGTTTCGCCCGTCGGTTCCATGAAGTTGAAGACTCAGTGGGTGACCTTCTGGGTTGCTTCCCCAACCTCGGCGCCCACATAGATGGCACCTCCAATGCCGGTTGGTATTGCAGCCCGGATAGTCCACTCTACTAGGTTTGGCCAAAATCCGACGCCGTTCATCCATCTGTTCCAGTGGCCGGGTAGGACGAGCAGGTTCCAGCCGGCGTTGACGATTGCGCTGGGAATCACTCCTCCTCGATCTGCTCCCAATCGGTGAGGAAGAAACACGTGATGTAGGTGTCTGCCGTTGGCCTGCCCACGCCAATATGCCCTGCTAATGCTATCCCACCGTCTCGGATCGTAGAAAAAGCGGCCCAGCGGCCTCGCGACTTTTCCTAGACCGCACGGCACCGCAAAGAGTATCGCTTCTCGGGCAACCTCCTCGGCAGCCCTCGTGAGCTTCTCTCGCGCCTCCTGCATGTTTCGCTCATGCCAGGCTTTAGTTTCCAGGCTGTAGCCGTACGTCGCGAACAAGCCGCTGCCGCGTGCGGCGATTCCCAGGCGCAGGTCTAGGTCATCATCTTCGGCGGCGAACCCGAAAGCGTCAATGCAGTCCAGGGGCGAATGATGAACGAAGCCGTAGAGGTTTAGCCCTCCCCACTCGCCAATCGGGTCGCGATTTAGCCACCGCTGTAGATTAGGATCATAAAAGCGGTAGCCGTAGTAGTAGAGGCCCGAGCTGCCGTGGAACATCTTCGAGCTGAAGCGATAGACGTTCGCCCCACCCAGCGGCCCCCAGGTGTACGTGGA
>VHCO01000483.1 GCA_016871715.1 Verrucomicrobiota bacterium
TATTGCGTAGTATCAGGGACGGTGCGTCGCAACGCGGCGGGGATCATAACTCCTATTTTGCGCTCATCACGCCTTGCCATCTGAAATTGTTTTTGCACGGACCCTTACCTCGACAAGCAGGTCGGCCGGCTCGTCGCGGAACTTGACAAGCTCGGCCTGCGCGAGAAGACGCTGATCGTGTTCACCGGCGACAACGGGACTGCGCGGTTCGGCGCTGACCGGTCGTTCCTCAACGGCCGCCGCATCAACGGCCAGAAAGGCACGATGCTTGAAGGCGGCGCGCGCGTGCCACTCATCGCGAGTTGGAAAGGCACGATGCCCGCGGGCAAGGTCCTCAACGACCTCGTGGACTTCAGCGACTTCTTCGCGACGTTCGCCGAACTGGGCGGCGCGAAGATGCCGGAGGGCGTGACGTTCGACAGCCGCAGCTTCGCGCCGCAACTGCGCGGCGAGAAAGGCACGCCGCGCGATTGGATTTTCGCCCAGCTCGGAGGGAAGTGGTATGTCCGCGAGCAGGGTTTCAAGCTCACCGAGAGCGGCGAGCTATTCGACATGAGCGACGCGCCGTTCATGGAGAAACCCGTCCCCGCCGACTCGGCCAGCGACGAAGCCAAAGCCGCCCGCGCCCGCCTGCAAGCCGTCCTCGACAAGCTCAGCCCCGCCACTGGCAAAGGCGCCTCCGACGATCCGAAGAAGAAAGGCAAAGCCGGCAAGAAGAAGCAGCGGAAGAAGAACAGGAACGTATGAAACTCGGCTCGCTTCTCGCCACCAATCAGGTCGGCAGCTTCCCTGAGCGGAGTTCTTTCTCCAACACCGTAATCATTTCATCACTGACGTAGAGTCCCGCCTTCTTGAGCGCCGCGGTTGCGATTGAAAACGATGTGACGAGGCCTTTCTTGGCCGCCGCTGCCACCAAGCCGACAGTGCCGTGGACCTGCAAACCGATGGCTTCCGCCGCTCGCCGCGCCGCGCGGTCATCCAACAACACCGGCAGGTTCCCGTGCAGGCGCGCGTATTCAATGACCTCCGCCTCACCCCGGCCCGATTGCCAAACAGCCAACGGCGAGATTGGCGGCTCCAGCCGGACGGCCGCCAGCCACGGGCAGGAGGGCAATGCCTGCTTCAGAGGATCGCCGGCAGGCCCCGCTTCGATTTCCTCCAGCACCGCTTGGGGAACGAGCACCTGTGAAAACAGCGCAGGCAAGACGCGCAGCAACTCCGCCTTCGCCAGCACGATGAGCGGCGAGGCATTGCTCACTACAGCGATCATCCCGCAAGGTCCTTCACGCTCCGGAGAGCTTCCGTGGCAGTTTCCTGAAACGGCGACACGCCGTAGCGAGCCAACTCGGCGATAAACGCAGCCCGACTCACCCCGGCCACCTCGGCGGCCTTGCTCTGGCTGAGCCGGCCCATTTCATACCACTTCACCGCCGCCGCCAGGCGCAACTCGCCTGCCAGATGCTCGGCGTCCTCCTGCAGGCCCAGCATCACGTCGTCAGGCATCTCGATCTCAAGCACCTTGCTCATGGCATTTCTATGACTGCGCCAAACATAGCCGCTTCCTGTTACGCGCGGCAAGCCCTCATTCCTCGCCGGATTTTCTTGTGGCGCGTGAACACTGCGCAGTGGCACGCTGCATAGTAGTCCTCACGCTCCGCGTGAGGTGTAACAATGAACAACCGGAACATCACGCGGAGCGTGATGACTACTGTGACACGCATCCTCTTATTCGCCGCCCTGCTGCTCACGCCGCTGCCGGCGCTGTTTGCCCAATCAACCATCGGCACCGACGGACACGTCGGTTGCCTGGACAATCCGAAGAAGATCAGCCGGCTCGAAATCACCAAGCCCGGCGTTTATGAGAACTTTCTGCTCGATGGCAACGGCGCGAGCGGCAATCTGGTGAAGATCACCGCGGACAACGTCACCGTGCGCAATTGCGAGATCTTCAACGGCAGCGGCAACGCCATCGGCGTGTTTGCGCCGAACGTCGTCATCGAAAACTGCCGCATTCACCACATGCTGGCCGGCACGTTCAAGGAACAACACGACGCGCACGGCATCTCCGGCCGGTGGGGCAACCTGGTCATCCGCAACTGTGACATCGGGCTGGTCTCCGGCGATTGCATCCAGTTCGATCCCGACCGCGCCTCCAGCGGCAGCGTCACCATCGAGCGATGCCATCTCTGGACTGGCCCGCTGCCGGCTGCAGCCGCCGGGTTCAAGGCCGGCGAGCGTCCTGGCGAAAACGCGGTGGACACGAAGACGAAACCTACCGGCCCGCGCTGCGTGCTGAAAATTCATCGCTGCGTGATGCACGGCTTCAACCAGCCCGCGCAGATCGCCAACGCCGCCGCGCTGAACCTGAAGGAGAACGTGGATGCCGAGGTGAAGGAGTGCGTCCTCTACGACAACGAAATCGCCTTCCGCGTGCGCGGCCCCGGCAAACGCGGCGGCTCGCACGTGACCATCTCGGACTGCGCGATCTATGACACGCAGTTCGGCATCCGCGCGGAGGACAAGGTCGAGCAACTCAAGATCACCGGCCTCGGCTTCGGCAAGGGCGTTGGCGAGCGGATCAGGTTCGTCAACGGCAAGGCCGGCCCCGGCTACGAGAGCAAAGGCGAACACACCGCGCCGCCGATGGAGTCGCTGCTCAAGACTGGATTCAAAGCGCGGCCCGCGCCATGATCTTGTCTGGAATGAAGATGCGCTCCATTGTCATCGCCATCGTGACGCTGCTGCTCGCGCCGCTGGCCGCGCCGCACGCCGCCGGCTCATCAACGTCGGCAAAACCCAACATCCTCTTCATCATTACCGACCAGCAGTTCGCGGACGCGATGAGTTGCCGGATGGGCAGCAAGTTCATCAACACGCCGGCGATGGACCGGCTGGCGCAAAGCGGCCGGCTGTTCACGCGAGCCTACAGTTCCTCACGCTTTGGGAGCAGGAGGTTTTCGCGCTGCTGGTGGCCGAGGGCAAGACCTGCCTGCCGGCAGGCAGATCACCGAGGAAGTCGTGGCCAACATCCGGTCCTGGAGGCATTCGGGTTTCAGTGTGGACCAAAGCGTCCGCTTGGAAGGGGGCGATCAGCAAGGGGTCCAGCGGCTCATCCAATACTTCCTGCGCTGCCCCTTCTCCCAGGCCCGGATGATCGAGGTGACCGAGGCGGGCAAGGTCATCTACAAGAGCGATCACAACCGCCTGGGCCGCTTCCCCGAGCCG
>VHCO01000484.1 GCA_016871715.1 Verrucomicrobiota bacterium
CTGCCACGGGAGCGGGCGATCCGGCGCGGGCCCCACCCGTAGCCGCCGCGGCTCGGCGCGGAGCACGAACGCCGCGGCCGGCGGGGAGGTCGAGCTTCGGGTGACGCGAAGACAACGTGGCGGCCCCTCGGGCAGTTGGGCGCGCGGGTCGGGCGGGTGTTGGACTCGACTGGATCATGGTGACACCGGAATGCCGTCGGGAACAAAGAACGCTTCAGCACGTCGAACCGGACCTGACTCTAGCGGCTCGGCGGTCAGTGCGCACGCTCTTTTCAAAGCGGCGCTGCGGTACGTATCCTGAGCTAGCCGGCCCCGAGCGGAGGTCATGGCCCGCCTCCAGGAGGGCTTCTCGGGCGAACCTCTCCACCGAGCCAACTTCGCCTCCCGGCGCCGGCCCCCTCAGCCGCAGGGGCGCCTGACCGCCGCAAACAGCTCCGCTGCCAGTCGCTCGACCGCCGCGCGGGGCGCAGGCGAGCCAACGATGCGGTCGGCCAGGGAGGCCTGTGGCGCGACGTACCGGCGATGCATCGGCGCCACCTGCCGCTCATACTGGCGTACGATGGCGGCGCGCCGGCGATCGCGTTCGCGCTCGTCGCGCTCGAGCCGGCGCGCTCGCCGCAGAGGCTCGGGACAAACCACGTACACACTCAGCGTGTAAAGCGCCCGCAGTCGCGCCCGCCGCAATAGCCAAAGCCCATCCACCAACACCACCGGGCGCGGTCGCCAACGCCGCGCGCGGCAGCGGCGGGTATGCGTGGAGTAGTCGTACGCCGGCAGCGCGACTGCCTTGCCCTCCCGAATGCGAAATAGGGCGTCCTCGACGAGGTCCCATTCGATCGCCGCGGGATGATCGAAATTGTACCCCACTCGTTCCCGCGGCGGCAGTGGCGTCAGGTCGCGGTAAAAGCTGTCCAACGACACGCGCCCAGCCAGCGGGCCCAGCCGCCGGGCGAGCCGCCGCGCCAGCCAGGTCTTGCCCGAACCGCTGCCTCCGACGATCGCAATCAGATGGACCTGCATGAGGAATTGGCCTTGCTCGCAATGCTGACCTGCCCGACTCGACGCGCGTCGCTGCGTCAACCGCTTCAATCGCCTGCCCCTCACCCCCAGCGACGCCGAGCCCGGTCGTAGAGGCGGTTCCAGGCCGCCGACCACGGATAGCAAACCACGGAATGGAATACCAGTCGGCGCACATCGGCCCGGCTGATCTTCAGGCGCCGACGCGGATCCAGGACGTCGCCTTGCCGCAGGCGGCCAAGGGTCTCGAGCCCGATCAAGATCGGCCAGGCGCAGGCCAGCCGCACGCGGACTTGGGAACGGGGCAGAGCTTGCGTGTAGCTCCACCCCGCCGCTAGGTGCGCTTCGGCTTGGTCCAAATAGCCATCATACAGAGGCCGCAACCGCGGCAGGCAGCCCGGGTCGAGCAGCGTTGCGGGCGTCAGACCGGCCGCCGCCAGTGCCGCCCGCGGCAAGTAGCACCGCCCTTGACGGAGATCGGCAGCTAGGTCGCGCAAGATGTTCACCAGTTGCAGGCCCCGCCCGAACCGGACGGCTCGCGCGAGCAGCCCTGCCTCGTCGAGCGGCGCGTCGGGAAAGAGGTGGGCGCGGCAAACCCGCGTCCAGAACTCACCCACGCTGCCCGCCACACGGTAAGTGTAGTCGTCCAGATCCGCTTCACGCTCGAGCGCGACAACGTGCCCAGGGTCAGCCTCGGCGAAGCGTTCCAAGTCGAGTTGTTGGCCGCTGGTAATGACGTCCAATACGGTGCGAATCCGCTCCTGATCCGGTGGTTGGAACTTATCCAGAAAGGCCAACAGTTCTTCGGTCCGTTCCAGTAACTCGCCCTCGGCGTTCGAAGGTGAGCCGGCCAGATCGCCCGGGACCGCACCTTCCGCGCCGGTGGCGGTGCCCGAAGCGATCGGGCGCAAATCGACCGGCTCGGTCGTCCTCCCCTGGATCCGCAAGCGATATGCCTCCAAGACTGCCCAACGGGCCCCCGGCGGTACGGCGGCGGTGTCCGCGATCGTGTCGGCGGCGCGGGCCAGCAGATACGCCAGGCCGATCTGGGGCCGGACCGGCGCCGGCAACATGCGGAGAGTGAGGTAAAAGGAACGCGAGACACCCTCGAGCAAAGCGAGCAGCGGCGGAGGCAGGCTTGGACCCCTCATCGTCAGGTGCGACTGGCGCTAGGGCCCGCGCGACTCGAGATCCGCGGCGCCACCGGCGTTGGATGGCGGCGGTGCGGGTTGGCGCGGCACCTTCCCGGGCGGGGGACGTTCGCCGAAGATCGCCGTCCCAATCCGGACCAACGTCGCGCCTTCCTCGATGGCGACCTCGAAATCGCCCGTCATGCCCATGCTCAGGTGCGGCAGGGGCGCCCCCAGCGCCTGTTCGCACTGCTCCTTGAGCTCGCGCAACCTGCGGAAGATCGGCCGCACCTTCTCCGCATCCGGTGTCCAAGGCGCCAGGGTCATCAGCCCGTGAATCTCGAGCCGGCGCAGGCCATTGAGGGCCTCGAGCTCGGCCAATAACTGCTCCGGCCGATAGCCGTACTTGGCTGACTCGCCGGCCACATTGACCTCGAGTAACACCGGCAGTGTCCGTCCGGCCTTCTCCGCGCAACCCTGGATCTCCTGGGCCAAATGCAGGCTGTCCACACTCTCGATCAACTCGAAGCAGCGCACCGCATCGCGCGCCTTGTTGGTCTGCAGATGGCCAATCATGTGCCAACGCGAGCGTCCCGGACAGAGAGGAATCTTCGCTTTGGCTTCCTGCACCTTGTTTTCGCCAAACAGGCTCAACCCGCACTCGACCGCCGCGCGCACCACCTCCGGAGGCTGCCCTTTCGTCACCGCCAACAACGTCACCGCCCCCGGATCACGCCCGCTCCGCTCACAGGCCTGGGCCAGGCGCTGCTGAACGGAGTGCACTCGCGCAGCAAGATCCATCCGCCCAACCTTAGGGGCGTCGAACACAATTACAAGGCTCGATCGGAACAGCGCGCCTGCGAAACCGCCCCCCTCACGAAATGGCCTCGACCCGTAGGTCCCGTAAGGCACGCAGCCCCGACAACGGAGCGCCCCCACCCCGAATTGGCCGCGCCCCGCTCTGCCGCTTGGCCCCAAACCGCTCCCGATGTGCCAACCACACCTCATCTACAAACCCCTTCGACCCCAACACCACCCCGTCCGTCATGTGCCGTATTCGCAACCGCAACACCTCC
>VHCO01000485.1 GCA_016871715.1 Verrucomicrobiota bacterium
ACTGGGGATGACTGAGTCGGGGTTGGGGAGTTGGGGGGGATGCGTAGGGATGCGTAGCGTGGCGGGTAGGGGTAGGATGAGCAGCGTTGGGGTAGGGGCGAGTTTGAAAGTCTGAATGCAATTCTGAGGGGTTTGGTCTACAGTGGTGTACATCACATAAAACGAACTATGAAATTAAATCGATCGATTACCATCACCATGGTTGCGGCGGCTGCCCTGCTGGCCGCGTTGTCGCCTGCGTCCCTGGCCGCCGGTAAGGAGGTCAAGAGCGCCCCGGTAAAGCCTTACCCACTGGAGACCTGCCTGGTCTCGGACGAGAAACTGGGGGACATGGGCGATCCGTTCGTGTTCACTCACGAGGGGCGCGAGATCATGCTCTGCTGCAAGAGCTGCAAGAAGGACTTCGACAAGCAGACCGCCAAGTTCGTGGCGAAAGTGGACGCCGCCTGGAAGAAAGTGAAGCCGTACAAGTTGGAGACCTGCCTGGTGTCAGGAGAGAAGCTGGGCGACATGGGCAAGGTCTACGCCTTCGTCCATAAAGGCCAGGAGATCAAGCTCTGCTGCAAGGACTGCAAGAAAGGTTTTGCCAAAGACCCCGCCAGATTCCTCAAGCAGCTCGAGCGGTAAGGTCGGCGCCGAGAGCGCAGCCTCGGCAGACCCGAGGTCCGGTCAGGTCTCGATGCCGTACTGTTTGATCTTGTTGTAGAGCGTCTGGCGTCCGATCCCCAGGCGCTTGGCGGCTTCGAGTTTGT
Source organism: Verrucomicrobiota bacterium (assembly GCA_016871715.1). Classification (GTDB taxonomy): domain Bacteria; phylum Verrucomicrobiota; class Verrucomicrobiia; order Limisphaerales; family J093; genus VHCO01. Next base: position 753 of record VHCO01000485.1, read on the forward strand.
TGCCTTGGGTGTCCTTGAGCATCTGGACGATGGCATTGCGCTCGATGCCCTCGAGCAAGGAAAAGTCGGTCCCAGTCTCGGCGGCTTCGGTCCCAGCCCCGATCGCGAGGTCCGGCACATCCACTCGCGCGCCGTCGCAGAGCAGCACGGCGCGTTGGACTTCATTCTGGAGCTGCCGAACGTTGCCCGGCCAGTCGAAGGACCGTAGCGCGGCGGCGGCGGCCGGGGTGAAGCCTTCGAGGTTGCGTCCGGCTTGCGCAGCGAACCGGCGGAGGAAGGCATGGGCCATGGGCAGGATGTCTTCGCGCCGGTCGCGCAGCGGGGGCAAGGCGAGGGTGACCGCGCTGATGCGGTAGAAGAGGTCCTCGCGCAGTTTGCCTTCGCGCAGGGCATCCTCGATGCGGCGGTTGGTGGCGGCGATGACGCGAGCGTCGGACTTGTAGCTGGATCGCCCTCCGACGGGTCGGATTTCCTTTTCTTGGAGGACGCGCAGCAATTTGCTCTGGGTATCGATGGGCATCTCGGAGATCTCGTCCAGGAGCAGCGTGCCGCCTTCGGCCTGTCGAAAGAGGCCCTCGCGATCGGCAATGGCCCCCGTGAAAGCGCCTTTGACCGCGCCGAACAATTCGCTCTCGATGAGCTCCCGAGGCAACGCGGCGCAGTTCACCTTGACCAGCGGTCCCTTGACGCGGGGACTGGTGGCGTGGAGGAGGTCGGCGATGACCTCTTTGCCGGTGCCGCTCTCGCCGGTGATGAGCACGGAGACGTCGCTGGGGGCGACCCGTTCGAGCGTCCGGACCACCGCCTTCATCGCGGGGCTCTGAAAGATGGGCGATGCCCCGCCACTTAAGGCAGTCACCGCCTGGCGCAGGGCGCCCTTTTCGGCGACCAACTGGCGCCGTTCGCAGGCGCGCTCGATGAGGACCAAGAAGCCTTTTGGCTCGAAGGGCTTGCTCACGAAGTGGAAGGCGCCGCGTTTGGTGGCCTCGACCGCCAGGTCGAACGTACCGAAGCCGGTGACGATGATGACTTCGCTATCCGGCCATTGACGCTTGACCAGGGGCAACAACTCGAGGCCGTCGCCATCCGGCAACTGCCAGTCCAGCACCACCACATCCGGCGGTCGGCCGTCGAGACCGGCGCGCAACTCGGCGGCGTTGGTGAATTCGGTGACCTGGTGCCCGCCGGCCGTGAGCAAATCGCGGAGCATCTCCCGCACGAGGGGATCGTCGTCCACGACGTAGATCTGGTTTTTCATGGTCGATTCTGCGCCTCGCGGCTAACGCTGGCATAAAACCGCGGAACGATTCCAACAAAAACATGCCTCCCGGCCGCTCACGGTCGCGCGAGGAACGGGAGCGACCCGCTCGCGGGCCGCAGCCAGGCTGTGCCGGTCCCTAGGGCGCAAGGTCTGGGAACCGGTCGCGCATGGCTTGCCGGATGCGGGCGGGTTCGTCGGGGCGCAGGAGTCGGCGGGCGACGCGGCGCTCGACCGCCTCGAGCAGGGCGAGCCAGTCCTCGAGGGGGGGATCGGGCAGCGGCTGCCAGACCTCGAACCGGCGCGAGCGTTCGTAGAAGAGCCAACGTTGACCCACATGGTGGGCGTAGACCTCGCGCCGCTGGCCGTCTGGGCCGCGGCTTTTCCAGCCGATTTCCGCTTTTGCCGCCATGACGAGGCGCCGGTCATTGCGGCAGCTCGACGCTGGCGACGGCCAGCGCGGCGATCCCTTCGCCACGGCCGAGGAAGCCGAGTCCCTCGTTGGTGGTGGCCTTGACCCCAATGCGTTGGGGGTTCAGGCCCAAGGCCTGGGACAGGTTGGACTTCATGGCGGGCACATGCGGGCCGATCTTGGGCGCTTGCGCCACGACGGTCGCGTCCACGTTCACAATGCGGCCACCCCGCAACTCGACCAGGCGCGCCGCTTCATGGAGGAACACCTTGCTGGGCGCGTTGTGCCAGCGCGGGTCTGAGTTGGGGAAAAAACGGCCAATGTCGCCTTCGCCCAGCGCGCCGAAGATCGCGTCGCAGACGGCGTGCATGAGGACATCGGCGTCCGAGTGCCCTTCGAGGCCTTTCTCATAGTGCAGGTCGACTCCGCCTAAGATGAGTTTGCGCCCCTCGACCAAGCGATGCACGTCGTAGCCGATGCCCACGTGATTCATAAAGCCGGAGGCTAGCCAAGGCGCGACGCAAAAGCAACCGCGCGGTGCTCGCCGCGCGGCGCTCGCCCGAATCGGGGTGGCTGGAGGCGCCGACACCCGCTCCAGCGCGCCCGTGGCGAAGGCCCTGAGCTCACCCCCCAGGGCGACCGGCGACACGGTCTTTTCATTTGGAGCGGTGCTTGACGAGTGCGCGGAAAGGGATTTGGGGATCGTGCTGGCAGCGCTCTTGGAGTTCTGGCCAGGAAGGCTCGGGGTGTAGGTCCACTTTAAGCGCCAGCAGGCACACGCGCAGGG
>VHCO01000486.1 GCA_016871715.1 Verrucomicrobiota bacterium
GCAATCCGCCGCCTGGAGGGCGGAGCTCCGCGACGCCCTGACTTCGCGTCGGGCCAGCGGATCCAGCCGGGTGACCGAACCCGATGCGCTGAGGACAGCGCACACGCCAGGTGACCGTTGGTAGGGTCTGTGGTTTAGCGTCGTTTCGCGTGTCTAGCGGGCACATCGTCTGACCGGTGAAGACCCTCGATCTCATCGGCGGGGCGCGGCCGAACTTCATGAAGATCGCGCCGATCGTCGATGCCCTTACCGCGGCGCAACGGCGCGGCAGCCCGCTTGCTTATCGCCTGGTGCACACCGGCCAACACTATGACCGCGCGATGTCGGCCGCCTTCTTCGACCAGCTCGGCATTCCCGAGCCGGACGTCAATCTCGAAGCCGGCTCCGGGGCTCAGGCCGAGCAAACCGCGCAGATCATGGTCCGATACGAACGCCTGCTGGCCAATCAACGGCCGGACCTGTGCGTCGTGGTCGGGGACGTTAACTCGACGTTGGCTTGCTCGATTGTGGCGCGCAAGGCGGGTGTGCCGGTCGCCCATGTCGAGGGCGGCATCCGGTCCGGGGACTGGACCATGCCCGAGGAGATCAACCGGGTGGTGACGGACGCGGTCAGCAACTGGTTCTTTACGACGAGCGTCACGGCCAACGATAACCTGCGCCGCGCCGGCATCTCGAGTGAGCGCATCTTCTTCGTCGGGAACACAATGATCGACACGTTGGTGAAACATCGGCCGCATCTGCGCCCGCCGCCTTGCTGGGACCGGCTCGGCTTGGCTGCGAGCGGTTACCTGGTCTTAACACTGCATCGGCCAACCAACGTGGATGATCCTGCCAAGTTGCGCGCCTGGCTGCAGACCATCCAGGAATCGGTGCGCGGTCTCCCGGTCGTTTTTCCCGTTCACCCGCGCACGGCCAAGAATCTTCCGTCGCCGGAGGACTCGTTTCCCGCGATTCATGCAGTGGAGCCGCTGGGTTACCTCGAGTTCAATTACCTGGTGCAACATGCCAAGGCCGTGATCACTGACTCGGGCGGCATCACCGAGGAAGCCACCGTCTTGGGTGTTCCGTGCCTGACGCTCCGGGACAGCACCGAACGGCCAGAGACCGTCAGCGTCGGGACCAACGAACTGATCGGCACCGACCCCGCCAGGCTCCGGCCCGCCATGGACCGGCTCTTTGCCGGGCAATGGAAGCAGGGCGGAATCCCGGAGAAATGGGATGGCCAGGCCGCGAAACGGATGGTTGAAGTCCTGGAGAAGTTGTTGGCCAACGCGTGATGGCGATCGTGCGGAAGAACCCGCGACATCCGCGAAATAAGTCCCCCGCTGTAACAGGGCAGCAGTTATCAGTTAATGGTTCTCAGCTATCAGGGGGAATCGCTGTGGACACATACAGGGCACTTTGATGCGCACGCAGCTATTCACGAGTCTCACCGAGATGGACTACAAGCCGGCGGTAGGGCGCGCACTCCGATGCGCGCCGGGGCCTCCTGTGTCCACAGCAGCTTGCGGCGCGCAGCGGAGTGCGCGCCCTACCGCTAGACTGTCGTCTGCTTGGCCCGCGAACGACGCGAAACGACGCTAAACCTGGAAGTTGTAGACTGCGCTGTCCCCAGCGCATCTGTACTCAGCGCAGCGGAGACGGTCCGCGAGGCTAGAGTCTACAGCGCGTGGTTGGCTCGTGTCTCCTGTTTGGACTGTAGCGGTTTCTTTGGTTTGCTGACCTCCGCACCGTGAAGCTGCCCATCGGCATTCAGGACTTTGCGCTGTTGCGGCGCGGGGGGTATGCCTATGTGGATAAGACCAGGCATATCTCGGCGATGCCGGAGGCCGGGCGTTGCCTGTTCCTGTCGCGGCCGCGGCGCTTTGGGAAGTCGCTGCTGTGTTCGACACTCAAGTACCTGTTTGATGGCGAGCGCGAGTTGTTCCAGGGCTTGTGGATCGGTGACCGGTGGGATTGGTCCAAGCGACACCCGGTCCTTCACTTGGACATGTCCGTAACTGGGACGCGCGACGGCGCAGCGTTAGAGGAGAGCTTGGCAGGAAAACTGTCCGACGCAGCCGGGGAGTTAGGCCTGACGCTGACGAAGGTTGGTCTGGTCGATCGTTTCCAGGAGTTGCTGCGGCTGGCGTCGGGCGCGGGTCGGGTTGTCGTCTTGATCGATGAATACGACAAGCCGATGCTGGATTGCCTGGCGGACCCGGTCAGGGCCGCGGCGATGCGCGAGGTGTTGCGCAGTTTCTACGGCGTGCTGATGGCATCCGACCCGTACTTGGAATTGGTCTTCCTGACGGGCGTATCGAAGTTCGGCAAGGTGTCCGTCTTCTCGGGACTGAACTAGCTCTGGGATCTGACCTTGGACCCAGCGGCAGCCGAAGCGTGCGGGTACGTCCGCGAGGATCTCGGGCAGTGCTTCGGCGGTTATCTGTCTGGTTTAGCTCGGAACTGGGGACTGGATGAGGCTGCCACGTTGGCGGAGCTGGATCGTTGGTACAACGGTTATTGGTGGGGCCATGGCCGGCGCGTTTTCAATCCCTGGTCCATCTTGAGCGTGCTGCAACGGCAGGAACTGGCCCCGTACTGGATGAGCACAGGCACACCCACCATGCTCGTGCGTCTCCTGCAGGAGCGGCAGACCCCGCCTGAGGACTTCGAGTCTGTTCGGGCCGACAGCGCCTTACTCGAGGCGTTCGACGTCGAGCGGATCGAGTTGCCCGCGCTGCTTTGGCAGACGGGCTACCTGACCGTGCTCGAGAAGACCTTGGTCGAGCGGGAACCGCAATTCACCTTGGGATATCCCAACCACGAGGTCCGAACCGCTTGGTACAACACCTTGTTGGTCGAGTTCCTGAACTTGAGCAACGGCGAGCCAAGGGTGTTGGCGCGGGACCTGGCAGCGGCGCTGGCAGCCGGCGATGTCGATCGCTTCGCGGTCGGTCTGCGTGCGCTTTATGCCTCGATTCCGCGGGTTCTCCACCAGCCATCGGAGGCCTACTACCATTCGCTCTTTCACCTGACGATGTCGTTGATGGGGGCCTGCGTCCGGAGTGAAGTCCCAACCGACAAAGGGCGGGTGGATGCCATCCTCGAGGCGCCCCATCGCGTTTGCCTGCTCGAGTTCAAATTGGGAACAGCCGAGTCTGCCCTGGCGCAGATCGAGGCCAGCAAATACTTCGAAAGTTGGCTAGGCAAAG
>VHCO01000487.1 GCA_016871715.1 Verrucomicrobiota bacterium
ACCGCTGAGCCCTTCACGCAGCCGGCCTTGGTCCACACCGTGGCATCCGGCTGGAACAACTACACCCCGATCCCTTATCAGAAGTCGTGCAGGATTGTGGCCGATCCTGGCTGGGGCCAGTACTACCAATGGGTTTACTCGACCTTCCCGCCGCGGGTGCGGTTGCCGACCTTCCGGCAGACACTCGAGGCGGCCGAGCGAGCGGCACTCGAGGCGGCCAATCGGCGCCTCGAGGTGTCTGGGCCGTTTCTGCCCCCCACGCCTGGCGAACAGGTCGAGCAGCGGGACCTCGTGATTCATGCGGGGGCGGAGTGCGTCATCCAACGCACGACGGGCCCCGCCGCCCTCAGGACCTTGCGCCTGAAGTTCGATCCGCCGGTCGGCCCGACCGACCGCCAACTCCTGCGCGAGTTGACCCTCCAAATCCGGTGGGACGAAGAAGAAGCCCCGAGTGTGTGGGCGCCCTTGGGGGATTTCTTCGGCACCGCCGCTGGGGCGAACCCCTACCGGTCGTTGCCGAGCGGCCTGACCGAGGATGGTTGGTGGTATTGCCACTGGTACATGCCCTTTACACGGAAGTATGACCTGCGCTTGGTGAACCAGGGGCGTGTGGACCGCCGGCTGCACTTCGAGTGGGTGACCGCCCCGATCCGAGGGGATTTGACTCGGATGGGCCGGTTCCATGCCAAGTGGCATCGGGATGCGCTGCTGCCCAAAGAACCGGAGCGGGCCATCGATTGGACTCTGCTCCGCACCGAAGGAACCGGGCGGTATGTGGGCGTCTTGTTGCACGTCTGGAACCCGCGCGGCGGTTGGTGGGGTGAGGGTGACGAGAAGTTCCACGTCGATGGCGAGCGGTTTCCCTCGACGTTCGGGACTGGCTCGGAAGATTACTTCGGCTATGCGTGGGGCGACGCCACGCTCTTCCAGAATGCGTACCACAGCCAAACCCTCGCGATGGACAACCGAGGCCATGTGTCGATCAACCGCTGGCACGTGTCGGACAATGTTCCGTTTCAACGCTCTTTCGCGGCGTACCTCGAGAAGTATCTCTCGAACCAACGCCCCACGCTCTATGCCTGCACCGTCTACTGGTACGTGTCGCCAGACGGCATCGATCCGTACCCGCCCCGCCCACTCGACGAGCGGGTCGGCTACTGGGACGAGGCCCAGCTTCAGGGGAGAGGCGCCAACGTGCGCAGAAACGAGGCCATCGGAGCTGGCCCTAGCGCCGCGCTGCACCCGTCTGCCCCGTAGGCGGCTGGCTCCAGCGACGATTCTCGGTGCGCCCTCCACCGTGGGGCCCCTTTGCACCCGCTGCCACCAAGGGATGGGCACACTAGTCGGCGCTTTCAGCTTGATCGAGCTGCTGGTGGCGTTGGCGGTCGTGGGCATTCTGGCTTCCCTGCTCTTGCCGGCGCTGGGCCGGGGCAAGGCCCGGGCGCAACAACTGGCCTGTGCGGTTAACCTGCGGCAGTTAGGGTTGGCCTGGCAGCTCTACTTGGGGGACCATGAACACCGCTTCCCGGACCGACGCGATCTGAAAAGCTCGCTGCCGGGCGGCTACAAGCCCTGGGACACGTGGCCCCGATCGGACCCGCGCTCGGGTTGGGCGGCCGTCGTGTTGGATCGGCAGATGGGCGAACATGCCATTTGGGTGTGCCCTTCCTTGGCTCGGTCGCCGTTGTTTGCGCTCGAGCAAAGCCGCCAGCAGTTTCGCACCGAGCCACCCGAGGCGGCACGAAGCACGGCGGTAGCGACCTATTGGATGTGGCGATTCGACCGTGCGGACGCGGAGGTGCCGTTGGACAATTTCTGGGGTAAATCGCCGGAACAGGCCTTGACCGATCTGCAACAGGCCAACCACCCCATCGTCGGCATCCCCAACGGCCTGGCCGACATCGAGTTCGTGGTGGACGTCTACTTCCCCAGCACTGCCAGCGCCCTGCCGGAAGGAATCCGTGGCCGGGCAATCCATCGCGGCGGGCGCAACCGCTTGGCCCTGGACGGCCACACCGACTTCATCCGCGATCCCCGCACGCGTTGACGACTAGCCGCGGTCAGACATCACGGATGAGACCTCTGGCGCGGTGACGGCCTGTCCGTTGGGCGCGCAGTCCTCAGCGCGGCAACTGATTGTGGACCTGCTAGGACACAACTCGTAGAGGATCGTGCGCCCTGCCGCCGACATGCAGCCCATGTCGATTACGGCCGAGCCGAGCCCTACAGCCCGAGGCGATCAAGCAGCCGGCGGTCGCGCTTCGTGGGCCGGCCGCTACCGCGCGGCCGGTGGAACAGGGGCTCGACGCGCGGTTCGCGCGGCTTGGCCAACTCTTCGGGCGGGGTGAGATCTTCCATGAACTGCGGCACGACCTTGGCCCCGACTCGAGCCCCGAGTAGGCCCACCACCTTCAGCGTGCGTGTCAGTGGCCCCAACTGCACCGTGACCACCTCGCCCACATGAACTGACCGGGCTGGTTTCGCGCGATTCCCCCCGATCTTCACATGCCCGGCGTCGCAAGCGGCGATCGCCAGTGACCGCGTCTTGAACACGCGCACGGCCCAAAGCCACCGGTCCAACCTCACCTCGACTTCGGCCGGTCCTCCCGTTGGGTCCATGGGCCGGCCCAGACCTCGCCGGTCGCGCGGGTGCGGTTGCGGTTGCGAGCGCGAGTGCGAGTGCGGAGACTGTCGTTCGTCGACCACGTTGGGATCGGACCTTATGACGGGTGCTTTGCCGTGTCGAGCGTGGGAGGGGAGTGGGAGAGGGAGGGGAGGAGGAGGGGCGTCAAGAAGCGGGACCTTGTGACTGTGACTGTGATTGTGACTCGGTGACTCGGTGACTCGGTCTGGTGCGCGAATCCTCCCTCGGAGCCGACCTAGAGGACGACACTCGAACGACTTAGGACTTAGGGTTGGGCTTGGGGCCACCTGTCAACCATCAAAAACTCGTCGCTTAGTGGTGCATTTCATTAATACACTAACGTATTATTCTTGCGGTATGGCGCCGCTTTGCACGATGCTCGCTATGTGCCTAGAATCAGCCCATTCCAAGCTCCATGAGGAGGCGATTCGTCCTTGGCAGCACCGCTGTTGGATCTTTCCCCGCGATCCGGATTTCGCGCGCAAAGCCGGACAGATTCTGGACCTCTATCAGCGCCAGTGGCAGGGTCAGGGGCTG
>VHCO01000488.1 GCA_016871715.1 Verrucomicrobiota bacterium
CCCACGGCTGGCATCTGGGCTGGCTACGTGTAGCCTACCTAGGTCTGGCCCAACCCCGTCCTGCAGGTGGCTATACAGTCGTCCGCTTGTCAGGTTACGCCCTACAGCCCGACCCCGATACCGAGATCGCCGCCGGTGAAGAACCCCGTCCACGGCTCCGGGTGGAATTATCGGCGAAGCAAGCGCGTCTGTTCTGGAACACGGCCTTTACCGGCTACAGCCTCGAACAGACGCCGCGACTCGATTCCCCGGCCTGGATACCCGTCCCCGGCGTGGAAGCCAACAGCGTCACCCTCGACCTGGCCGAAGCCAAGGGCTTCTTCCGACTCCGCAGGTAGGTCGCTTCGCGCATGGCCCGAGCCTCGGACAGGCCTCGCGCCATCACGCCGTTTCAGGACTGGCCGCTCTGGAAACGGTGTTGTCGATGGCAGGCGGTTTGGGTTACACCAACGGCATGCTTTCGCCTAATCCAGTTAGCGATGGGTTTTGTTACAACCGCGGTCGGCGCCTGGCGGGCGCCTCTGTTTCCACGCTGTGCGGCCTGCTCCTTTGGGCGGGCGGCGCGGAGGCGTGGCTCGCCCCCGGCGCCGCTCACGGGGCCGAGGCGGCCCTGGAGCTGTGGTACCGGCAACCGGCGCTGAAATGGACCGAGGCATTGCCCGTGGGCAACGGGCGGTTGGGGGCCATGGTCTTTGGCGGTGTGGTTTCCGAGCGCCTGCAACTCAACGAGGATTCGTTGTGGTCGGGCGGTCCGCAAAAGGCGGATAACCCGGCAGCTCTCGAGGCGTTGCCCGAGATCCGACGGTTGCTGTGGGCGGGCCAGCAGCGGGATGCGGACCGGCTCGGGGTCCAGAAACTGGTCTGCCAAGGCGCCGGCTCCGGTCATGGCCAGGGCGCCAAGGTGCCTTTCGGTTGCTACCAGACCCTCGGGGATCTGCACCTGGAGTTCGAGGGCATGGACACCAACGCGTTGAGCGGTTATCGGCGCGAGTTGGACCTCGAAACGGGTTTGGCCCGCACCCGGTTTCGAATCGGCGCGGCAACCTTCACCCGCACCGTCTTCGCCAGTCGCCCGGACCGGGCGATCGTGGTGCACCTGGCGTGCGACCAACCCGGACACCTGACGTTTATGGCGCGACTGACGCGGCCCGAGCATGCCACCACTCGGTCGGTCGGGTCCACGGCTCTCCGGATGAGCGGGCAGATGTTCAACGGCCAAGCGTTCGAGGGGATGAAGTTCTGCGCCCAGCTCGAGGCGCGGGTGCGCGGCGGCAAGACCCAGATCGGCGACACGCTGCGGGTCGAGGGGGCCGACGAAGCGGTGTTGTTGTTGGCGGCGGCGACCGATTACCGCCTGGAACCGCCCGCCTATCGCGGCGGCGATCCGGAGCGCGCGGTGGTCGAACACCTCGAGGCGGCCAGAGGCAAGACCTACGCCCAACTCGAGGGCGCGCACCTCGAGGACCACCGGCGGCTGTTCCAGCGGGTGCACCTGGACCTGGGGGTGACGGACGCGGCGGGTTTGCCCACCGACGAGCGCTTGGTCGCCTTCCGAAAGGGTGGAGAAGACCCGGCGCTGATCGCGCTTTATTTCCAGTACGGCCGCTACCTGTTGATGGCCAGCTCGCGGCCGGGGGATTTGGCGGCCAACCTGCAGGGGGTGTGGGCCGACGGCATTCAGACGCCCTGGAACTGCGATTACCACCACAACATCAACGACCAGATGAACTATTGGCCGGCCGAGGTGGGGAACCTGGCCGAGTGCCACCTGCCGTTTGTCGAGCTGATCGAGGCCTTGCAGGTTCCGGGCCGCAAGACCGCTCAGGTGCACTATGGCGCGCGCGGTTGGTGCGTCCACACGATCTCGAATCCGTGGGGATTCACCTCGCCGGGCGAGCACCCCGGCTGGGGGCTGTTTCCGGCGGCTGGCGCTTGGCTCAGTCAGCATCTCTGGGAGCACTACGACTTCGGCCGGGACCGCGCCTACCTGCGCCGCGTCTATCCGATCTTGAAAGAGTCGGCGGAGTTTTATCTCGATTGGCTGGTGCCAGACCCGGAGACGGGCAAGCTGGTGTCGGGGCCGGCCAACTCGCCCGAGAACGTCTTTCTCACCGCCGACGGCCAGCGCGGCAGCCTGAGCATGGGCCCGGCCATGGAACAGCAGATCATCTGGGATTTGTTCAGCAACGTGTTGGCCGCGGCCGACGCGCTCGGGTTAACGGACGACTTCACGCGACGGGTTGCGGAAGCGCGGGCGCGGTTGCTCGGGCCGCAGGTGGGCCAGGACGGGCGCCTGCTCGAGTGGGCGCGCGAGTACGGCGAGGCCGAACCGCATCACCGTCACGTGTCGCATCTGTTCGCGTTGCATCCGGGCCGGCAGATCACCATCCACCAACCCGAGTGGTTCGCCGCGGCGAAGAAGTCGTTGATCGGTCGCGGCGATGGCGGCACCGGTTGGTCCATGGCCTGGAAGGTCAACTTTTGGGCGCGGCTGCACGACGGCGATCATGCCCTCAAGCTGTTGCGCAACTTGATCAACGTGGTCGAGACCCAGGGGTTCCGGTACGACGGCGGGGGCGGGGTCTATGCCAACCTGTTCTGCGCTCATCCGCCCTTTCAAATCGATGGCAACTTCGGCGGCGCGGCGGGCGTTGCCGAGATGCTCCTCCAGAGCCATGCGGGCGAGGTGCATCTGCTCCCGGCGCTCCCCGGTGCATGGCAGGCGGGCCAGGTGCGAGGCCTGCGCGCGCGCGGCGGGTTCGAGGTGGCCGTGGCGTGGAACGATGGCCAACTGACGTCCGCGACCTTGCGATCGGCCGTGGGCGGCGTGTGCCGGGTTCGCGCGCCCGCAGCTCTCGATGTGCGGCGCGGGGCAGAGCTCGTTAAGGTCGAGCGCCCCGAACCGCAGGTGGTGTCCTTCGAGACGACGGCCGGGGGGCAGTACGCTCTGATGCCGCCAGCACGCTAAATGGGGCTGTTACTCCGCTCACGGACACTATGTCGCTCTCGAGCGGACTGCGAATTGCGCCAGGCCCACCGATAAGGCAGCGGGAGAGAGAACCGCTAGCGGGTAGGGCGCGCACTCCGCTGCGCGCCACAAGCCGCTGTGGATCCGGGAAGCCGCGGCGCGCAGAGGACTGCGCGCCCTACCGTCAAGC
>VHCO01000489.1 GCA_016871715.1 Verrucomicrobiota bacterium
CTGACTCCGAACCCGGGGCAGTCGCCTGCCAGCCTCGATCCGAGTCGTCTGATCGGCCGGGCATTTCCACACCTGGCGACTGTTTCCCATGTATTTCATCAGCGGACTCCGGTCGACCGTGTTGGTCGGGTTGTCGCTGGCACTGCCCGTGACCAGTAGGACGCGCTTGCTCGCTTCTGGCCCGCCGTCCAGAGACTTGACCAGCAAGCCGTCGAAATCGTCGGCGTAAAGCCTCCAGGCCAGCATCATTTGCTTGCCGTTGTTCATGCACATGATGCCCTGCGCCTTGGTCTTCGACTTGGCCAACGCCGGGAGCAACATGCCCGCCAAAATCGCGATAATCGCGATCACCACCAGCAACTCGATCAGGGTGAAACCCAGGCGACCTGCCGGCCCACTGCGAGGAACGAGTGTCTTCATGTGAGGCTTTATCGTTGATCTAATCGGATCGGCTGATTCATATCCACGCACAGTCCGCCTGTCAATCTGAGTTGGCGGGCCCGATCCGCCCTCCTGGGAACCGCTTTCATCCCAGCCATCTAAACGAGCGAGGCTTCGCCTCAGACCAATTCGTCTTCTGTAGAAGCGTAGGTGAACTTGACTTGTTTACAACGTGATTTGGGATTCAAGGACTCTAATACGGCAGCGGAGCGCCGTCCGTCCGTGAGGAGGTCCGCTTCGCGACCCAGAGGACGTCGGGGTTGCTCGGGACACTTAGGAGCCCGGACAGCCCCACGTACGTAACATTCGGGATGGCAGCAGGTCTCAGCCACTTGTGAACCTCCGAATGCCCGTCTGCAAACGAAAACCCGCACCCATTGTTGTGGTACTTGGTCGGGACGTCCACCCACCGTGTGGCGGACACAGTGGCGGGCATCTGGATCGCAAAGCCCCCATCGTTAATGCTGTCGGGATGCTCGTCGATCATAACCCAAAGCATGCTCGGCGAAGGCTCATTAATGTCCGCCTCCTTGACGAAGACCTGGTAGGTCGGATTGGGCAGCCATTGCCCGCGAGGCGGATTCTTGGTCCCCTGCAAGTCAGGGCCAATCGCTTGACTCATGGCAATGCTCCGCACTCGTGGCGGCCCAGTTCTCCCACCGCTGCGGCTGCGGTCGGTGGGGCATTTGTAGATGCCAGGGCTCCGCGTGTAAGGGCCCAGTTTGGCAAATTGGGGGTCCAGTAAAAAGGCAATGTTTGTGTTGTCGGAGGAATTGTTATAATTCAGCCAGCCTCGCACCCACCCTCCGTTTTGATTGTCTTCGTTTGGCGGGAAAACGCCCCGGTGGTCGTCGGTGTACATTTTCCAGCAGATCATCACCTGATGCAGGTTGTTCATGCACAACACCCCTTGCGTCTTAGCCTTCGCCTTGGCCAACGCCGGCAGCAACATGCCCGCCAAGATCGCGATGATCGCGATTACCACCAACAGCTCGATGAGAGTGAAAGCCAACCGGCCCGCCGGTCCGCCGCGAGGAGGGAGTGTCTTCATATCGGACTTTATCAATTATCGGTTCGGTTTACCCGCTTAATATGCTCTCAGACTGCGCCTGTCAATCTAAGTCGGCCCTCCCCGACCCGACAATGTGCGTTTGCCAGCACACACTTCGCCATTGCCCCGCCGCCCTAACCGGCTTACAACACCCGCCATGAAATCCAATCTACGCCTCACTCGCCGCTCGTTCCTCAAGGGCCTGACAGCCGCCACCGCCACCTTGGCCGCCCCCTCCTACACCAGAAACCTGCTCTCCGCCGCGCCCAACACCCTCCTCGGCCACGCCAGCTTCGGCGCCAGTGGCATGGCCGCCGCCGATCTCGAGGCCATTACCCGCCAACCGGGCGTCCGCCTCCTGGCCGTCGCCGAAGTCGACCTCAACCGCACCGCCGAACTGAAAAAGCGCTTCCCCGAAGCCAAGATCTACCAGGACTGGCGCACCCTGCTCGAAAAGGAGAAGGCCATCGACACGGTCAATGTCTCGACCCCCGACCACATGCACGGCCCCATCGGCATGTCCGCCCTGCAACTGGGCAAACATGTCTACGGCGAAAAACCCCTCACCCACGACATCTACGAGACCCGCCAGCTCACCCTGGTTGCCCGCGAAAAACGGCTCGTCACCCAGATGGGCATCCAGATCCATTCCGCCTCCGAATACCGCACCGCCGTCCGCCTCATCCAAGACCTCGCCATCGGCAAGGTCAAAGAGGTCCACACCTGGAGCGGCAAAAAGTGGGGCGACGCCAGCCCGCTCCCCGACCGCTCGGACCCGATCCCGGCCGGCTTCAACTGGGACCTCTGGCTCGGCGTAGCCGCGGAGCGGCCCTTCATCGGCGGCGGCTACTACCACCCGGGTAACTGGCGCAAACGGCTCGACTTCGGCACGGGCACCTTCGGCGACATGGGCTGCCACATTTACGATCCCGTCTTCAAAGCCCTCGCCCTCACCGCCCCCCTCTCCGTCCGCTCCGAAGGGCCTGCGCCCAACCGTTGGAACTGGTCCGTTAACGCCATCATCCACTACGTCTTCCCCGGCACACCCTACACCGAGGGCAACACCGTCAAGGTCACCTGGTACGACGGCGACGAGCGGCCGGCCAAGGACATCCTGGCCTTGCTCGGCGAACTCTCCGCCCCCGACCAGGGCTCGATCTTCATTGGCACCAAAGGCGTCCTGCTCCTGCCCCATATCGGCCCGCCGCAACTGCTCCCGGAAAAACAATTCGAAACCTACCCCGTCCCCCGCCAGCCCAGCGACGATCATTGGCGCCAGTGGGTCAACGCCTGTCGCGGCCAAGGCCAAGCCTCCGCCAGCTTCGATTACTCCGGGCCACTGACCGAAAGCGTGCTCCTGGGCGGCGTCGCCACCCACTTCCCCAAAACCACCCTCGAGTGGGATGTCCGCGCCGTGAAATTCTCCAACGTCGCCGAAGCCAACCAGTACGTGCGCCGGCCTTATCGCCGGGGTTGGGAGGTCAAGGGACTATCGTCCTGATGAGACCTTGGTATAGACGACAGTCTGGCGTTAGGGCGCGCAGTCCTCTGCGCGCCCTAAGCACCTGTGCAAAAATTAATTCCGATTCTCTCTCGGAAGAAGTGTATAGTTCCACTGTGGTAGGACCGGAGACTTCAGGGCGTCAAGTTCATCCAGTTGCTGGG
>VHCO01000490.1 GCA_016871715.1 Verrucomicrobiota bacterium
CTCGCCAGAGCGACGCTCTCATCGAGCTGGCCACGGGGATGCACTACCTTGCCGATGGGCAATGGCGTCCGACCCAGGAGCGCATCGAAATCCTGCCCGGAGGCGCCGTGGCCCGCCACGGACCGCACCGTGTGATCTTGCCGCTCGAGTTGGTAACGGAGTTCCTCGAGGCCCCCGATCCCGTCAAGGAACCTTATGTGGCTGTGGGTTACCACCTCGGCACGGCGCTCCAGGACACCATCCGGCACAACGCCAGGCAATCGTGCCGGACGCTGTTCATCCTGGGCGATCCAACACTGACCGGCTTCGTCGTTGCACCGCCAGGCACGCCCAGTGCCAGTGGCGGCACAGCGCCTTGTGACGGGAATGGGCGGTGGGTCTATTTGTCCTGGCCTGCCGCGCCCGAACCGGTCGAAGGCTACTACGTTTATCGGGGCACGACTCTCGAAGGAGCGATCCAGAACGGCCGGCTCTTCCCCAGTCACATCGCCACCACCTGGTATGAGGACTGTGCGCCGGGCGGGCAGACGTACGTGTACGCGGTCCGGGCCGTCAAGCTCACTCCGACCGGCGCAGGCTCGTTTTACAACCTGAGCCGCGCTGCTTCTGTAACCTTCACCGTCTCGCCATGAAGACGCGTTGTTACCTCGGCCTGGCTTGTGTAGCCGCGCACTGTCAGGCTGGCGAGTTCATCAACCTGGGGTTTAACGACCCGGACCTGTCGAACGCGCGGATGTTCATGCCGGACATTGGCGGAACAGCTCTGTACGCGCCGCTGGAGGAAGCGTTTCGCGGCTGGAGAGTCGAGTCGGACGAACTGCGCGGGCCGCCCTACCACGGGCTGGCCGGGGTCAGATCAGGGGGGAGCACGCTGTCACTGATGCCGGTCACTCAACCATCCATTTTCGGTGAGTATAAGGTCGCGGTCGGGGATATGATAAACCCGATTAAGGCGCGTGAGGCCTTTTCGCTCTCTCAGGTGGGCACCGTGCCGCTCGAGGCAATCGTCTTACGGTTCTACCAAATCCCGTGGCTCTTCACCGTTCCTCCCTTCGACGGAGAAGACACCCAGGTCTTTGTGGATGGGGTCCAGCAGGAGGTGCACTTGTGGAGGTATCGCTCCGGCTGGATCGATCGGGCGATCGATGTCTCGCCCTTTGCCGGGCAGGAGGTCGAACTCAAGTTTACCTTCCCTGCAGGTGAACACTACAGGTTCGACATTTACGGATTCGGTCCGGTCCCCGAGGCGGCCACGTGGGTCTTGCTGGTCTTGGGCGGCCTGGCGCTGTACTGGGCGCGGCGACGCAGATGAATGCGAGTGGAGGTATCAGCCGCCGGTCCGTAGCGCCGGCTTGGCGGACGGCTGACGCCTGTAGCGTCCGCTGTCCTCAGCGGACCTTCCCGTCGGCTGGTGAGGCAGCAGCCGTTGCCGGTTAGAAAACCGGCGGTACGGGCCCAGCGCCGCTGTGAGCGCTTGGGCGCGGTTCTTGAACTGTGCAAACTGCGGCTCCCCGAAAGCTGGCTGCCGAACCAGGAAGTCGATCGGGCCACGCCCGGGTGGACGACCGCATGGTTGCCCGCACCGGTAGCCAGGCGGAGCGCGGACGTCCGTCAAGCGGGTCTGACGACCCGCGCCCCGCAAGGGGACTGCCGGTTTTCACCCGCAATAGCAGACCTCGATCACCTCGCTAAGGATTCGGGTCGCTGTGGACTCTGGGAGGAGGCTCCTGCCCGGGCGCCGCCCGCGGCGAAGGTCTCGGTTGCCTTACGGATTATACTTACCGCCGTCCAGTTCCGGGGGCCAGACTGCCAGGTCGTCGGGCGTATTGAAGTTCTCATGGTACCAGGTCAGCTCCTTTTCTCGTTCCTCCCGCGGCAGGCGCGCCCAAGCCGCCTTTTCCTCGCCCATGGCCCGCGCCATCCATTCGTAGTAATCCTCCGAGTACTCAATCTCCGGTTCGGGAGGCACGA
This sequence comes from Verrucomicrobiota bacterium, assembly GCA_016871715.1. GTDB lineage: Bacteria > Verrucomicrobiota > Verrucomicrobiia > Limisphaerales > J093 > VHCO01. The sequence goes on from VHCO01000490.1 coordinate 1,972, forward strand.
TGCGTATCTTCATGGTAGAAGCTCATACACCGGTGGGAGTACTTCTGCAACCTCCTGTTTTGCCGCCGCGGCCACCTGGCAGACTGCCGCAACAGCCGTTTCTACGAGCGCCTCCTTCGGGGTGTCGGCGAGCGGGTCGGGTGGTAAGCCATACCCTCGTGCCGCCCCCAGCAACCGCTGATGTTGGGCGGTGAATGCCTCGCTACTGGGCCACTCCCAATCTAGCTCCTGTCGCCAACTGCGATAGAATCGCCGCCAGGGCCGCGTGTAGCGCGTGTGACGCTGCTCGTTGACCCGCTCCCAGATCAGGCGTTCCAGTAAGATTCGTCGCTCGAAGTAGAGCGGGTCGATCTCTGACCGATCGGCCAACATGCGTAACAGAGGTCGCCGCGCTGTCATCTGCTCGCGTTCTTGCTGGGTGGCGGCTTTCCAAGCGGCAAGCAGGGCATTCAATTCGGCGAGGTGGAGCAAGCCTTCGGGTCGCTGGTGTTCCGACAATTGTTGCCCAAGACCGTGCACGATCGGCCAGTCTTTGTCACGATCCGTGCGCTTCATCTGGGCAACGATGTGCCGGGACGCCCACCCCTCCGCGTCCATCTGCAGCTCCTCGCTTCGCACGCGGGGCGGTTTGCTGAAGATGTCCACCTTGTGTTCCACTGATCCGGCGCTGTCCCAGACGGACAAGTGACTGGTCCAACCGTGCGCCATGAACTCCGCTTCGAGCGGCGCGCCGCAAATCTGCCGATAGGAAATCCGCCACGGCGGAAGGTCGCCTTCCAGCCGCGTGAACAATTCTCGCAGCCGGCCCAGGTCCTCGGCCGGAATGATCCAATCCGAGTCCTTGGTGATCTGCTGCAAGCCGTAATGCACGCACGCCATCCCCGAGGTGATGGCGAACGGAATCTCCGCCTGCTGCAGTTGGCCGGCAAAGATCTTCAAAAACTCCAGCGGCGTGCTCACGGGCAAGAGGCTAGTCCAATGAGGCCGGCTTGGACAACACTTCGCCACAGGCGGCTATCCGCACAAGCAGCGCCGTGGCCTCTCGCATTGCCTCGCTCAGGTTGGGCTCCGGTGTCCGCACCAGCAGATGGGGAGGCAATGGGGTCAATCCCGTATTGTTGATTTTGCTGAAGAAGCCCCCCCTGTCCTCAGGGTCATCTAGGCTTGGGTTTGGCGGC
>VHCO01000491.1 GCA_016871715.1 Verrucomicrobiota bacterium
GCACATAACCCAGCGCCGGGTGAAAGCCTTCGTCAATCTCCATGTACTCGACCTGGACCTCCCAGGGATCGTTCGGATACCGCAGGTTCAGGCCGTAGGCGTAACCGGCCTCTACAGCCCTTGGCTCGCTCCAGGAGCCCAGCGCGAACAGGTGGCCTTGCAGGGTGCGTCGGCCCAGAAACTGGCTGGTTCGGAAATTGAAGTCCGGCCCGGCCATGACGTTGTTCGCTTCGGCATTGGGATCGCCCACGGTCGCCAGCGCACCGATCGACGATTGCTCGAGCACATTGCGCGAGAGGCGCCCCACGAAGACGTTGCGCTGCTCCAGGCCCGGTTGCTCGTCCAAGACCGCATCCAGCAGGCCCAGATTGTAGTTGCCCACCCGCCCCGCAAGCTTCCCCGCCACCAAAATCGGCACCGGCGCACCGTCCTCCGCCAATCCAATCCGCCGGCTGAAATAGGGAACCAGCGCTCGCCCGAGTCGGCTGCCGCTCAACCCGCCATACTCGAAGATGCCGCTGTCCTCGAGGAAGAACGCCCGCTTCTCCGGGAAGAATAACGGGAAGCGAGTGAAGTTGATCTGGCGCAGGTCCGCTTCCGTCTCGGCAAAGTCCGTGTTGTAGCTCAACGTGCTCGACAGATACGGCGTGAGGCGATAGCGCACTTCGCCGCCGAGGTCGCCACTGGCCGCCTCACGGTCAGGGTCCCCCCCGTAACGCCCCTTGAGGTAAGGCGAGAATTCCAAGCCCAGTCCCTGCTTGAGACCCTCGAGTCCCGTCAACGTGCCAGCCGCCGAAGGCATGTACCCGCTGACCTCGCGCCGGGGCGATGCCCAGCGGCCGATCTCGAACTTGCGGCGGATCTGCCGTTCCACATTCAAGCCCCAGGTCGTGTTGGCCGGGTTGAAACTCAGCGTCTTGAACGGGATCGCCATCTCCACCTTCCACCCTTCCGCATCTCGACTGGTGCGCGCCCACCACAGACCGTCCCAGTCGCGATTCACGACTGTATTGGCTGTGATTAAAGACTCCGAGCGCGCGCCCAGCGGTTCGACCGTGAACAAGTAACCGTTGCGTCGATCCAGGAATGTGTCCAGCAGCACGTAACAATAGTCGTCCGTGATGTTCCCATCGTGCTCCATCTCCCGCGCGATAATACGCTCCGGCTCAGTGTCGAAGCACCAGATGCCGAGGTAGAGGTTCTTCTCGTCGTAGAGCACCCGGAACTCGGTCCGCTCGCTCATGAGCTGGCCGGGCTGTTGGTAGGCCTCATGCAGCGGTCCCCCTACCGGCGCCAAGTCCCACACCGCATCGTCCAGGCGCCCGTCCACCACCGGACCTTCAGCGACCCGGACCGCCGCAACCGACGGTCGCCGCCATCGAATCTCCGCCGGGCTGAGACTGACGGAGTTCGCCGGCCCAGCCGTTTCAGGCCCGGCTGGGTTGGACGGTGCTGACCCAAACGCCACTGCGCCCGGCCCCAGCGCCCAACCCAGCGCGATCAGTGGGTAAAATCGCACTGGACGAGGAAAGCCGGCTTGCCCTCGAGGGTGGTTCGCTCACCGCCGTGTGCGACGATCGCGCCTTCGGCAATGGCGAGAATCCGATCCACAATCTCGCTGATGGGCGTGCACACCGGCAGGCCGTCCCGGCTGAAGTTCACATAGCGATTGTTGAACGGCTCACGCCATTTGGTCCGGTGCGGCAGTTCCTTGGTCAAACGATCCGGGATGGCGCTGGCCCCGCGCAACACGCCGATCAACCCCGCGCACGTCGCCGCTTGGTTGTCGCAGTCGTAACCGGCGGACACGGCGATCCCGGCGGTCCGTACGAAATCGCCTTCCCCATACAGCACGGCCATGATACCGCACAACCCGTTGATCAGCGACGAGACGATCGAGACGGGCGCTTCGTACCCGTCCTTTCTGTAGTGCCAGTACTTCTGGTGAATCAGGCGGCGCGTGTCTCGCCAATCGGCATGCTGTTGGCGCCAGGCTACCACGTCCCGCATCCCCTCGGCAAACGGGCTCGTCGCCGGCACGTAACGCTGGGCCAACGCCACCAGTTTGTGGACATCCGACTCGAAAAAGGCGGCGCTGTACATCGCCGCATAGGCGCGGGTGGGATGGGTGCCCCAGTCGTCGTTGGTGATGCGCGCGCCCCATTCGGCGCGGTCGACCGCACGCTGGGTCATGCCCGGATAGAACGCGCTCCAAATCTCGTTCACCAGTTGCGGATCGATCTGGAACCAGTTCGGGTTGTTCGCCTTGGCGCCGGTGGCGGGCGGCACGAGGCCCCGGTTCATGAGGTCGCGCGCCGTGCGGTTGGCCACCCAGATCTTCCGGTTGATGTGCCGCTTCCACAGCTCGGTGATTTGCGGATAGGTCAAGTCCAATCCGTATTGTTCCACCGCATGCAACGTCACAAACTCGATGTCCGTGTCGTCGTCCGACCACGCCCCCTCGAAGGCCGCCGCGAAGATGTGGGTGTACCCGCGCAGATCCTGGTCGTTGAGCTTCACCTGGCCTGCATCACGCGCGTCGTAGTAGCGATCGACCAATACTGGGCACGGTTCGTCCTGATAGACGTTTTCGAAGGGAAAGCCGAGGTAATTGCCTACCAGTTGTCCAATCCAGTAACCGGCGATCTTGTCGCGCAGGTGCTCCCGCGCGATGGTCCGCTGCTCTGCTGTGGCCGCCTGGGCTGCCCACGCCAGCGCACCTGCCAACAGCAGCCTGTTCAATCCTGAGAGATCTCTTGGGAGTTGCATGGAGCGGACTTTACCAGACACTGCCCCGCCAAGGAAACGCTGAAACCGGGCGTGGCGGCCTAGCGGCGTAGCGGCGTAGCGGCGAACTGGTGTTCGCCGCTGTCTGCATGGGCGGACTCCGGCGCCAGTGCTGAGAGCCTGCTTGAAAACCCGAGCACCGGTAGGGCGAGGCGCCGGCCGAGCCACCCCGTCCCCGTCGCCGGCCTCTTCGCCCTTGGCAGCGGCTCGGCCGGAGCCTCGCCCTACCGCATGTTGTTGTGGGTAGGGCGCGCAGTCCGCTGCGCGCCGGACGATGACAGTCGCCGTAGGCTGTGCTTGGCGGCGTGCTGGGACAGCCCGCCCTACCTCAATGTCACCGGGGGTAGGGCGCGCAGT
>VHCO01000492.1 GCA_016871715.1 Verrucomicrobiota bacterium
TGTGAGTCATTCTGACTCGCGAACACACACAATAGGTAGGCGGCGCAACTCGAACGCCTCGATTTTAGGCCGCCCTCTGAACAAGAGCCCCTAACACGCTTGTTTTAGGCCTAGCTCCCCGATAGTTGGCGTGGACGGCTCCATATTCATTGGGGTCGGAAGTGGCGTCGTCGCATTGAAGGGTAGTGCGCCGCCCGCCAGGAGTTCGTGGCCCATGCTGATGCATGATGGGCGGCGCACCAGCAGGTGCAATCAGGCGCCGCGATTTGAGATGGTTTTGGGTCAGACCGCCCTTGAGGGACAAGCAATAGAACTCCAATTGTCATGCGAAGATGCGGATGAAATCGTCCATCCATATGATAAGCTAGCATTCACTCTTGTGGATGCTCCATCGGGCGCGTGGATTGACTATAATACCGGCCGATTTGTCTGGGTGCCGCGCGAAGATCAGGGACCGGCGAGCTATAGAATAACGGTTCGCGCGACGGACGACGGAGCTCCATCGCTCAGCACACATGCGGCGTTTATGATCGAAGTTCATGAGGTAAACGAAGCACCGGTGCTTTCAAGTATTGCGGACCAGCTTGCCTTCGCTGGAAGACGATTCTGGATCGGTTGTGCGGCCGGCGACCGAGACATTCCACCTGATATGTTGACGTGGCGCCTTCTTGTTTCGCCTGGAGGTGCCTCAATCGACGCCGCGACTGGTGTGGTCGAGTGGACTCCTGGGCCTGATTTGATTGGTGAGCGGGTGCTTTTTACGGTGGAGGTCTTCGACGATGGAGAGCCGCCGTTGAGCGACCGTCGCTCGTTTTACGTTCAGGTCGGCCAACCGGTGGCAGATGTTGCGCTGGGGTTGGGTAGCGTCGGACGGGGCCGGGTCACTGCAAATCCGAGCGCTGCGGTATACCCCTGGGGGACTTCCGTTTCAGTCACGGCTGAGCCTGAGCCCGGGTGGCGCTTTGCGCGTTGGAGTGGTGACGTTTCGGGCACTGCGAATCCGGCAGAGTTGGTGATGAATGGCGATAAATCGGTGACGGCGTGGTTCGAGTCGGTGCCAGCGCTGGCGAGGGGTTTCGAATGGAAGCAGTTGAATGCCGGGACCGATGCCTGGCTTTGGAACGTGGATTTTGGGGCGGGCCGATTTGTTGCGGTGGGCGACCGCGGAACGATCCTGACCAGCCCAGACGGAGAAGCTTGGTCGCCGGCGCTTTCGCCTACAACGAAGACCCTTTGGGGAGTCCATTATGGCAACAGCCGTTTTGTGGCGTGCGGGGACGACGGCACGCTGTTGACCTCAGCCAATGGGGTGGACTGGGAATCCATGCCCTCCGGCGTGGCACCCAACTGCGTGGATGCGGCATACGGGAGCGGTGTTTACGTCGTCGTCGGAAGCCAGGGAGTGATTTTGACCTCACCGGACGGAGCGGCGCCGTGGACTCGGCAGACGGTCAACACGACAGGGTGGTTCATGGACGTCAGCTTCAACGAGGGCTGGTTTGTGGCCGGAGCCAATGACGGGACTGTAGCCGTGTCGCAGAACGGCCGGGACTGGACGGTCAAGAACTTGGGTGCGGACTCCTACATGCCGGGCACTGGCTACGGTTTTGGCCGGTGGTTGGTGGGGGGCCGGCGAGGGTCTTCGGATGCGGCTCTGTTTGCCTCGATGGACCTGACAGAGTGGGATGCAGTTGTCACTGGCGAGCAGACGATGTTCGCGGGGATGGCGCTTGGGGAGGGGCGGTTGGTGATGGTGGGGGGTGCCGAGGGTGCTGGAGGCACGGGTGCGGTGCTGGTCACTCTCGATGGCCACAGTTGGCAGAAGGCGGACTTTGGGCAGGTGCAGTCGTTGTTCGACGTGGCCAACGGGAACGGGATGTGGATCGCGGTGGGGCAGGCAGGAACCATCGTCAAAGGTCTTGCCGCGCCGTTGATCATCCAGCATCCCTCGAACCAGATGGTGAATGTCGGGGCAACAGCGACACTCACCGTCGCGGCAGAGGGTGCGCCGCCACTCACCTACCAGTGGAAGAAAGAGGGGGCCGAGGTGCCAGGCGCCACGGGCGCAAGCCTGATCCTGAGCAACGCGCAGAGCGCCGATGCAGGCGAGTACTTTGTAGTCGTTAACAACGGCGTTGGTTCGGCAACGAGCAGTCTGGCGGCGTTGACCGTGACCGTGCCAACAACTGGCCCTTCGATTTCACATCAGCCCCAAAGCAGGACGGTTGATCAAGGCCAGAGTGTGACGTTTACGGTGCTGGCGACGGGGACGCCTCCCCTCCGTTACCAATGGGACAAGGACAACGTGACAATTCCAGGGGCAACAGACGCTTCGCTGACGCTGGACAATGTGCAACCCTCCGATGCGGGCAGCTACACCGTCATGGTGAGCAACGGATCCGGTGCCGTCACCAGCAATCCCGCCAGGCTGACTGTCAGGCCGACTGGCCCGGGGGTGAACTTCGCCGCCGGCAAGGCTCAGGGGCCCAAAGGCACCGAAGTTTCAGTGGCGGTGACGGTGCGCACCTTCCTGGAGATCAGCGCATTCCAGTTCTCGATGCACTGGGATCCTGCGGTAGCCGGCTTCGTCGGAACCGAGCAGTACGGGTTGGCTGGGCTCGCCGCCGGGAGCTTTGGCACGACCCAGACCGGCGCGGGCACCTTGACCGTTTCCTGGGACGATCCGGACGGGACCGGGAAAAGCCTGGCCGACAACAGCGCCGTTTTCGCCATTCGGTTTGCCTTGGTAGGACCGCCCGGAGGCAGCAGTCCTGTGACCATCGACGGGACGCCGACCCCGATCGAGGCGGTGGATGCCCAGATCATCGGCGTCCCCGTGACCACGACAGCGGGGCAGGTGTCGATCACCAGCACGGTCCTGCTCAGTGGGACCATCCGTTCGACGGACCCAGCCAGAACCGTCCAGGGCGTGAACGTGAACCTGGCTGGGGCAGCGACCCAGAGCACGGAGACTGGCTCCGATGGGCGGTTCAGCTTCACTGTGAACGCGGGTGGCAACTATACGCTGAGCCCGAGTAAGACCACAGACACACCTCCGGCCAACGGGGTGACGACGGCAGACATCACGCTGATCCGCCGGCACATTCTGAACAGCGCGTTCCTCGACTCGCCATACAAGGTG
>VHCO01000493.1 GCA_016871715.1 Verrucomicrobiota bacterium
ATCTGCTCGAAGAGGACCGTCCGCCCTTCGATCGTCTCCCACCGCTTCACCACAGGCGTGTACGTGCTCTCCGCTTCGGCTTGTGCGCCTAGCCGAAACGCTCGGCCGGGGCCCATCCGGTAGCTGCTCATCTGACTCATGGTTCACCGCAATGGACTGCCCATCGCGGTAAGGTAGGGCGCGCAGTCCTCTGCGCGCCGCGGTCTCGTAAGTCCACCGTGGTTGACGGCGCGCAGAGGACTGCGCGCCCTACCTGAGCTGCCCGTACCAGGCGGCCGGTTACTCGGCCAAGGCCAGATTCTCGCCATGGCGACGCTTCGTCTTCACCCATGGAGCGGCAGAGGGTCAGCCGAGGCATCGTGTCCGTACCACCCACCTCATCAGCACGCCGCCCACAGCCAGCAACAGCCAAGTCGAGGGCTCGGGGATCACTGGCAGCAAGCGGAAGGACTGCAGGCCGTACAGCGGTGCGGGCGCCTCCGGGTTCGCGGTAACGGGGTCGCCACCATCCGCAAAGAACAGGGGTGACTCCCCGTACCCGCCCAAACCTCGTGCCACCGCTTCTTCATAGGTCGCTCCCACACGCGTATCCCACGCCCGCACCCGCAACCACGCCTCGCCCCCTGCCACCGTCCCAAGAATGATCGCGTCTCCACCGCTGAAGTAACCTGCACGGTCACCCGTGCGGAAAGGCACGATGACCCGCTCGGGGGGCGGAAAGAGGTCCCGTGCGGCTGGACTGAGCGAGTCCGGCTCGACCCCGCCCCACAACTCAGCCACATAGACCGGGCCTTCCAGTGGATGCCCATCGGCATCGAAGACCGGCGCGTGCTCCAGGCGCGCAGGGGGAGGGTGATTCTTCAACCAGAACGCCGTTTGGCCCACGATATTCCAGGCCACCTGCAGTGCTAACACCCATGTTATGCCGAGATGCTTCGTTTTCATGGCCATGTGATCCGCACGCTCCGAATATCGGGTTGTTGCCTAGGATTCAGTCGAGGAAAGCCTTCCCCATCCACCAACCCAACCGCCGGCAGTCGGTTGTCGCTCCAGACCACATAGACGTACGTCTGGTCCGAGCTGGCGCCGTTGTACTCACCCACATGGGCGCTCCATATGCCCAGTGCGCCCAAGTCATCGTCGAAGGTCTCGATCCAGTCCGCGTAATGCCACGCCAGACTCACTCCTCCGGGCGGATAGACCGGGTCGTAGCGTCCTCGTTCTTGATTCGCCGGGAGCGCCCCGCTGAACACTGGCGGAAATCTCTCCGTGGTGATGCGGAAATTGGGTCCGAAGGCGACCTCGCCATTGGCCTGGACCGTCCCCCAACACCCAAACACGTCGATCAGCGAATTGTCTGCGGTGTCCAACCGACGGTCATACCAGGCCATGAAGAGCTTGCTGCCGTCAGGCTTGACCGTCAGCACCGGCATCCACTGGTCGTTGGAAGTCGGGTCATTGTTCACTCGGATCGGAACCGTCCAGGCGTCCCCACCGTCGAGGGACCTGACGAAGTAGATGTCGGCTTTGTCCGTACCGCTGCCCCGGTCCGGGTAAGCGACGTACAGGTGTTGAGCCTTCGCCGGATCCGGATTCACCGCCACCACCGGCCAGCATCCCGCGGTGAATTCATCGCCGCCACTCGCGCGGGTGAGGAGTAGTTTCGCTTCCCCGGCGAGGAAGCGATCCGGCGAGGCACTCTGCAGAACGTTGCGGATCGGCCCGGGGAGATCGTTACCCCGGCCAGTGATCCGCCGCGTCTTGAGGCGACGCCACCCATCGGGGTCTTTTTCGATCCACACCGCATGCAGCACATGGTCGCGCCCGACAACGATGATCGGGAAATCGCCCTCTTGCCCGTTTGCCGAAAGCTGAATCAGCGGCCCATCCCAATTCGCGCCCGCCCCGTCCGTTGAGATCGCGAGGACGACTCGCGGGAGCACCGGGGGCGGCCCCGGCTGGTAGATTTGGACGAACCCCAGGTACAGGTCGTGGCAGCCCGTCCCCGGCCAGTCATCCACCGCCAGCCACGGTTTATCGGTCTGGTTGATCTCGCCGCGCACCGTCACCGGCATCCCAAAAGTCACACCCCCATCCGTGGATTTCCAGAGCGGGATTCCGCGGTGGCCGGCCGCACTCCGAGGCGAGGTGCCAGCCAGGTAAACGACCCCGCTGGCCCGATCAACCGCGAAGGCCGGATCGCCAGCATCGCCGTAGGGAGCTGCCGGCGGTTCGTCCCGGTCTTCGAAACTGACCCCACCGTTGAAAGAGACCGCGTACCCCAGTCGCCGCGGCGGATGGGGCAGCCCAGGCGTGTGTTCGGGCGGCGAGTAGGACCCGAGACCGTAGACTCCCTTGTTGGAGTCGACGTAGGCAACGACGACCTTATCGCCGAGCACGGCTACGGTCGGTTCGAACTGGGAGTTCTGTTCCGGGCCGTAGATGGCGCCCGTTAGCGTATTGCCCGCATCTTTGAAGCGGCTGTTCACGAGCACGTTGAACGAGACCTCGTACTCCTGCAAATCTCCGATCCCATTGCTGTCAGTATCCACGCTCAGATAAGAGAACTTCTCGCCCGATACCTCTCCATTTCCGTCTATGTCCTCGACATAATCCGGCAGCGTATCCCCGTCCGTATCGACCGGAACACCGCTCGCACACGCCACGTAATGGAATCCGATGTCCACCGTCGGAGGCGACTCGATCCCGTCTTTCTCATTCGTGCTCTTCACCGTGTAATGGTACAGGCCCGCCTGGGCGGCAGTCTGGCTGCCGGCGTTGATTAACAGGCTCAGTCGGCCTCCACTGGTCGGGTAGTAGTAGTCGCCCTGCGTCCCGGAAATGTAGTCCGCCGGGCTGGGCACCGTCACGTCGCCACCACTCGAACCAGTCAGAATCGCTGTCGCCACGTAGCCGTTGTGCGAGTTGGGCACCGCCTCACCGGTCAGCGTCACGTGGTCAAAGAGGTTGTCTTTCACCGTCCAACTGCCGGTACCAGTGTAATCGGCCACATTCAACCGCCCGCGCCAGAACAGGTTGTTGCGCAAGTGAACGGTCAAACGAGGCCGGTCCAGGTCGGTATCCTGATCGAGGCTGAAGTCGATCCGCTCGAAGATGTTGT
>VHCO01000494.1 GCA_016871715.1 Verrucomicrobiota bacterium
GGACCAGGACATGGAAGTGATTGGACATGATGCAGTAGGTGATGACTTCCAGGCCGCAGAAGGTGGCCAGGCGCCGGAGGAGCCGGACCAAGGTTTCTTTGCCGAGGTCATCGAGGAGGCGTTGGGCGCCAACGATGCGGGAAACGCAGTGGTAGACGGCGATGCGGCCTTTCACTTTGACGCGTGTCGTTCTCATACAGATGCCGCCGAGGTTACCCAGAGAATGTCAGATGTCAAGTATAAAAACACTGTCACATTGCTTGGACCGATCAAAGCCAAGGCTGGGGCTGGGGGCGACACGGAAGACGGTTCGGCACAGATCCCTTGAGTCCATGAACCCCATTCGGTCAACTCCCGGAGCCTTCCTTTCGACTCAGCGCAACGCTAGCTGGGCGCTGGCGCAGGCGGAGGCAACCGCCGCAGTAACTCGAGGTTGCACAACCGGACCTCGGGACGGCCGGCGCTGTCGGTGACCAGCGCGTCGTCAGGCCCAAAGGACAACAGCAGATGATCGGCTTGCAGGTTCAGATCTGCAAAGCCCAACGGCGCTAACCGATCGCGCACGGACTCGAGCAACTCCTCCAACATCACCCTCGTGATGAGCCGGTCCCGGGTAGCCTGCTCGGCGTTCACGGCCCGGTAATACTGGCCGTCCTTCGCCGCCAACAGTTCGTCCGGCCCGTTCCAGAAGCCCCAGATGGCGATGTAATCGTGGTTCCTCCGCAGCGTGGGCCGGCCCTCGGGAGTCCGCACTTGCTCGAGGGCGGCGTAGCGACGAGGATCGGCCACGGTGCGGAGAGTGTCGGTCTTACGCCCGGTCATGTAGATGGCGCGCGGGTACACGGTGGGCAGACCCGCCCGACTCAATTCGAGCGCATACGCGAACTCCTCGAAAGGAGAGTTGTACCCGTGCTCGACCTGCGCCCGCACGAGTTCCTCGGGCCCGTCCAGAGCGGGCACGTCGCCCACCCGCGACACTTTCCAGACCAAGTTGATGCTGTCCTTGGTGCGCGTGTGAAAGGCCTGCTGACTGGCTGAGAGGGCGCGCTTGGGCGTGCGCCGCCAGCGTTCCGGCAAGAAGAAATTGAACAGGGCGGGATCGTTGCCCACGACCCAGAGCGATCCCCCCGTGCTCTCTGCATGCCCGAAAATGTAGTCCACTCCCAACACCTGCGCCGGCTTGAGGTGCGCCGGCAGAGCCTGGTCGGCTGGGCTCTCGAACCGCCGGGCCATGTGCCGGAGGTAGTACTGCCGATGCTGGGTGCGCACGGCCTGCTCGTGGTCGGGAGTGCGTTCGAGCAATTCGTAGTCGATCAGGGCGTAGACCAAATGCCCCTGGGGGTCCCGGCGCAGGGTGCGGTCGGGCTGAGGTCGCACGATCACGTGGGCCGGCTTCATGTCCACCACGCGGTACCCCTTCTGCTCGAGTTCGTGGATGACCAGGCTGTTGGCGCGGTCGAGGAATTCCGCGCGTTCGGCGTCCCGGAGCCCCCAATCGTCCGCCACCTCGACCAGGTCGCGCCCTTTGATCCAGCCGTAGAGCAGGACGTACTGGCGGAGGATGTCCAACTCGACGCCGGGAGCGCGGGCGATCTTCGCGGCGATCTTGCTCTCGGACCGCCCGGTCTGCCAAAGTTGTAGGCGCTCGGACGGCACATAAATCCCCAGCGGCCGCTGGGTCAGGATGCGCACGGCGGCCGGGCCGCTGACTCCGGCCCGCAGCTCCATCACCAAGGCGAACTCCTCGAAGGGACTGTTGAACTCGGCGTTGATGAACTTGTTGATGGTGAGTGTGTCCAGAGGCACGTCCTCGCCCACGCGCGACCACTTCACCACCAACTGCACAATCCGATCCCGCACGCGGCGGGTGGGCACCTTGTAGACGATGCTGGTTCCCAACAACCGTTCCCGCTTGGCCTCGAACCACTCCGGCGCAAACCAGTTCTCCGGCAACAGATGTTCCCAAAATGCCAACCCGAATTCGGTCACATACAGGTCCCCACCGTCGCTGGTGCTCAGGTGCGCGTAAGGCACATCCAGCAAATCCACGCTGCTGGCCTGCGGCGGCCAGCGCCGCTGGCTCTGCGGCCGCACCCTCTCGGTGCCGGCGCTAAACAACCGCTGCGGTTCCCCTGCCCAGGTGTCTCGGTCCACGCTGCCACTCTAGAGAACTGGGCCGCCCCGGCAAGACGCATTGCCAAGTCGCCCGTGACAAAATCCCCAGGCCGGCGTAGGCTGCTCCCCACTGAGCCGACTCAAGTAGCCCACGTTCGTTCGCTTTGACTGACGCCAGATGAAAACCCTATCGAGACGTTCGTTCCTGCAAGCCAGCGCCGGCCTCTGTCTGGCGCCCCAGATTGTCCCGGCCCGGCTGCTCGGGGCCAACTCGCCTAGCCACCAGATCGCCGTCGGCTTCATCGGCACCGGCGACCACGGCACCGGTTGGAACCTCCGGCGGTACCTCGACCACCGCGACGCCCGCGTCGTGATGGTCTGCGACGTGGACCGCGCCCGCGCGCGCCGCGCCAAGCAGATCGTGGACGAACAGTACCTGAACCAGGACTGCGCCCTGACCAAAGACTTCCGCGAAGTGCTGGCGCGCCCGGACATCGATGCGGTCATGATCTCGACGCCCGACCACTGGCACACGCTCATCAGCGTGCTGGCGTTGCGCGCCGGCAAAGATGTCCAGTGCGAAAAGCCCACGCTCACCATTGACGAAGGCAAACTGCTGATGGCCACTGTGCGCAAGCACCGGCGCGTTTTTCAAACGAGCACCGAGGATCGCTCGATACCCGTTTACCACCGAATGGCAGAACTGGTGCGGAACGGCCGGATCGGCAAACTCGAACGCATCGAGGTCATCCTACCCAAGCAGCCCACCGGCCCCGGCGACCCCACCCCGCAACCCGTGCCGCCCGACCTCGACTGGGAGATGTGGCTCGGCCCTGCCCCTTACGCGCCCTACACGAAGGACCGGGTCCACTTCAACTTCCGTTGGATCTGGGATTACTCGGGCGGGATCATCTGCGACTGGGGCACGCACCTCTTCGACACCGCCCAGTGGGCCAACGACACCGAACGCAGCGGCCCCATCGAGATCGAGGGCACCGG
>VHCO01000495.1 GCA_016871715.1 Verrucomicrobiota bacterium
CCCCCGGGTTCGGGCCGTCAGGCCGTGGTGCGCGCTCTTGCTGCTGCCGCGGCTTCAAAGGAAGGTCGTGCCCCCTTGAAGTGCATCCAGCAACGTCCGCCAAGGCAAATGGACACAGGGGATGCGGGCCGGATAGTCGCGCACGGCAAGCAGGGCGTCCAGACGGGCGCGCAGGTCTTTGTCATCGGGGGGCTCCAAGTCGAGCCCGATCACTCGACCAGCGGCTGGTTTCGCGAGAGCAGGAGCGAACAGCGGTTCTTGGCGGATGGGCTCCATGGCTGGTGGGCTAGAAGTTCGCAGGAGGCCCGAATCCTTAGCGAGGTGCTTGAGGACTGCCATCGCGGGTGAAACCCGGCCGGCTCCCTGTGGGGCGCAGATCGCCAGATCCGCTTGGCGGACGTGACCGTCCGCGCTCCGCCTCGCTAAGGATTCGGGCAGGAGGGGGCTCGCTCAGGAGATTGTTGCCGACGAGAAGCCGATGGGTTAGGAATGCGCTGTTGAAAGCGCGGCTCTATCTCGAAACGACTGTACCCAGCTACCTCACTGCCTGGCCAAGTCGGGATTTGATTCGCGCCAGCCATCAGCAAATCACCCGCGAATGGTGGGAGAACCGCCGGGCGGACTTCCAGGTGTTCATCTCTCAACTGGTGCTGGACGAAGCGGCAGCAGGCGATCCGGTCGCCGCACGGGAGCGATTGACGGCGTTGAAAGAGCTGCCACAACTCGACATCAACGACGACGTTGCCGCTCTGGCGGAGGCGTTGGTTGCGGCGCTGGCCCTCCCGGCGAAGGCCGGGACCGACGCCGCGCACATCGCCCTGGCTGCGGTTCATGGGATGCACTTCCTTCTGACGTGGAATTGCGCCCACATCGCCAACGCCGAGATGTCGGCGACGATCGGGAGCGTCTGCCGCGATCACGGATTCACCGCCCCCGTGATTTGCACGCCGGAGGAGTTGATGGGAAGATGACGCCATGCTGAAAGACGAATTAGTGGAAGAAGTGCGGAAGGCGCGCCAGGAGCAGGCCGCCCAATGGAATTTTGACCTCAAGGCGATTTTGGCCGACGCCCGCAAACGCCAGGCGGAATCGGGCCACAAGGTGGTTTCGTTCGCCGCGAAGGACGACAAAGCCGGGTAGATCCGCCCGGTGGCAAGCGACCCAACCGCCGGCGCCTGCCGCTCCGCCTCGAGGCGCACGCTCTGGTCCACGCTCAAGATCGAGTGCTCCCAGGGGATGCCCGCTTGCTGGTGGTGTCAGATACTCTTGGGGATCAATGTCCCGCCGCCGGCGACTCTGGATGCTTGTCGTTTGGACGGTATCGATGGGGTGGGGTCTTGCCCGGAGCCGTTCGAGCCAGTGCTGCTTCCTTCATCGCCATGTCGGCATGCAGATAGGTTTGCGTGGTTTCGATGGACTCGTGCCCCAGCCAAAGCCCGATCACGGCGATGTCCACCCCGCTCTGGAGGAGGGTCATCGCCAGCGTGTGTCGCAGAGTATGGGGAGTCACGTCCTTCACCGTCACGCTGGCCGCCGTGGCCGTGGTCCCGCCCACCACCGTCAGCGTTCCGCTGCGGCTCACACCGGTCAACTGATTCACGTTGTCCACGGCGAATGTCTGCACCAGCGCGTTGTTGGTCCGGTACTGGAAATTCCCGCCCGCATCGTAAGCGTAGCCCATTCGCTCGCCCAACCGGTTCGTCACCCCACCCGACTCCTTGCCCACCGCCGTCTTCGACTGTCCGACGGCATCGTACGTGTAATCGACGTAATCCCCGAGTCGTAACTCACCGTGTCATCGGCCCACGGCCCGTCTTCGCTCGCCAGCAGGCCATTGGCAAATGCCATACACCGTCGTCCCCGCGCTGTCCAGCATCGTGGTCAGCCGGTTGTTCTTGCCGTAGGCGTACGTCAAGATGTTGGTGGCCAGACGGTTGGTGTTGGCGTCGTAGCTCACCTTCGTCAGGTTGCCGAGGGCGTCGTAGCCGAACCAGTTTGTAATGCCCAACGGGTTGACGTACCCGACCACACCGCGAGGTCGTGAGCCTTCGGAAGTCCGAGGCGTTCCTTGCAGACGTCAAGTCTGACGACAGACGTCATGAATGCGCCAGTGATCCACACTCGGCAACACGCCCAGTGCGCCCCTCGAGAAGCGACCGCCTGAAGGTCGAACGGGGAGCGTGGAGCGACTGCCCAGACAACCCGCTCGTTCGAACGCTCAATCACAAGGAGCATCTATGGCTACTGTCGATCAAGTTGGCACGCTGGCTGACCTGCGGAACATCATCCCGGACCCGAACCTGGTGCGCTTCATCAAGGGGCGAACCGCAGCCGGCGACGCCGGCGCGGGCATCTTCGAGTGGGATCCGAATTACCCCGCCGTGCCCGACGATGGGGCCACGATCATCAAGCCCAACAGCTCCAGTTCGAGTTGGAGCTCGAGTTCCCCCGGCCGCTGGATCCGGCAGGTGGATGTGCCAGCCAACGGCGCGCCCAACTCAGGTCCCACACTGCCTTACCGGCCGAGGCCAACGACTAAGCGGTCTCGGCAGCCGTGTCCAGGTTGGCGTCTGCCACTCTGAGCACGGGTGGACCTGAAGGATCCGGTCTTGGAGGGAAGCCGCCTTCGGAAGCACGGATGCACGCGCCAAAGCGGCGGTCTGGGTGATTCGCGCACCGGCACCCGCCGCTTCTGCCGGTTGGTGCCACCGCACCTCCACACCGTGCCTGAGGGGCGCGGCTCGTCAGAGCGGCTTCGGTGGCTGTCCTCGTCTCGAGGCGGAGGCGACCGTCCGCGCTCCCTTCTCGTTGCCAAGCGCACGCGCCCCCGAGCGGGCGTCTGGACCAGCGGGGCGCGGCTCGTCAGAGCCGCTTCGGTGGCTGTCCTCGTCTCGATGCGGACGTGACCGTCAGCGCCGCCACATCAGCCGATCTTGCCGCACACCGGCCCGAGTTACTCAACGAAGGCACACTCGCAACATATTTGTGTACAAATACGTGCAACTATGGCCTTGGCATTTTGTTCTTTTTTTTGTGCGCCCGGCAGGGCGCACACACTTGGGGGTT
>VHCO01000496.1 GCA_016871715.1 Verrucomicrobiota bacterium
TTGAAGTCGTACGGGCTGCCGCGCAATAGGGTCCAGCTCTGTCCGTCCGTGCTCGCATAACCCCAGAACTTCGAGCCCATGCGCTCGAGCCGCAGCCAGGTGTTCGGATAGGTCGGCCGCTGCACCGGTGTCGTAATGCCGATGTCGTTGGGCCACGCCGAGCCGCTACCGCGGTTGTTACTGCGCCACTGCAAGGCCACCTCGTTCTGCCCACCGCTGCGCGTGGTCATGTTGCTGATGTGCCGGTCGTCTCCCTCCGGATCAGGGCCCAAACCCCAGTCCGCAGCCTCGCGCGCCATCAGCTCTGCCTTGGTCCAGTTGTCCGGCCCCGACAAGCTCTCGACCTTGACGATGTAGTCAAAATCGCCCGTGACAATGATGTACGCGTAGTGGAAGTTGTCGGAGCTGCCCCAGATGTCGTTGCCGCCGCCGACAATGGTGTACTTGCCATTGGCGTAGGTTGTCGAGCCCAACAGGGCGGGATAACCCACGTCCTCGTTCTTCAGCCCGGGTATCTGTTGGCCCAGAACACAGAGCGAGGCGGAGCCAAGCACTGCCGCTGCCAACAGAGGGGCTGATACCCCACGTTTGTTCATAGCACTTACCTTTGGTTTGGGTGCGCCGTCCAGTCGTTCGCCGTCCCCTGGAGCCACCAGGGGAACCACCGGCCACAAAACAACCGGATTTCCACTCTGCAGCGCATGTTTGTGTCTGTGTGAACAGGGGGAGGGTGCTCGGCCCGGCGCGAGCCAGCAAGCACAAAGTGGCAAAAAGCAGCAAGCGCGGCAGAGGGCTTCTCCGTGGCCTGTGAAGGGTGGACTGTAAACAGAGCGGTGCGGGCGGGCGCACCCGAACCGCAGCAGGCCGACCAGCAGAAAGCGCCCCAAACCCGCAAAGGCGGGCGCCGAGCCCATCTGCGGCTGCGGCTGTGCAGACCAACTGACGGCCGAATTGCGGGCGTTCCCAGTCATGACCGGGCGGAACCGGCAGGTGCCGGTTCCGCCCGGCTTCGAGGGCGGGGCAGTGGACTACCGCGTCACGCGGTAGTACTTAGCTGGGCCGGTCGCGGCGGTGGAGAACGAGCCGCTACCGGTCTCGTTGGTCCAGGTCACGGGCGGGGTGAGGCTGGGGGTCGACTGCAGCGTGCCCCCGTTGGTCCACTGGATGGTGACGATGCCGTTGGCCAGGGTAATGCTGGCGATGCGTGGCGCGGGCAGCACCGGAGCCAGATGCTGGGCCCAATCGATAGCGGCATCGAACAGGCGCCAACCAGCGTCATTCATGACGGCCGCCACATTGTCGCTCATGAAGAACATCACCCGACGCTCGGCTGCCGGCGTCCCGTCGGTCAGCAAAGCGCCCTTGTCGTAGCCGTAGATCCCGGCATTGGCCGTGCCGATCAACCGCGCGACGACGTTACCGTTGGCGTTGGGTTGGCCCCAAGCGAACTCCGAGGTGGCGGTCACCACGGTTAGGTTGCCCGCGGGGAAGCCCGCGGCCATCTGATGGGTGGCGTCCACGATATCGAGCGCGGTTTGACCGCCGGTGGTGCCGCGGTCTGCGCTGCCGCCCACCGTGGTCATCACCATGTCGTCTTGAATGGCCTGCTCCCAGTTGATGACGGGTATGGCCACGTTCTTGTACGTGTCGGTGACGTTGCCAGAGCCGAAGGTCGAGGAGAGCACGACGATGTCCTTGCCGGTGGCCATCGACACATCGTCGGCATCCGAGCCCACAACCTGGACATCGTAGTCGCGGGATTCGAGTCGGCTCTTGAGGAGCCCGTCGCTGACATTGACGTTGGGTGGCGACCCGGAGCTGATGGTGATGGTGGCTTCGTCGCTGGTCTTCGTCACGACCCCGCCCACGGTGAGCACGACGCGGTAGCGTGTGCCGTCGTCCGCCAGCGTCAGGATGGGCGTGGTGTAGGAGGCGGCGTTTGCGCCCGTGACGTTCGCAAAGGCGCCGCCCGGCGCGGCCTTCTGCCATTGGTAAGCGAGGGCGCCGACCGAACTGCTAGCGGTGACGGCGAACGTGGCGGTGGTGTTCTCGAGCTGGACCAGACTCTGGGGTTGCTCGCTGATGGCGATGGTGATCGTGGTGGGGTCCAGATAGGTCCCGATCACCGGACCCGTGAGCACCGACGGGGTGCCGTTGGCTGGCGTCGCGGCTCCTTCCATGATGTAGGTGACCTCCATGCCGTCACCGCCGCCGCCTTCCTGCCAGAGCCCCTCGAGGTAGTACATCCTGTCCTTGACAAGGGTGATCGTGTTCCACGTCGGCCACTCGGTCTCCCAATACCTGTCCGAACGTTGTTCCTCCGTAGCGCTGGACCACTCGCGGTTGTTGCTCCAGGTAGCCTCGGCCGCAATCGCCTTCTTGTTGGCCGGGTTAGCGTCCGTGCTCAGGAACAGCCGCGCATTGTCGTCCACCGTCGTGATAAACACATAATTGCCACTGGCCGGCGCCTTGAACCACCCCCAACCGCGCCCGCGATACTGGTCCGCCAAGCCGCGTCCAGACTCGAAGAGGGACGTGGTCCATTGGACGTCCGACGGGCCGATCGTGCCGTCCGCCACCGCCGTAATCAGGCCGGCAATCGAGCCGCCCCCGTTCCACCGTTCCCAAGCGACCAAGCCGCTCAGGAAGGCCGCGCTGTTGAACTGGATCGTCGAGTCAGCCGCGACGGCGTTCCCGCCGCGGTCCTGCACATTGTTCTCCGTGATGGTGTAGACCGTGTTTTCCGCCTGGCGGGCCGTCGTCAACGTCACCTGATACCCATCCGTTGAGAGCGCAGCCGCGGTCACTGCCAAGCCTGCGATCGTGTAGTTGCCCGTAGTCGTCGCCGACGGGGCCGTGAGCGGCTCGGAGAAGGTGAGCCGCACGCGGACGAAGTCCGTGGACCCGCGGGCTTCCACCAGCGTAGGCTTGGTCGTGTCCGTGGTGATCGTGACCACCGTAGGTGAACTGGTCACTGCGGTTTGCCCGGCACCGTAGCAACGGACCCGGTAAGTCCCCGCATCCGCAGGCGCCGCCAGCGCCACGGCGAACGTCGCCCCGG
>VHCO01000497.1 GCA_016871715.1 Verrucomicrobiota bacterium
GCCCCACTGCCCGGTCACGCGTTGCACCTGCCTCCCGGGGCTCGTAGCGGCACTCTGGTGAGTGCCGCTGTCTGCAGCGCGGACGGCAATGATCAGGCCTAGGGCGGCTGCCGGCCCGAAAAGCGGCGAACGACGAGTCCAGCCATGCCGGGCCCATGGCGCTCGACTGGAACGGAGCCGGTCTCCCGGCATGGGCTGGGACGATGTGTTAGCTGCCGTTTCCATCGGGAAGATAGGTCAGATTTCTAATCCGGAACTCGTCAGTCGCTTTACCCGGGTAGACTGCGATCAGCCGCTCAATCACGCACCACACCGGATGACCATCGGCTGCGTCATATGTCATCGCAACTCTCCTGCATCCCGCTTCCTGGGCCTGCTTAAGGGCAGCGAACACTTCTTCCACGCTAGGGAAATCGAGGGAATCCGGCTGGTCAAGGGGCTGGCCGTCCGCCTCCGCACCCGAGATGGTCTTCTGGCCTCCCACAACCGTCAACGCCTCGACCGACACCCAGTGCGGTGTATTAAGGAGATATGCCAGGAAGAAATCTTTTCCGACGAATGTCCGCTGCGTGAACGAGGCGGTGGTCTGAGCCTGGATCACACAAGCGACCGCACAGGCGAGCGCTGCGACGATAACACGAGGACCAGACGAGGCGTGCATAGGCAACGACAGAACTGAGCGACAGCCGCCCCGCCGTGATAACGTCCGTGACTTCCGACAACCCGAGCGCGTCGCCGAAGTCCGCGACTCTCGAACTGCCCAGCGGGGCGGCTGTTCGCTCGAGTGATCTTGTTAGCCCCTCTTTTTCCTTCGTTTCAAAGAAGCGAGCAGCCCTCCTCCAAGAACCATCAACGCCCAAGCCGAAGGCTCTGGTACAACTTGAATCTGTCCTCGCAACTGGCTCTCCGGAGACCCCGCCACGGAGTACACTGCCCACCAATTTCCCCCGAGCAGATCCGTGCGCTCGTTGGCGGATAGGGTGCGGTTTGCGAAAAACACGCGTCCTCCTGGTTCTCCCGAAGGTCCCGGTGCCTCAAAGGGACCGGGTGACAGTGTAAAAACGACCGCCCCAAGGGCATCACTCGCTGGTGATGAGTAGATACTCACCCCGCCTTGGCCGGAGTCGGCCTGAACGAAGACGTCCCCTTGAAACAATAGGGCGGACGAGAATGTAAAAGTCCCAGTGCCCTTCCAAACACTTGCGTTCGCTGGAAGCGAATGATTGCCGTCGAGCGTAACCGTAAACTCAAGCGTGCCTTGTGCCGAGCTGTGAGTGCAACCCATCAACAGGGACATCAGTATTGTTCTGAACAGGTTCATGATCGTTTCCTTTCTTTTGTTGAGTTAGTAAGCGGCTCGGAAACACCGGGCCGGGTAGTTTGTCGTTATCGTATAGCTGAAGGTAAAGGGAGACGTATTCGTGTACACTGGCACCCAGGACGTCAGATTCGTCGAGGCCTGAATGACGTAGGTGTAACTGGGCACCCCCGTCACGTCGAACTCGATCCCGCTGCCGGTGACGCTGACGGCGCCCAAGGTCGCCGTCGCCGAGTCATAAACGCCCAACGCCGCCGCCGCGCTCGTGACGCTGCCCGCGGAATTGGTCACGATTACAGTGTAGCTGCCCGCGTGCGACGCTTCGACGTTGCTGATGGTGTAGCCGCTGCTGGTGGCTCCGCTGATGTTCCCGCCGTTCTTGCGCCACTGATACGCGGGCGTCGGCACGCCAATGGCCGAAACGCTGAATGTGACCGGATTGCCGGCGATGACGTTGGTGCTCCAAGGTTGAGAGGTGATGAGCGGCGCCTGGGGCTGAATCCACGCCAGATTAAAGGCGCTGGCGTTGTCGGAGACGCGCTGGGGCGCGTCTATCGCGACACGATAGGCCGTGCCGGAGGAAGCCGTGAACGTCACCTGACTTTGGAATGTGCCGTTGGCATTGTCGTTCGTCGCCACCGAAGTCAAACTCCCGACGGAAGTGCCGGTATAGACGGCCAGGAGTGTGTTTAGCCCTGAGCTTGTCCCGAGGGTGTCAAAGGTCACCGGACCATTGCCCGGAGCCGTCCAGTGATACCACACTGACCCGACGCTGGCGCTTAGGTGGTTCGGCTCGCCCGACTCGCGCGTGGCCCGTAAGACCGTACCATTGGTATTGCCCTGCGCACCGCTCAAGGCGAAAGAATTCACGAAATTGTCGTTCGGCGGGTTCGTGACGGCGATTTGACCCCACCAGGTCGCCCACCGTCCCGAACCGTTTGTGAGGGTGCCAACGTAGGGAAGGGCGTACTCCTGAATGGTCCACAAGGACGCATCATTTAGTGGGTCAGGTTGCGTGGCGCTGTAGTCGCCCCAGCGGTTGCGGCTCCCTCCTTTGTAATAGGCTCCTTCACCCGCTTTCAGCAGGGCTGGAAGTCTGAAATCGCCCAGTGGGTCGTGGTAGGCTCGGAAGGCATAATTGCCGCTGGCGTACTGATTCGTGGAAAAGGACGAGAACCCCAGCAAGACGTCGTTGAACTGGTTCACCGCGATGCTCGGGAAGGCGTAGAAGTTGACGCCAGCCTCATCGTCAATCCGGCCCACTTGACGGACCAAGCCGTTGGTGGCGAGCTGCCACCACTGCACTGCACTGCGCGTCGGGTTGACGGACGGCAGGAAGATCGTGTGCGCAACCCAGAGCGATCCATTACGATAGACGACGTGCTGGATGCGAGCGTCGTTATTCATGATCTTCACCGTCGAGTTGGTTTGTGGAGCGAAGTTGTCCACCGCCGGTCTAAAAGCCCAAGGCTGGTGGCCAGCAAGTACTTCGTTGGTAGAGAGGACCGGCGAGTTAACGGCCCCCGTTAGTGTCCGCAGCCGGATAAGCCCCTCAGGCTGGCCCAGTTCATTCGTCCGCAGCCCTATGTGCCGATGCACGAGGAACAGCGTCGTCAGGTTGGTGTCGTACGTGATGGCGGGAGCGACCGTGAACACGTTGTTGTTGTGAGCGGTTGCACGGTAAATGATGGCGGTCGTTGCACCGAGAATGAGGGGAAGGTGAGTGGGGGGGTTGCGGGGGT
>VHCO01000498.1 GCA_016871715.1 Verrucomicrobiota bacterium
TTGAGGACGGCCTCACGCCACGCCATGTCAAAGAACAACAACCGACTCCCCACGGGGGGTTCACTCTGTCCCAACGGAGCGGATGCGAGCGGCGCTCTCCTCCGCAGGGGTCGCCCGGTGCCCGAAAGGGGCACGCCGGTAAATATAGGGAATGAACCCTATGGCGACAACGGGGAGGGAGTGGCGGCAACGCCACTCCCTTACCCACCGGGCCGCAATACGGATTGCGGCTTCCGGACTTCGGATTTCGTCTGCCCGTCATCTGCTTTTGCGGACGTACAATGGAGTTGTTGCGCCGGGACTATGGAGACTGCGGGAGCTGGGCTACCGGGTTTACAGTGTCAAAGACCTGCGAAAAACGGGCTATCCAGGCGCAGCCCGCGGCGAGATATATGCAGTCTTCGAAGTCGAGGAAGATGCGGTATGGGAAAAAGTGGCGTGGGATGGGGTTAGGTTGATGGAGATGATTGAACGCTTCGAATCCACCATCCACCACCGGCTGCCTCAAAACCTGGGGCGCACTTCGCCATATCCGCGTGTACTGCCCTTGCGCGACCTGCTCAAAGCGCGAGTGTAGTTGCGGCAATGGCCGACATTGTATCCAAGCAGAAACGTTCTGTAGTAATGGCGGCGGTGCGGTCGCAAGCCAACCGCACAACCGAACTCAGGCTCATCACCCTTTTTCGGCGGTGGCGCATTTCTGGTTGGCGGAGAAAACAGAAGCTCATTGGCAAACCGGACTTTGTCTTTCGCCACAAGCGGGTGGTGGTCTTCGTGGACGGATGCTTTTGGCACGGCTGCCCGAGCTGCTACCGCCGCCCCTCGTCTCATAGGGCTTACTGGGATACAAAGGTGCGGACGAATAAAGCTCGCGACCGCCTTGTGACCCAGCGTCTTCATTCGTCAGGTTGGCGCGTTTTGCGAATCTGGGAGCACGAGCTGCGGCCGCGGAATGAGGCGCGGTTAGCGCGGCGGCTTGAGAGATTGAGGTGAGGGCGAGCTTTGGCCCTTCAGGGCGCAACGATCATGGTGGTGGACTGGCTACCCAGGGCGGCGCGGTGCTTGCCCTGGGCTGGTGTATGATGCCCCGTTGGGGCGGCAGTTGGTTGAGGCCACAGCTTGAAACCGAGCTGCGTGGCTTGCGCGGCAGTGAACAGGCCGTGCTGGCATTCAGCAATTTCGTCGAGAGCGATCGGATCGGGCTAAACGGCTCGTTTCACTGCACAAAGCTACAAACCGCTTGTATATGTGTGCGAGCGGATTTTCCAGCCCAGCTTGGCCAACCCGCGCTAATACAAAAACGCCGCAAAGCAGTCTCTTTACGCCGGGTTCAAACGATCTCGCGTCAATGGAGCAGCGCCCGCCGCTCACTTCTCCAGCGTGACGATCCGGGAATCCGCCATGAACTCGCGCCCGTTGAGATTGCCGACCACGTTGTAGAAACCTTCGTCGCTCCAGAAGACGAAGCCGGCCAGTTCGGGGAAGCTGCTCTCCAGTTTCTTCAGCACGTCGAAGCAGTCGCGCGGCGGGTCTGATTTGCCGCGAATGCCCAACTCGGCCCACCAGATGACCTTGCCGTGGTCCTTCTTCTTCGCGACCGCCCATTCGTACTCGGCGAACGGCAGGCCGGTGCCGTAAGCCGATTTGCCGATCACATCCACGTAGGCGTCGCCCGGATAGCAGCGCTCCAGCGCGCCGCTGTTCTGTGTGGTGTGATAGGCCCAGATGATGTTGTCGAGTTTCTTGGCCATCTGGAAATAGTCATGGACCAACCGGTAGAGCCGAATGATGACCTCGCTGCCCTGTTTGGCATGCCACTTGTTCCGGTCGTCGCTCTCCACAAACGGCGTGTAAACGACGGGAATCCCGCGGTCCTTCAGCCATTGGAGATTGGCGGCCATCCGATCCAGTTGCCGGTAGAAGTTCGCTTTGACGGCGTTGTCGCCGGGCGCCCAAATCTCCTCGATCTCGACGGGATCGTTCCACCGGACGCCGGCCGGGTTCGCGAAGAAGTTGTAGACGCCGGGGATCAAGCCCCGATCCCAGAGCTTCTTGACGCCGTCATTCCACGTCGCATCGCTGAACGGGTCGTCCACGAAGTCATACGTGATGCAGCCGTAGCGGGGCAGCCTGCCAGTATGGTCGCTCACCTTCTTGAGCCAGTTGCTGGGGTGGTCCATGTCGGGATTCTCGTTGTGAACCCAAGTGGCCACCTGGCCGAAGAGAAAAGACCCATGTCCCCAGCCCTTCAGATACCTGAGGACGTTCTCTTTGGCCTGGGCGGCACGGCGGACGGTCGAGGTGACGGAATCTCCGGCACTTGGTCGGGCCTCCTGAGCGCGGGACGTGGCGAACGGCGCGCCCAATCCGGCTGCGGACAGGAGCTTGAGGAGTCGGCGTCGGGTCAAGGTGTTTCGCTTAAAAGAGTTTTGGGAAACCACGGCCAGCAGGTCGCCGCGAGCGACGACCACTCCATGGTAGGGCGCGCAGTCCTCTGCGCGCCGCCCCTCGCACGTCCATCGCGGTTCGCGGCGCGCAGAGGACTGCGCGCCCTACCAGCCAGCGGTCGTCTATACCTAGGTTTCATCAGTAGGCCCGGCTTGCCCACCGGCGAAACGCCTCGATCCATTCCGCGCCCTCCGGCGGAGGATTGGGCAAGGGCAGATCCAGGATCGGGACGCGCTGCCGCGCTTTTCCGCGCGAGCAGACGGCGACGATCCGCCCGTCCTCGGTCATGTCTAGCCGTTCGACCATGACGTCGACGCCCAGCACCTCGGTCCTGAACGGCATCTCGAGCCGCTCTTCGAGCAGGGTATAGAAGCCGCTCATCTGCTCGGAATCGTCATAGGCGTCCACGGTGGCTTCCTCGATCATCTCATCGAGCTTGGCGGTGGACAAGCCCCGGCGCGATCTTTGGCGTTTTGCTCTCATGTTCGCTCACTCGTTGCTGCGCTCTAGACCTAAAACAAGCGTGTTAGGGGCTCTTGTTCAGAGGGCGGCCTAAAATCGAGGCGTTCGAGTTGCGCCGCCTACCTATTGTGTGTGTTCGCGAGTCAGAA
>VHCO01000499.1 GCA_016871715.1 Verrucomicrobiota bacterium
CAGGGCCTGCGGGTTAGCGGGCCAACCCTGAGCCTCGAACACCTTCATCTTGGCCAGGATGGTTTGCAGCTCGGCCGCGGTCATCACCGGCAGCCGGCCCACCGCCAGCTCGGGCCGGCCGTCACCGTCCAGGTCGCCCAAGGCGCTATCGCTGGGGAACAGTCCGGCGCTGGTCGCCACCATGAGGGGTGGCACCAGGTTGTCGGCCTGTTTCTGTCGGTCTTTGTAGTCGTAGGTCCCGTCGCCGACCAGGACCACATAGCGCGGCTTGAGCGCCCAGCGGGCGTGGGCGATGGCTAGGAACTGTTGGATGGCGCGCGGAGAAGGCAGGCCGAAACCGAATTCGTTATAGATGTCATCGAGGCTGACGATCTTGGGGGTGAGGCCCTGGGACTGGCGGTAGGCGGCGAGGTCAGTGGCGGCGCCGACCAGTTCGGGCGGAGCGACGATGAGGTAATCCGCCTTTTGGGCCGGGTCGGCCAGGCCGGCGAGTTGGACGAGGCGGACTTCCTGGGCTGGGATGACGGTATCCAGTTGGAAGGCGAGGAAGCGCCGGCCGGGGTCTTCGGTGAGGAGGCTGACGCGGTAGCCCGCGTGGGTTTGTTCGACGTTGTAGTTGTAGACGAGCCGCATGAGGCGCGGGACCATCATTTCGAAGACGGCGATGTTGGGGCTATTGAAGCCGTCGACGGTAATGACTTCGTAATCGCCGACGTCACAGACGAGTTGGCCGTTGCGGGCGCGGTAGGCGCGCGGGTACTCGACGATAAACCAGTCGAGGTAGACCTGGCTGGCTGGGGTGTTGGGGGGGAGGAGGGCCTGGAGGGAGAGGATGTTGGCGCCTTCCTTGAGCGTGGCGATGGGGATGGAGACCTCGAATTCGAGGGGGCGTTTGCCGTGCCAGGACTGCTGGCCGAGGGCCTGGCCGTTGATGGTGACGGCGACGGTGTGTTGGCTTGCGCCACCGCCGTGGAGGCGGAGCATCAGGCGGCCGTGGCTGGGTGCGTTCGGCACCAGATCCTGCAAGTCAAAGGTGTATTGTTGACGGTCGAATTGGGGGTGACCCGCGACCAAGCGGCTCCACATCCAGTAATCGGCTTCGGGGGTTTGGGTGAGGGTCGGAGCCACTTGCAGGTCGCGTTCGAGGCGGACTTGGGCAGCGAACCATTGGGCGGTGACGGCGGGCGGTGAGCCACCGTCTTCGAGCACGATCTCCGGGTTAGGGGTGCTGGTGAGCCAGTAGACATTCGCGTCGGTGTAGTTGTTTTTGACGGCCTCAGCGTAGAAGTAGAGGCCGGCGCCGTTCTGAGCCGGGATGTAAGTGGCGGGGGTATCCAGGCAGTAGAGCCCGAGGGCGCCGTTGGCGATCCAGCCTTGGATTTCGGCGACGGGCCGGTGCAGGACATCGGCTAGGGTGGCGGCGCTCAAGTAATGCAGGCCTTCTTGGCGGGTGAGGACTTGCGCATGGTGATAGGCGTCCAGGTCGACCGCCTTGGACTGGGCCTCGGCCAAGGCGGCGAGCCGGGCGTGGGCGCGGGCCTGTTTGGGGTTGGCGGTGGGGGTGGGGGTGGATTGGTCGGCGTGGACGGGGGCGGGCCGAGCGGGTTTGGCGGTGACGGTGACGGTGAAGGGGCCGAGGACACGTTGGGCGCCGTTCTCTTCGAGTTCGGCCAACCCATAGGTGTACTGGCCACCGAGCACGGCCGTGGGATCGGGGATGTGGTAGCGCCCGCCCGTGACCGCGTTCGCGGCCGGAACGAGCTGTGGGTTCACCCGCGTCCACTCCGCGGCTGCGGGGCCTTGACGGTAGAGGTGGAAGCCGATGGTGCCGACTTCCGAGGCGGTCTGCCACGCAACGACCGGGGTGCCGTCTTGGAGGTAGGCTTCGATGGCGGTCAGCCAAGCCAGGGTAGGGGTGGCGAAGAAGCCAAAATCCACGGTGAGATCATCGCGAGTGTCGCCGCCTGGACCATGCGCGCCGGCTCCCGAGCCGGTGAGGTCGGTTTCGCCGGTAGGCGGGATGCCGGGGCCGAGGTCGACCAGGCCGCTGCAGATGCCCTGGACGGCGGGGTTGGCGTCGACGCCGTTGTCGTATTGGTCGGAGCCGGCCAGGACACCGGTGCTACTGACCATCCCGTTGAGGGGGCCACCGGCGGTGAAGTTGGAGGCCGGGAGGCAGACCTGGTAGCCGGTGCCAGCGGGGATATTGTCGAAGCGGTAATAGCCGAGGGAATCGGTGGAGGTGGTGCCAATGACGGCGCCGAGGTTGTTTTTGAGTTGGACCGTGACCCCGCTGACGCCGGGTTCGGTGCCGTCTTGATGGCGGTTATTGGCGATCCCGCCGGGGATGGCGCCGTTATCGAGCCAGACGCGGTTACCCAGGCTGAAGGTGGTGACGGTGGCCACAAAGCCGAAGTCGAAGGTGAGGTTGTCGTTAGCGTCACCGGCGGGCCCATGAGCGCCGGCGCCACTGCCGATGTCCGGTTCATTGAGGACGGCGGCCAAGGTGAAGTTGCCGGTGCCGATGCCGTTGGCGGGCGGGTTAACGTTGTCGAGGCCTTTATCGGCCTTATCGCCGGTTTGCGTGGCGGTGCTACTGACCAGGCCGCTGAGGGGTTGACCGCTGGCGAAGTTCGCGGCGGGGACAAAGACGCTATAGGTAGAGCCGGCGGTGAGGCCGTCGAAGCGGTAATAGCCGAGGTTGTCGGTAGTGGCGGTGGCGATGACGGCGCCGCCGCTGTTTTTGAGCTGGACCGAGACGCCCGGAATGCCCGGCTCAGTACCGTCTTGGAGGCCGTTATTGGCGGCGCCACCGTTTTGGCCGTTATCGAGCCAGATCCGGTTGCCGAGGCTGAAGTTATTAACGGGTTGGCAGAACTCGATTTGGTTGATCTTGAACTGATCGTCCGGCGACGGTTCGGCCGTCCAAGCGGCGATGACGAGGGTGTTGGCGACCACGGCGTTAAGGTTGAGGTCAGCCCAGCGGGCGCCGGAGCTTGGGGCTAGGTTCACCTCGCTCCAGCCGA
>VHCO01000500.1 GCA_016871715.1 Verrucomicrobiota bacterium
ATCCTGGACGCCATGCTGAAACGACAGAAGGAGGGTGTGTTCCCCAACGGCGGTGGGTTCCAGAACGGCTTTGTGGATCGCATGGGGGCGGGGGCAGAGGTGTTCGATTGGAGCGGCAACCCCGCCGGCTACGAAGGGCACTTGGTCTATTGCTGGGCCTTCCTCCACTCCATGCTGCGGAAGGAACCGGCGCTTTTCCAGCGGGTCCTCCCACCTGTGAACTGACCGCGAACGCGGCTGGCGGCCTCGCGGCCGAACGCCCCCAACTGCCCGTCGCCCGGGGGTCCTGTTCAACCGCCTCAGCGCATCGCTGAGTTTGATCGCTTCCGTCCGACCCGCTACGCTGGCGGCATGACATCGCTGCTTCGCCACGCTCCCGCGCCGCTCTGGCCCCGGATTCTGGCGGCCGTCTGCCTGCTCCTTGCCGGTTCTGCCGCCGGGCGGGCAGTCGACGAAAAGGAGAGCACGCTCACCAAACTGGGCCAACTTGCGCCGGCCTTCACGGTCACAACGCTCGATGGCAAACCCTTCGACTTGTCCGCGATGAAGGGCAAAGTGGTGCTCGTGAATTTCTTCGCGACCTGGTGCGGACCCTGCATAGCGGAAATGCCGGCCCTCGAAAAGCAGGTCTGGCAGCGGTTCAAAGGCCAGGACTTCGCCATGATCGCCATCGGGCGCGAGCACACGAACGACGAACTGGTTCCGTTCCCCAAGAAGCGCGAGATCACTTTCCCCGTCGCCGGCGATCCGAAGCGGGACGTTTACGCCAAGTATGCCACCCAGTACATCCCTCGCAGCTACGTCATCAGCCGGGACGGCAAGATCCTCTTCCAGACGGTGGGCTACAAAGAGGAGGAGTTGGCCCAACTGGTTAGCGCCATCGAGAAGGAACTGGCCCGTAAACCCTGAGCCGCAGTCACGCATGCCCCCACCGCTCCTCGCGTCTCGCCGGGACTTCGTCACGGCGCTCGGGGCCGGGCTGGCCACAGCGCCGTTCGCCACCTCCTGCGCTACGCGCCCGTCAC
Organism: Verrucomicrobiota bacterium; assembly: GCA_016871715.1. Lineage (GTDB taxonomy): Bacteria > Verrucomicrobiota > Verrucomicrobiia > Limisphaerales > J093 > VHCO01. Next base: position 1,026 of record VHCO01000500.1, read on the forward strand.
CCGGTGGCGCCACCAAACCGATCCGCGGCAGTTGGATCAGCATCTGGTGGGATGACCGGCGACATTTCTACTGGAACGACGCTTGCCTCCGCTTCACTGCCGAACAATGGCAGGCCGCGGTCAAGGACGTCGCCGACCTCGGCCTGGAGTACCTCGTCCTGCTGGCCATCGCCAAAGGCGGTAACGCGTTCTACGACACGCCCCTGTTGCCAAAGCTGGAGATGGCCTGCCCCGACCCCATGGAGGCTCTGCTCGCTGCCGCCGACCGGCACCGCGTGAAGTTCTTCATCAGCAGCGACTGGTACGGCGAATGGGATGCCCGAGCCCTGAGCGACCCGGACCGGGCGCGCAAGCGGTTCCAGATGATGGAAGAGATCGCCCGGCGCTACAGTCATCACCGCAGCTTCCACGGCTGGTACTGGCCCAACGAAGCCTGCCTCTCGCCGTACTTCGCCGGCGCCTTTATCGCGTACGTCAACGACAGCAGCCGCGAGGCTCGCCGGCTCATGCCGAAGGCGAAGACCCTCACCGCGCCTTACGGCACCAACCGAGCGGTCTGCGACGACACGTTCGTCCGGCAGTTGGAGCTGTTGGACGTGGACATCATCGCGTATCAGGACGAAGTCGGCTGCCTGCGGATGGGACCGGCGGACAGCGCCCGGGCATTCGCCGCGTTGCGTCGGGCGCATGACCGCGTGCCGCAACGGGCGCTCTGGGCGGACGTCGAGACATTCGCCTGGGAAGGACCGCCCAACCAACAGACCAGCCCGTTGATCCCGGCGCCGTGGGAACGGGTGCGCGCCCAACTGGAGGCCGTCTCACCGCACGTGGACACGATCCTCATCTACCAGTACCAAGGGCTGATGAACCGCCCGGGCACTCGGGCCTTCGCCGGCCATCCTGACTCGACGCGCCTCTACACCGATTACGTCCGTTGGCTGAGGTCGAGGTGAGACGAATCACGGCACCAGCACCGCCGCGCCCTGGAGTCGCCCTTCCCGCAGGCGCGCCAGCGCCTCGTTCGCCTGTTCGAGGGGGAACGCCTGCGTTTCGGTGCGAATCGGAATCTTCGGCGCCAATTGAAGGAACTCCTCCCCGTCACGGCGGGTCAGGTTGGCCACGGAACAAAGCGTGCGTTCGTGCCAGAGATCGCGATACGGGAAACTCGGGATGTCGCTCATGTGAATGCCACCACAGACGACCATGCCGCCTTTCCGCACTGCCCGGAGTGCAGCGGGAACGAGGCCACCTACCGGCGCGAAGATAATCGCCGCGTCGAGCGGTTCGGGAGGTGTCTCATCGGAGCCGCCGGCCCAGGCCGCGCCCAGTCGCAGGGCGAACCGCTGCGCCGCCGCGTTTCCCGACCGTGTGAAGGCGAACACCGCTCGCCCTTGGTGGCGGGCCACCTGCGTCACCAAGTGCGCCGCCGCGCCGAACCCGTAAATGCCCAGGTTTCTTGCCTCCCCAGCCTTACGCAGTGCCCGGTAACCAATCAGCCCCGCGCAAAGTAAGGGTGCTGCGGACACGTCATCCATCCCCTCGGCCAGCGGAAAACAGAACCGGGCGTCGGCGACCGTGAACTCGGCGTATCCGCCATCACTGGTGTAGCCCGTGAACCGCGCCCGCTCGCAGAGGTTCTCCTGGCCGCTCCGACAGAAACCGCAATCGCCGCAGGTCCATCCCAACCACGGGATGCCAACTCGCTCGCCGATGCCCAAGCCCCTGACACCACCGCCCAGGGCGACCACCCTGCCGACGATCTCGTGACCGAGGATCAACGGCAGCTTCGGATCGGGGAGTTCGCCGTCGAGCACGTGCAGATCAGTGCGGCACACCGCGCATGCCGCGACGTGCACCAGCACTTGCCCCGGACCGGGCCGTGGCTCGGACGCGTCCATCAGGACGAGCCGTTGACCGCGCTTCTGCATTACCATGGCGCGCATAACCGATAGAGCCTATTCCCCGATGAAATGCGCCGTGATACGCCGCGTGTGCGGATG
>VHCO01000501.1 GCA_016871715.1 Verrucomicrobiota bacterium
GTGGGGGTGGGCGGTAGGGGGGGGGGGGGTGCTGCTAGCCCTGTGGGGCGGGAGCGGACACGGTGCGGAACTGGTCCTGGATTTCTCGCGCGAGAAGCCCGGCCAGTTGCCTCCTGGATTCCGCAGCGCGCTGGTGGGCGGAGGTCCGCCAGCAGACTGGCAGGTGCTCTGGGACGAGGCGACGCCGGCGTTTGCGCCGCTGACGCCGGAGGCGCCGGCGGTCTCGAAGCGCGCGGTGGTCGGTCAGTTGTCTCGGGACGCGACCGACGAGCGGTTCCCGTTGTTGATTTACGAGGAGGAGACTTTTGGGGACTTCAGTTTGAGCGTGAAGGTGAAGCTGATGGGCGGCGTTCGCGAGCAGATGGCTGGGCTCGCGTTCCGTCTTCAGGACGAGCGCAACTTCTACGTGGTTCGCGCCAGCGCGTTAGGGAACACGTTTCGGTTTTACCGGGTGGCGCAGGGGCAACGGGACCAGCCGATCGGGCCCGAGCTCGAGATCGCCTCGGGGCGCTGGCACGAGTTGGGCGTCGAGTGCCAGGGCAACCGCATCCGGCTGAAGCTCAACGGCCAACAGGTCATTCCGGACTTGACCGACAACTCCTTCACGGCGGGCAAGGTGGCCCTTTGGACCAAGTCCGATTCGGTGGCTTACTTCACGGATTTTCGGCTGGACTATCGGCCGCGGGAGACGCTGGCCCAGGTTTTGGTGCGGGAGACCTTGGCCCGGTATCCGCGGTTGCTCGGGGTGCGGATCTATGCCCGGAAGACCGGTCAGGGCGAACTCGAGGTGGTCGCTAGCAGCGATCCGGGTGAGGTGGGCCAGGCGGGCGGTCAGGTCGAGCAGGCGGTCATTGCCTCGAACACGATCTACAGCGGCAAATCGGGTGGCCGGGTGCTGGTGACCTTGCCCTTGCACGACCGCAACGGCGACCCGATGGCGGCGGTGCGGCTGACCATGGACTCGTTCCCCGGTCAGACGGACCAGAACGCCGTCGGTCGCGCCACGCCGATCGTCAAGCGCATGCAAGGCCGAGCGCGCTCGGCGCGCGAGTTGACCGAGTGAGGTTCGCCCACCGGAAAGTGGGTGGTCAGCGCCCCTGTAGCGCCGGTTTTCAAACCGGCAGCGGCAGGGCTGCGAGCGCGGACTCGGTGCTCGGGCAACGAACGACGAATGGCCCGACTGGAGAGGGACTCAGCGGCGGATCATTGGTGGCCAGGCCCAACTAGCCTCAGCCAATCGCTTGGTTTATCCGGAAGCCTTCGAGGGCGAGCGGGCAGACCTTGTCTTTGTCTACCGTCGTGCGGGCCTGGCCCAGGAAGTAGTGCTGCGGTCACGGCCGCCTAGATCCGGGAGCTTCGGCCTCGAGCCAGGCACGACCGATGACCGTCTAGTCGATGAACCTGAGATGGACGACAATCCGGGGGTAGGGCGCGCAGTCCTCTGCGCGCCGTCAACCACGGTGGACTTAGGAGGCCGCGGCGCGCAGAGGACTGCGCGCCCTACCTTGCCGCAATCGGCAGTCCAGCGCGGTGAACCATGAGTCAGTTCAGCAGCTACCGGATGGGCCCCGGCCGAGCGTTTCGGCTGGGCGCACAAGCCGAGGCGGAGAGCGCGTACACGCCTGTGGTGAAGCGATGGGAGACGGTCGAAGGGCGGACGGTCCTCTTCGAGCAGAGCCGGACATCGCCTCCTCGCGAGCAATTCTCATCATGGCGGCGGAACGCGGACGCCGGGGGCGGGTACCCGGCCTAGACGGGAAAGGTCCGGGCGCACGGGCTGGCGTTTCGATCACCGTCCCGGAGCCGGCGCGCCTACGGTGCGGATTGTCAGCTTTTCGGTCGGGGGCAGTGTCGTCACGCACACGACTTGGAGTGCAGCGGACCTCCGCCGCGTTGGAATGGGTGCCTCTGCCAGGATGTCAGGCAATGCATCGCCGCTTCCCACGCACCGTCCGAAAGCGCCAGAGGGCTGGCGCAGTCCAAAGCGCTGGCGCGTAAGCCAGCCGCCTGGAGTCAAGCTGCGGTTGCGCCGCGCTTCTGCAACCCGGATGCCAAGGTGGGCGTGTTCGGGACCGGCCAGACCCGCGCGCAGCGTCGCCATCAGTCGCGTCCCATCGCCCGCGAGCAGGGCCTCCACGTCCAGCCAAAGCCCGGGAAACACACGGCTGCGCAACACGCCATCGTCGCCGGCAGTCAGCGGTCGGTACTCGTCTTCCTCGAGCATCCACCAATCCACCGCGTCGTCCTCGGTGCGCCAAACCAGGTATTCCCGCACGCCCGCCCGGCGATAGGAGGCCAGCTTCTCGCGCGCGTCGAGCGACGCACTGCTGGCGGCGACCTCCACCACGAACTCGGGCGCACCCAGCAAGTAGCCCTTGGCGTCCACCCGGGTCTGGCCGCCGCGTTCCGGCAGAATTCGGAGCAGCCCGTCCGGTTGCGGCACATCGTCGGGGCCCAAGCGGATGGTAGAATGGGTCGCCGCCTTCACGCCGGGTGTTGGGATGCAGTAGGTGCCAAGCCAAGTCTGGATGAGGTTGTCCGGCTCGCCATGTTGGTCCAATCGCACAGGAGATCCCATATACACAATGCCGTTGATGAGCTCGGCCTTCTTGACTTCGGGCATGGCGGCATAGCGCCGGAGGAATTCATGTGCGCTGAGGTGCGCGCCGTTCTCCAGCAGCGACGGCCCCCGCAGTGCGCGCTCCCGCCGGGCCGGACTGGGTGCTGTCAACACGGTTGCCATACCGGCTAAATCTAGTGTGGCGGTGGACTCCTGTCGAGCCTCGCGAGGATTCTACGGAGAGCGTGTCGGAAAACCCGGTTCGGAGTTCCGCGGTCGGATCCATACCTCGCCCGTCCTCCAGCGGAGGCTCACTGCCTGAGGCTCAACGCAAAGGGAATCCGTGGAGCGCTGGCGCCGCGCGTGAGCCGAGCCATCGGCTCGCGCGAACCCGCACGCCCCAAGCCCCACAGGTCGCGGACGCGGGCGGTCACTTCGTCCTCGTGAATCGGGCCTTCGACT
>VHCO01000502.1 GCA_016871715.1 Verrucomicrobiota bacterium
GAGTTGAGTAGCAAGGAGGTGTTGCCCAGCGGGGCCGTGGCGCTGGTCATGCACGGCATGGAATTCAACAACGGCAATCAAATCGCGCGCGAATGCGCGGCCGGCGTGCTCGACGCGCTCGGGCCCCAGGATGAACTGGGCGTGGTGCTCTGGGATGGACGCGAGCGTTGGCTCTTTCCGCTGGCGAAGGTGGGGGACAAGAAAGAGATGGGACGCCAGATCGCCGGGATGAACCAGGGCGACCTTCCCACCTTTCAGGGCGTCATGACCATGGCCTTCGACGGCGACAGCCAAAACCCGGGCCTCAAACAGTCCAAGGCCAATCTCAAACACATGATCATCTTCAGCGACGGCGACCCCGGCGCGCCCACCGACGAACTCATGCAGGCGATCGTGGGCGACCGGATCACCGTCAGCACCGTCTTGATCGCCGGTCATGCCGGGCCGGACACCATGATCAAGATCGCCGACCAAGGCCGTGGCCGATTCTACGATGTCCGGGATCCGAGCCAGTTGCCCCAGATCTTCCTTAAGGAAGCCATGGTCATCCTCAAGTCCGCGATTTTCGAGGAGCCGTTCCGGCCCCAGTTGGTCCTGGCTAGCGAAATGGTGCGCGGCTTCAGCGACGCCGAGTTCCCCACGTTGCAGGGGTACGTCTGCACCACCCCTAAGGCCCGAGCTGAAGTGCCATTGCTCTCGGACAAAGGCGATCCGGTCCTGGCCCATTGGCAGTACGGGCTCGGCCGCGCCGTGGCGTTCACCTCGGATGCCAAGGCCAAGTGGGCGGCGGATTGGCTCGGTTGGGCCAAGTACCGGCAGTTTTGGTCGCAGGTGGCTCAGTGGTCGCTGCGACGGCTGGACACGGCGGACTTCAACACCGAGGTGTCCGTCGACAAAGGCGAAGGTGTGATGAGCGTCGAGGCGCTGGATGCACAGGGCAACTACCGTAACTTCCTGGATTTGCGCGCCATTGTAGTCAGTCCCAAGGGCGAGCGGCAGACCGTGCGCCTGGAACAGGCCGGGCCGGGCCGGTACGAGGTGCGGTTCCCGACTCGCGAGGTGGGGGCTTACTTGCTCAACTTGATGGAGCTGCAGGGCGGCCAGGTGCGCGCTTCGCAAGCGCTGGGTGCCAGCGTCAATTACTCGCCCGAGTTCGCTGCCAGCGATCCCAACCTGAATCTCCTCGAACGCGTTGCCACTGCCGGCGCCGGCAAAGTCCTCCCGCTGCTGGACCAGCCCGCCCCGGAAAACAACCCTTACCTGCACGAGCGCCAACGGACCTTCCAACCTCGCGATCTTTGGGAGTGGCTGCTCAAGTTCGCCGTGCTCCTGTTCGTTGCTGACGTGGGCGTGCGCCGCATCTACCTCGATCGCGCCGAGTGGCTCCAGGCTACTGCCACCCTCCGGCGTTACCTCTTCTTTTGGGCCGGCAAACCGCGTCCGGTTGAGGCCGACCTTTCGCTCTCAGCCTTGTTGGCGCGGCGTGAGCAGGTCCGGTCCCGCCACACTCCCGGACCGGCTGAGCCACGGCAGGACTTGTTCCAACCCACCGGTACAGGCACCCTGCTCGCCATGCCCAGTGCCGCTGCCGAAGCGGCCGAAACCGCCGCTCCAGAGGCCCCGGCCACGGGAGCCGGATTAGAAACCAGTCCTGGTCCCAGCCCCGCTCCGACCGGGCGCGAGCAGACGACCAGTCGGCTCCTGGACGCCAAGCGCCGTGCGGCCCAGCGGCTAGGGAAGTAAGGTACAGCGCACCTCTCCGAGGGCGCGAGAAGCGTGCGGCGCCCAGCGGTTGGGGACTGTGGCGGGGCGGGTTTCCAGCGGTGTTGGTCCTTAAATTGAGATCAAAGGCCTGAACAACCCGAGGTTCGGCCTATGGTCTTGGGTAGGGAGGCGGCGGTCAGCAAGGCGAGAAAGCCTGGCCGTGGGTGGCGCGCGTAGGAATTGGCTAGGCCGGCTGGCATATCCCGTGTGCGGCGCCAACCTGAATCTGTTTCTCGACTATCCGCGTTGCCTTGGGTGCCAGCTGATGTATCCGGCGTCAGTTGGTGAGGTTACTGCTCCGCCTGGGCCTCTGAATCGGCGCAACTTTGGACGAAGGTGGCGATGGGTACAGCGAGGTAGTAGGGAGCGGAGGGGGAATATCATCGGCCGCACCACCCGTGCCGGCAAGACAGGGTCTGTAAATAATCTGGCCGCATTTTAGTCATTGACAGCAACTGTCCCGGATCCTGGCCAAGGCGGCGGTGGGTTGGAGTGGCAGTGGCGGAGTTGGAGAGCGGCCGGGCTAGGATGGGAGGTGGGAGGAGGAGGCTGCAAGTGCGAGGACTTGTGGACCGCTTGCCGGGGTGGAGGGAACTGCCGGTACTGGGTGGCAATATTTTACGGGATACATATTGTTGACAGGGTTGCTACGGAGGATCAATGTCAACGCCAGCAACACGGGTTCTGGCTATGAGAATGTCACGCATTAAGATCAAAGGGCGACCCGCCGTCTACCACTGCGTCTCGCGCATCGTCGGCGCCCAACGGCTCCTGGATGACCTCGGCAAAGAAACCTTGGTCCGGCTCCTCCGCCGCCTGGCCACCTTCTGCGGCCTGGAGGTCATCACCTACTGCATCATGTCCAATCACTTCCATGTCCTGGTCCGCGTCCCGGCCGAGCAGAACCCGAGCGACGAGGAACTGGTCGAGCGCATGAAGGCCCTCTACGGGAAGGCCAAGCCCCGAGAGGCCGGCCTGCTCTATGAGGCCGAGAAGGGGTTGCACGAGCATGGTCGGGTGGACGCGGACATTCGGGAACAGATGCTGGCGCGGATGGGGGATGTGTCGGAGTTCATGAAGGAGTTCAAGCAGCGGTTCAGCAAGTGGTACAACATACGGCATCAGCGGTTTGGGACGTTGTGGGCGGAACGGTTCCGGAGCGTGTTG
>VHCO01000503.1 GCA_016871715.1 Verrucomicrobiota bacterium
TCGCGCCGGCCACCGAGGGTGCAGTTCACCGTCGAGCGGATGCCCGGCCGCAGGCGCAGGGCCACCGCCCCTCCGTTCCCCCTCGACTTCAGCCTCCGTCCTCAACCGCGACAGCCGGCGAGGGCGGGGCGCGCGCCGCTTGGTCCTCCCACAGTCCGCAGTGCCGGAGAATCTTCTCGACCTGCCTGCCGGCAGGCAGGTCACCTCGTTCTGATGCCGCTCGATGAAGGCGACGATGCGCATCGTCGCAGCACACTTGGGACAGGTGAGCGGATCGGCTTCGTACACCTGCTTGATGAGCGCGGCCCAGCCTTTGCGAGCCTCTCGCGCCGTGGGCGAGCGGGCGGGAATCCCCGTTCCGGCACCCGCCGGCGGTTGCCGTTGGGCCCGCTGGCCGCGGGTCTTGTTCGAATACCACCCGTAGTAGCGCACCAGCATCTCGACCCTCATTGCCGGCGGGTCAAACGGCCGCCGGTGCAATACTACGCGCTCAAGCCGCTGCTGCCGGACTGCGCGATTCTGCTCTCCAGCCTGGCGCGCGTTGGCCACGAAAGCGAGGCGGAGGCGGAGGCGGCGTTTCAAGCGGGCGCGGCGCAGTTGCCGCCCGACCCGGACCTCCGATTCCTGCCGCTGGCCGAGTGCAACCTGCCGCAGATTGACACGGCGCTTCAAAACGCCGCCCAAGCCTCGCCGCGACTGAAGCAGCAAATCCTCGAGGCCCTGGCCTGCGCCGCGGCGACCGACGGCCAGGTGCAGCGGCGCGAAGCCGAACTGGTGCGCGCCATCGCCGATGCGTTGAACCTTCCGCTGCCGCCGTTCGTGAGGGCGGAGGCGGAGTCGGCCCCGTGAGCCGCCGGCGCCGGCCCGCCAGTGAGCCGGCCTGTGCGGGCTGACCGCCGGATGGGGGCATGAACAAGCAACGCATCAGGATCGGCTGCTCCGGCTGGTACTGATGGCACTGGAAGGCCGTGGTGTATCCCGCCGATTTGCCGACCGGCCGACCAGCCGGTGGTATCGCCACGATTACGCGGACGCGGAGCAGGAAGCGTGGGCACAGAAAATCCGCGCCAGCCGGGCGAAAGAAGCCTGGGCCTATTTCAACAACGACTTCCAAGGCCGCGCGTTCCGCAACGCGCAAACGCTGAGACGGCTGCTGAGCTGAACCGCTGATGGACGCGGATGGACACTGGTAGTTCCCCTCGCCCATCGGATGGGAGAGGGTGGCTGAAAGCCGGGTGATGGCAAACGCCGTGTCAAACTCAGCCTGTCAAAACTCAGCCTTTTCAAATTCCGGCCTCCGGCGCAAACTCGCGGCGCTCGGAAAACCAAAGCGACCAGAGACTTTTCACAGGTCATTTCGCGCAGCTTCAGCGAGACGCGCCCCGAAAATGGCTGACAACGACAATCCAAAACCGCCGACTGTCCGCTACGGCCTCGACCACCCGCATCCGCTTTCCCAGCTCAAGACCGAGCTGGTGTGGAAGGGGAAATACGACGAGTATGGCAATCGCCGCGCGGTGGACGTGGCCGGGTGCGCCATGCCGCTGCAAAAGATCGAGACGATTGACGAGCCGCGCAGTCGCGCCGCCGCCACTGGCCAGATTGAGATGTTCGAGAAGAAGCTGCTGGCAGCAGGTAGGGCGCGTCCCTCCGTGCGCGCCGGGGATTCGCAAACGGGCGGCGCACAGGGGACTGACGCGGGACACGGCGCGCAGGGGACTGACGCGCCCTACCAAAATCTCAGAAACCGGCTCATCTGGGGCGACAACAAGCTGGTGATGGCCAGCCTGCTGGCCGGGTTCAAGGGCCAGGTGGACCTCATCTACATTGACCCGCCGTTCGACGTGGGCGCGGACTTCACGATGGACGTGCCGATTGGCGACGAGAAGGAGACCGTGGCCAAAGACCAGTCCACGCTCGAAATGGTCGCCTACCGCGACATGTGGGGCAAAGGCACGGACCCCTACCTCCACATGATGTTCGAGCGCCTCTCGCTGATGAAGGAACTGCTCTCGGAAAACGGAAGCATCTATGTGCATGTCGATGCGCGGATGAATAGCGCCGTCCGTTTGATATTGGATGACGTGTTCGGGCGGGAAAATTTTCGCCACGAAGTCACTTGGGTAAGGACTGGTTCACATAACGACGCCGCTGGACGCTTCGGGCGCATCAAAGACTCGATCCTGTATTACGGCAAAACCGCGAGTTCACCGCTGAACCAACTCTTTCTTCCATACTCGCAAGAATACCTCGACGCCGAGTGGAACAAGCTTCCGTCCGGTCGCTTTTTCAAAGCGGAGAACATGCTCGATCCGCAAGGCGGAATGGCTGAATGGGATCTTCACGGCACGGTTGCGCGATGGCGAGCAACGCGCGAGCACATGGAAAGGCTGTGGAATGCGCCACAAACGGAAGTTCCCGGAAGCCACGGACGAATAAAGTTAGGAAAGGATGGGAATCCGATTCGGCGTTGTCGGATCATGTTTCTCGATGAGATGCCGGGCGTTCCTTTGAGCGATTCTTGGACCGATATACCGTATCTCGCGGGCGGTTCTAGCGAATCAGTTGGCTATACAACCCAAAAACCCGAAGCCCTTCTCGAACGCATCATCAAAGCCAGGAGCAACGAAGGCGACCTCGTGGCCGACTTTTTCTGCGGCAGCGGCACGACGGGCGCGGTGGCGGAGCGGTTGGGGCGGCGCTGGCTCATGTCGGACCTGGGCCGTTTCGCCATTCACACCAGCCGCAAGCGGTTGATCGAGTTGCAGCGCACATTGCACGACGCGGGCCAGCCGTATCGCGCGTTCGACGTTTACAACCTCGGCCGTTACGAACGCCAATGGTGGCAGAAGGAACGGCTCAAAGGCGCGGACGAGGAGCACCGCAAAGTGGTGCTCGGC
>VHCO01000504.1 GCA_016871715.1 Verrucomicrobiota bacterium
TGTGCACCCCTGGCCACCGGGGCAGGGCTCCGGCAAGCTTGCCAGTAAGAGATTGAATTTCATACCGTCTGCGTTTCTTGCTGGACATTGCCCCTGAGACCTGATATCCTGCGGTCATGCTGAGGGCGCAAGAGTCCACACAGACCGGCGGCGATATCCTGCACCAGCTCAAGGTACGTCTGATCACCCCTGAGGAGCGCCCGGGCTGGGACGACCTGATCCGGGCCCACCATTACCTGGGCCTTCGTTGTCTGGGCGGCCGCAACCTGCGCTATGTGGCTGAGTGGCGGGGACAATGGCTGGCGCTGCTGGGCTGGCAAGCCGCCGCACTCAAGTGTCACGCCCGGGACGCCTGGATCGGCTGGCCGGCGCACCTGCAATTTCAGCGCTTGCATTTGATCGCCAACAACGCCCGGTTTCTGATCCTGCCCCAAGTCCACCTGTCCCATCTGGCCTCCCGTCTTCTGGCCCTGAACCTGCGCAGGCTCTCTTCGGACTGGCAGAGCGCCTACGGCCATCCGCTGCTGTTGGCCGAAACCTTTGTCGACCCGGCTCGCTTCCGCGGCACCTGCTACCGGGCGGCCAACTGGATTTTTCTGGGTAAGACACGCGGTTACGCCAAATCGGCTCAACGCTACTGCTTCCACAACCAGCCCAAACAGGTCTGGGTCTATCCGTTACACCGGCACGCGCGACAATGGTTGGCCTCTGCCCAGGAACAGCCTTGCTGGAGGTGCCCCATGAACCTGAGAGCTTTGAGCACCCGCCAACTGGAAGATCTGCATCTGAGACTGCGTGGCCTGCCCGACACGCGCAAGCCCCGTGGGGTGCGCCACCGCTTGAGCGCCGTCTTGACGATCGCTGTGGGGGCGGTCTTGTGCGGAGCCAAGGCCTACACGGCTCTGGCCGAGTATGCCCTGAGCCTCTCCCAAGATCAGCTCAAGCGGCTCGGAGCCCGTTACAACCGTCGCACAAAACGATTCGAGCCCCCCTCGGAACCTACCCTGCGACGGGTGCTCCAGAGCGCCAACGCCGAAGCGATCGATCAGATGCTCGGGCAGTGGTTGCTCGGCAGCACAGACCTCCAGGATCCGGTGGCGGTCGACGGCAAAACCCTCAGGGGCGCTCGGCGCCCCGAAGGACAAGTTCATCTGCTCAGTGCCTTTCTGCAGCACGAAGCCATCACGGTGGCCCAACGCCAAGTGGAAGCCAAAACCAACGAAATCACCCAAATCAAACCGCTGCTCGAAACTCTGCCCCTTCAGGGTCGACTCGTTACGGCCGATGCCTTGCACACGCAACGAGAGACCGCTCGCTGGCTCGTGGAAGAAAAGAAGGCCGATTACCTCTTGACCGCCAAGCAGAATCAAGCCACCCTGCGGGACGACATCGCCACCTTGGGGACAAACGATTTTTCCCCCTCCGGTTGAAACGCTCGACAAAGGCCACGGCCGCCTCGAGCGCAGATCCATTCAAGTTTCCACTGCACTCAACGACTATCTGGATTTCCCTTATATCCGCCAAGTCTTCAAGATCACCCGTACGGTGGTGGAACTGAAAACCGGCCGGACCCACCGGGAAACGGTCTATGGCCTTACCAGCCTGCGCCCGGAGCAAGCCTCTGCAGAGCGTCTGTTGGAGTATAACCGCGGTCACTGGTCGATCGAGAATCGCTCCCACTACGTGCGAGACTTCTGCTTCGACGAAGACCGCCTGCAGATCCGCAAAGGCAACGGGCCACGCCTGATGGCCACCCTACGCAATTTTGCCATCAGCTTGCTCCGGCTGGCTGGAGCGACCAACATCGCCGCAGCGCTTCGTGCCTGCCATCGCTCCAGCCGACTGGTGATGTCCTTGCTGGGCTATTGATCACACCCAAACCCCTCAAAGACCCCCACCTCAAACGATTCCCCTGCCCCAGGTGCGTCTCCGGCGCCCCAAAACCACCCTGCTAACCCCCACTCCTTCCCCAAATCCCTCTCGCCCCCACAACCTTCCTCCCTATTGCCTCCCGGCCACTGGCACACCCAGGACTTTGACGTGGCCGTGGCCCCTCCAGGCCGTTCCCTTGACAGAGGATCCGCCGCGCACTTACACTGCATTTTCCGGCCGTTTTCATGGTCCCGCTGAGTTCGAGCCACACTCGGCAGTCACAACGATCTCTCTGACGAGGCTTGAATGTCATGAAAGTCAGTGGTCCCAGCGAACTCCTGAACGACGTGCAGAAGGGTGACCTCTGCATCGGCTGCGGCGCCTGCGTGAACCTCTGCCCGTACTTCCGGAACTACCGAGGAAAGACGACCATGCTCTTTCCGTGCACCCTCACGCAGGGCCGGTGCCATGCGAGCTGCCCCAAGGCAGAGGTGGACCTTGACGAACTGGCCAGCCGGCACTGGGCCGGTGACTATGCCGGCACACATCTGGGCCCATACCGCGAGATCCTCGGAGCAAGGGCGGCCAGGAGCGGCCGGACCGGACGCTTTCAGGGCGGCGGCACCGTGAGCGCCCTGGTTTCCCTGGCCCTCCGGACAGGGCGCCTCGATGCCGCGATCCTGACCGACCGGAACGGCATCGAGCCGGTCCCGCGGATCGTCGCCCGCCACGAAGACGTGGCGGCCTGTTCCACGTCCAAGTTCATCGCCGCGCCCACGCTGGCCGCCATGAACCAGGCCGTGCGCGACGGGCATCGCCGCCTGGCCGTTGTCGGCACGCCGTGCCAGATGACGGCCGTGGCCCAGATGCGCCTCAACCCGCTGGCCCGGGAGGATTTCTTCGACCCCGTGGCTCTGGCCGTGGGGCTGTTCTGCAACTGGGCCCTGGACCATCGGACGCTCACCGCGTTCCTGGAAGACCGGATCGACCTGGGAACCGTCCGGG
>VHCO01000505.1 GCA_016871715.1 Verrucomicrobiota bacterium
CGCCCACCCGGGGTTAAACCGGGATCGGCTTGAATCAGCCGTCCGCTTAGCCCACCGGCGCTGGCTGCAAAGGCAATGCAAGCCGCCGGCCATGCCGCCCCGCGCCTGAGGTTGCCCCACGATGAGGTTTCCGCCCTCGATGCGGGTCCAACCAACCGGCGCCTTGCGAGGCGAAGGTCGTCCAACCCGCTGGCCCGACGACCCGGCTCAGAGGGACAGTACATAGGCCGACAGATCCTCCATCGCACCCGGTGTCAGGTGGGAGGTCTTGCCGTGTCCATCGTTGGGATTGCCCAGCCCGTCATTGACCAGGTCCCAGTTGAGAGCATCCGCCCGCCCCTCCGGATGGCAAGAAGCGGAGCCACATCGATGAGACTGATCTCGTGTGTGCCGGCGTGCGTGATGCCTAGCACTGCCCCATCCGGGCTCCACGCCGCTGCCTAGGGGTTCGCCTCACCCCGCCTGGGCTCGTCCAGCAGAAGCGTCCCAACTAACCGACTGTCCTCAAGCGCAATCAAGCTCAGCGCACTGGTATTCATCCAACCGTACTCGACCTGGACTGTTGGCACTTGAAACCGCCCCAGGTTGTGAGGGATCGCGCACCACCTGCCATCCGGCGAGATCGCCAGCCCTTGCAGGCCCGTGCTCCCGCTGGGCAGCCGAACCTGGGCGCGAACCCGCTCCGATTCGGTGTCAATCAACGTTACCCCCGCCGCCACCACCAGCATCGCCGACCAACCCGTTACCAGAAACCAATCGTTCACCTGGCTCAACAGCTATGTCCGAACCCACACCGACGTGCTGAACTTCACGCGCACCTTCACTCGGGACAACCTGGGCCGGTTGACCCAGATAATGTCCACGATCAACCCGTAACCGTCACCGATGCCAACGGCGTCACCGTCACGCAGACGTTCGACCGCCTGAGCCGGCCCCTCACCAGGGCCGTTCTCGGCCAGGGCACCGAGGTCTTCGTCTACTCGGCCCGGGGCCTGACCGACTACACTGGGCCGGACGGCCAGACCAGTCACTCGAGCTAAACCGATGCGGAACGGCTTGCCAGCGAGGGCGGTTTGTGGGCCAATGATACCGTGTCCTACGGCTACCACCCGACCGCGCCCCGGCTGCGCACGGCCCTGACGGTTCAGCAGCCCAGCGGGTCCTGGAGCCAGAGCTACGGCTACGACCTGGACAGCCAACTCGCCAGCGCCGTGGGCACGGGCGGAGAGTCCACTGAGAACCTGGGCTACACGTACGATGCGGGCTGGAACTTGGCGCAGCGCACCCAGAACGGCGTGCCGACGGCATTCCAGGCCGACGCGCTCAACCGGCTAACATCCGTCGGCGCAGCGTCTTACACCTACGACAGCAATGGCAACCTGACCGGCGAGAACGGTGGAGCAAACCGCAATTTCACCTACGACGACGAGAGCCGGTTGGTGTCGGTCATGTGGGGTAGCGGTTGGTACCTGACCGAGTTTACGTACGACGGGCTTGGCCGGATGCGCAAACGCGTCGAGAAGTACTACAGCGGCGGTCAGTACAGCACGTACGACACGGTGTACTACGTCTACGACGGCATGCGGGTGGTCCAGGAGCGGAACAGCTCGAACACCCCAACCGTCGCGTACACGCGCGGCAACGACCTGAGCGGAAGTCTCGAGGGGGCGGGCGGCATTGGCGGTCTGCTGGCTCGCTCGGACCAATACAGTGGCGGGAGCTGGAATCGGCACGTGTTCTACCACGCGGACGGGAACGGGAACATCACGGCACTTGCCAACTCGGCCGGCACGCTGCAGGCCCTTTACCGCTACGATCCCTATGGCCGGGCCACGTACACGTGGGGGCCGCTGGGTGGGGCGAACGTGTACCGCTTCAGCTCGAAGATGTTCCACAGCAGCTCGGGCCTCTACCACTACGGCTACCGCTTCTACGACCCGAATACCCAGAGGTGGCTAAACAGGGACCCGATTGAGGAAGACGGCGGAATTAACCTTTACCGCTTCGCGGGCAATGAGCCGGTGATGTCGTTCGATTCGTCGGGCTTGGCGGAGCAGCAGAGGCGGAAGAACAACTCCCAAGTTATCATCGTCGGCCCTTGCGAGGTAGTCGTCCTCGTTGGACACGGTGATCAGGAGCGACCGCACACTTTCCTCATGCCTACAGGCCGGCCGGCTGCGGCCGGCTTCATCGGCTGCGGCGCAGACGCAACAAACAAGAGAATAGCTCCCGGTTACATGCTCGACGGGGCGCCGGTCGGAAGGCCGTGGACCGGAAACGTGAGTGATAAAGACCCGGCATACGCACCTGCCTACGCGGCCCTAGTGAAGAGTGCTCGAGAGGCAGCGCGGGAGATGTTGAGAAGTTCGCAGTGTCCAAAGGGGCGTCACGATCATCTATCTCTATGCGCCAGCATACGATGTGCTGCAAGGTGCTAAAAAGCCTGCATTGCCGCAGCCGGAGATCCTGCTGCCGCCACAACCAAAGAAGCCTAACAAACGATGATGCGCGCATTTCAGTGGCTTGTGTGGGCTTTTGCGGTAGTCACCTGCACGGGCTGGTTCTTGGTAGCCCAATACATACGGATGGCTTTGACGGACTTCTTTCTGTCTCGTGGGTTACCAATACCAGAGTTAACGGCACGGTGTGTAATGAAGCCCGGCTGGATACTGCTTATCCCGGTCATCTTGCTCGGTTGCTTGCTGGTCACGCTCAGGAAGAAACCTGCCATTGAGACAGCCCTGGTTTGGGCGTGCGCGGCGTTACTGGTTTTGCAGGTAGTTTCGTTTATTGTCATCTTAACTTGCCTCCTCCCTTGGCTCCCGCTGCACGCCTAGCCCGGAGCTAGAAAGCGTCGGTCCGACAATCGATAAT
>VHCO01000506.1 GCA_016871715.1 Verrucomicrobiota bacterium
AGGCACTTGGCAGCGGACAATTCTGCCGCCTTTCGCCTTGAATGGCCACCCCGAGCCAGGCACACTCCAGCCGCGTCGAAAAAGCAAATGCCTATCAGCACTCCGACGGGAATCCGAAACCCGAAACCTGAAAACCGCAGCTCACCCGGTGGCCGCAGTCAGCGGCAGCCGTGGTTGAGCCTCCTCGCGCTCGCGCTGGTTGTGAACCTCCCCAGCCGCGCCGGCACCTTCATCAGCGACAACGATGGTAACTGGGGCGACTCCGCCGTCTGGAATCCTGATTCGGGTGTGCCCGGCCCCGGCGATGTCGTGTTTGCCAACCACGTCATTGTCGTGGAGGCCAACCACGCGTGCGGCACCCTCCATTTGAACAAGTACCTGGGGGTCTTGTCGGGTTACACGCTCACCATCGGCGGCGGCTGGTGCGGCGAAGAAGGCGGGCCGGTCCAACTCACCGGCGGCGGCGGCACTCTGATCAACCAAGGAACCTTCCGCACCTCGCTCAACTATCCCGGGCTCAGCATCAATCCGGGATTCACCTGGCGCAACCAGGGCGCCTTCCACCACAGCACCGGGACGCTCACCCTGAGCGGGACGTTTCGCAACGAGGCCGGCGGCGGCATGGCCCGCAGCGGAGGAGTGCTGGAAGTGCATGGCGGCTGGATCAACGAGGCCGGCGCCGCCTTCGATGTGCAGTTCGATGGCGTCGCCGCGACGGGGCCGGGCCCGTTTTGGAATCGGGGTTTGCTGCGCAAGAGCGCGGGAGCAGGCACGGCAACGCTGAGTGGCCCGTACCACGAGGAGGATGCGAGCGTCGAAGTTCTCAGCGGAACGCTCGTCTTCAGCGGCGGGGGTTTGCGCTCCAACGCCACCTACACGGTGGCCGCCGGCGCCGCGCTCGATCTCACGGGGGGGCAGGACACTACGTACCGGGGCGCGATGGTGGGCCCCGGCCCGGGCCCAGTGCGTTGGGGGGGAGGCCGGTTGCTGAACACGGATGCGAGTTTCAATATCGCCGGTGGCCTCCACTGGTCGGGCGGCGCCTTGGACTCGAGTGTTCTGGAAAACCGCGGCTTGCTGGTCCTCCAAGACGCCGGTGCGAAGTACCTCGACATCTCGACGTTGCGTAACCGCGGGACGATCCGCCAGCACGCGGGCAGCCTGGTGATTCGCTCCTACGGCATTGGGGGCGGGTGCATCCAAAGCTATTTGGTGAATGAAGCGGAGGGTCTCTACGACGTGCAAATGGACGGCACGCCGGTCGCCCAAACCGTGTGCCTTCCCGGCTACAGCCATTTCCAAAACCGCGGCACCCTCCGCAAGTCCACCGGGCCCGGGGTGGCGCAGGTGGCCGCTTACTTTGAGAATCTGGGCGGTACGGTGGAAGTGCTCGCCGGCACGTTGGTGCTCGGCGGCGGCGGGCACAGCAGCAACGGGGTGTTCCAGGTGGCGGCCGGGGCCACCCTGGACCTCACCGGCGGTCAGGACGTGAGTTGCCGCGGCGCCTTCACCGGGACGGGCGGCGGCCAGGTGCGCTGGGACGCGGGCCAACTCCGCAGTGACGAAGCCGTGTTGAACTTTCCCAGTGGCTTCTTCTGGGGCGGCGGGGAGCTGGCCGGGGGCTTGACCAGTCAGGGCCTGCTGGTCCTGGACGGCACGAACGCGCACCGCATCTATGGCGGCGCGTTGAACAACGCGGGCCTCGTCCGCCATTCAGGCGCGGGGCTGCTCGCCGTCCTCGGCGGCCCCTACCAGTCCTTCTTCCACAATCTCACGGGCGCGGTTTACGAGGTGCGGACGGATGGGCCGGTGCTTCAAACGATTGTGGGAGGCGGGGGATGGGAATCCGGCTTTTACAATTACGGGACGTTTCGCAAAGCCGCCGGGGTCGGCGTCTCCGAAGTGCAGGCCACGACCGCGGGCGGCTTCCGGAACCTGGGCGGTCGCATCGAAGTCCTGAGCGGCACCCTGCGGTTTGCCAACTACTCGCACGCGTCGGGCACCATTCGGCTGCAGGGCGGGGACGTCGCACTTCCCGACTTTCACCTGCAAGCCGGCCGGCTGGAAGGCGCGGGCGTCGTCACCGTCGCCGGCACGCTGACCAGTTCCGGCGCGGTCGCCCCGGGGCTCTCGATCGGCACGCTGAATCTCGCGGGTCACTTCAACCAGACCGGCGCGGGCGCCCTCGAGATCGAAATCGCCGGCCGCAACGCGGGGGAGTTCGACCGGCTGGCCATCACGGGCGGCGCTTCGTTGAACGGGGCTCTCTCCGTAAAGCTGTCGCCGACGTTTCTTCCGGTCGTGGGAGACAGCTTTCCGATTCTTGCGTGCGCGAACCGCAGTGGGACATTCAATTCCCTGAGCGCGCCCCCGGGACTGACGGTCAGTTACACGAGCGGCGGGGTGTTTCTGGTGGTCACCAGCCCCATCGGGCCAACGCTCATCGGGACCGCCGTGGCGGGCACCAACTTCACCTTCTCCTTCCAGAGCCAGTGGGGCGTGAACTACGCGGTGGAGTACAACGACACCCTGAACACCCCGGACTGGCGCTGGCACCAGACCCTGACGGGCGACGGCTCGCTCCTGCCGTGCCTCGTTCCGATGACCAACCAGCCGCAGCGCTATTTCCGCGTGCGCCAGCAGTAATCGGTGGACGCCCTGAAAGCCGATGTCCGCCGCATGGAATAGGCGCGGTGATTTCCCATTAAGTTCGGGTGTCCGCCGCTTCCCGGCGGCATTATCGCGGCATTATCAGATTGACGATTCGACCGGCGAAGGCGTCTTGCCACCAGAAGCGAGCGCTGGAGAAGGCGGGTTGGGCCTGCCTGCCGAAGCCTCGGCGCAGGCAGGTGGCC
>VHCO01000507.1 GCA_016871715.1 Verrucomicrobiota bacterium
AGCCGCTGGGCTCCACTGGTGCTACAAGCCCAACGGCAGTTTCGCCTGGAGCGACAATGACGACGACCCGCAGGAAGACGGATGTTCCGGAACAACGCCGCCTGGCCACCCGCGTTGGGTCTCGCCGCTGGAGAAGCAGGCAGAGTGCTGGTCGAACCACTTCACGGACACCGAAATCACCGACCCGGAGACCATCGCCCGGCTGGAACGGGACGAACCGCCCGAGGGCGACGACGCTTCGATCAACCGCCCGGTGGATCTTGACAAGCTCGATCCTGAGTTGCGGAAAGAACTGGAGGCCCGGTCGCAGCAAAGGAAGCGGGCAACTGCCCACGAAGACTAATCGCGGAGGGCCCGTGGGGATTCCCGGGGCTCCCGTCGATACCCGCACGGCAACGGTGAAGAATGCTTTGCTCCTTGCCGTCGATCCGCAACACGAACCGCGCCGGCGCCGCCAGCACCCGACCGCCGTTCGCCCGGATCTGCACGGGCAACTCCAGCGAGCCGGCCTCGTACTGCGAACGCAACATACGTCGTGATTCAACACGATGTTACAGGCAGTCTGTCGCGCCGAGGTGCCGCGCGCCGCGGGAGCTAGAGCCGGAAGTGCGACAAGCGCATGCCCCCGACGGTCCCGTGGCGTGGCAGGCCACGACGGGACGAGCGCCCCTGGCACACCGGGCGCGCCGTTCTCTCTCGGCTACCGACCAGAAGCCGGAGCAGAATCAGGGCGCGTGGTCACGCAGCAGAAAAAAAGTTTCTGCCCCGAATGGCACTGCCGCTTGTCAGCGTAGGAGTTACGGCGCGAGCGGGCAAGGGTACGAGGTCGGAATCTTGGCGGCGGCAGGGCGTCGGATTCAGTTGGGACGCGGGGCAGCAGTCAGATCGTCTTGGGGCGAACGGGCGCGCACGGCGACCCGCGGCAGGCCCGGAGGTCGTCTCAGGCAGCGGCGCAGAACGCAGCTGAAGTCAAGCGGCGCAAGCGTGTGGTTCCTCCTTCCGCAGAGGCAATCGGCGTGGGGAGACTACGCGGCCTCGCGGACCTCGACCTCGGGCTCCAGCACGCCGCGCAACAATTCGGCCTGGGCCTCCTTCCGGGGTTTAGTGAGCAGGCGATGAGGTTTGGGACGCCGTTTCACAGCGCGAGGTTCGACACGGTTGGGACGATCGCCGATTTGCTGCTGGGCCAGACTGTCCAGTTGTGCAATCACCAAAGCGTACGCGGACGTCCCACTGGCGATGGGCAACGTCATCCACGAAGCCGCCACCGTTTGAACCGCGGTCGCGAAGCTCAGCTGACGCGGCGAGAGCTCGTTTCGCCGGGCCGCTTGGAGCATCGTCTTGCGGATCAAATTGTAGGCCAACAGGCAGGTCCAGATTTCTTTGCGGACCATCTCCGGCGTTTTGCAACGCAGCACGTCCATGCCGAGCGTAATCTTGATCGCCTCGATGTCCAACTCCACTTGCCAACGCCGGCGGTACAGGTCGGCCATCTCCTCGCGGCGGTACTTCTTGGCGTTCAGCAAGGTCGTCACGACGACCAACGACTCGGTGCGGAAGCCCGGTTGGTGAACTTGCACTTCGACCTGTCGCAACCTGAGCGTCTGCGGCATCTGTTCGTACGTCGCGTCGTCCATCCAGTCGGGTTTCTCGGGTCGCTTCCAGACGACCAAATGGTCCCCCTTGCCGAGACGCTCCGCGCGGGAGAAGTAGGTCTTGCGGCACTGATGCAGCCGCGTCACGAAGTCGCACTTCCCGTGGAGCAGAAGGGCGATCATGAAGAAGCTGCAGAAGTAGCGATCCGCCAGCAGAATATCACCCGGCGCGAACTGGTCGAGCACTTCGCGGAGCAGCGCCGTCTCGCCGGTCTCCTTGCCCGAGTAGGGTCCCATGGCGGCACTGCACAGCATGGCGGTTGCCAAGGACAACACGACCACGAGGCGGAGGAGCGGGAAGCCGAGGCCTTCCTTCTGCGACGAAGGCTGCGGATAAACGGCTCGATTCTCCTCCGTGTCCGGCATGCTGCAGGTGGTCCCGTCCACCATCTTCACATGGCGTTGGTGCCACAACCAACCTCGCGGAACCTGCGCTTCGCAGCCGCGGGCCACGTCCACCGCCAGACGTTCGATGACTTTTTCCGGCAGCTTGGCGCGGGCCCGGCAATAGGCCCCGGTGTTCTTGGCACAGGGTTCTCGTCCCAGAGCCACCAGCAGCACGAGGATTCGCGAGACGGCCGCCATGCAGGAACGCTGCTCGCCCTTGTGCAGCACCTGCGAGAGGAACGCCCACAGGGTCAGCGGCGGGGTGTAGATCTCGTCCTCTTCCGGCGCGAAGTCCACTCCTTCGTCCGCGAAGGCCTGTTGGATCTCGTCTTCCGAGAGGACCTCCGCAAAGGGCAACCCTTCGGTCTGCAGGAAGGAGGCCTGAATCAAACCAAAGCGACGTGGTAAGGAACGGTCAGGATGGTAAAATGACATGAGGCCCTCCTTGGTCTCAACGCCACTCGAGTTCCAAGGAAGGCCTCACGGATCGGGTCCAGATCATACGCCAAGGAAGGCCCCGGTCCAACACCAATTCGATGCGGTGGGCGGGCATCGCTTGCCCGCCGACGTGAAGCACGGATGCGAGGAGGCGTTCAAGAAATCGTCCATCCGTGAGCACTTCTGGTGCGCGCCGATCCGCCGCACCCACGGAAACCCGCCCCGACTCGTCCTCCCAACACGCGACCCCGGGTCGCCAACCCTACGCCGCGTCGCTCCCCCCGCCTTGACGTAAATCCTTGCGTGACAAGCGGCAGTGCCATTCAGTCCTGACCCCTTTTC
>VHCO01000508.1 GCA_016871715.1 Verrucomicrobiota bacterium
TCTCTGCAGCGCGGACGGTAATGATCAGGCCTAGGGCGGCTGCCGGCCCGAAAAGCGGCGAACGCCAAGCTCACCGACCGCCGCCGGGGACGGCCACTCGCTGCATCTCGGACCTCCGAACGATCCTGGGCATGCCAAAGGCAGCGGCGGGCGGCGGTTCGGTGGAGGGAGTGGTTCGCGCTTCATCCTACCTCGACGTACTCGGCGCGACTGGTCGGGGCTGGGATGCATGCCCCGTCCGCCCGCATCCCTTCCAAGTGGAATTCCACCGCCTCGCGGATCAGGGATTCCGTCTCCTCGATGGTTGCCCCGACGGCAATGCAGCCGGGGAGGTCTGGCACGTAGGCGCCGTAGCCGGTCTCGCTCTTCTCGATGACGATCGCGTATTTCATGGCTTCATTTCCATCCGGCCTGCTTCAGGATACTGTTCAACGTCCCCTTGGGAATGTCCAGCGAAGGCTTGCCCGCCACGGTCACGCGTGTACCCGGCCTGGCGGGATGCACGAACTGCCGATGGCTCCCTCTTTGACGGGCCAGCAGCCACCCGTCCGCACGCAACCGGTCGAGGACTTCGCCGACTTTCATCGTGATACATTCTGCGAACGATCAAGCTCACCGACAGCGGCTCGGGAGGGGACGCTGCCAGTCAATCCAACGTCCGCTAAATCCAGGCCAGCCGAAACCGGCGCAGGGGGCCGTTGTTCGGTGGACCGGTTGGTTCGGCGGCCTGCGTCCATAACCAGACATCTGACAAAAACCTGACCTCACCGTGCCACTCGCGCAACGTCATTTTCCAGCCCGCCTGGCGCGTCTCAGGCTTATGGCCCGCCCCCCCCGCCGGCCGCAACCAATCCTGTCGCTCGCTCACCAGCGCGCTCGCCGTGCTCCCCAGCTCCGTAGGAGCGGCATGTATGTAGTGGGCGACCCGTTTCCCCATCTTGGCCCGAGCCCCGTAGGGGCGGCATGCCAGAGCGCGGGACAACCATGCCGCCCTTACGGGGCTAGCCGTCCGCAATGGGCGGGCGTGCGTCTACACACATGCCGTCCCTACGGGACTGAACTGCCGGCCCCGATATGTACGCAGCCGAACGCAACAGCTCACCGACCGCCGCCCAGAACCTCTAAACACCGGCGGCCAATCCGGTGTTCGATGATCCCGGCGCATCCGGGCGAGCCAAGACCCGCGGCGGTTCGGTGCAGCGGTTGGTTCGCCATCATTCCAAGGCCTTGCGAATCACCGATGGGGAACGCCTCAGGTCCAACACGCGCCAGACCACGACCACACCAGCGTCTTCGACTTGGTAGTAAACCCCATACGGGAACCTTCGGGCGATGAGGCGATGGAAGCCGAAGACCTTGCGGTGGATTCCCGCGTACAAGACCAGCGAGTCGATCTCCGCGAAGAGGCTGTCGAGGAAGTAGGTCCCCAGTCCCTGCCCTTGTCGCTCATAGAACCGCCTCCCGCGATCGAGGTCCGCTAACGCCGAATCCAGGATGCGCAGCCTCATCCGGCCCGCCGACGAAGTTCGGTCTTCGCTTCATCCCAATCCCGCACGGGCTCGTTGCCCGCCAGCACCCGCGCCTCCGTCTCACGTAGGGCCTCCTGATGCCAGGCCGGAGATGCGATGGCGTCGTCCTCCCGGGCCAAGTCCTCCCAGAGGGCGTGCATCACCTTCAACTTCTCCTCGCGCGACATCCGCTGTAGGTCAATCGTCGTCACGCCGGAATCGTACCAGTCTCAGACGGGCGGCGCAATCCGCATTCGGCGAACGCAAAGCTGACCGATGACGAGGAGCTCGCCAATGACGTCCGGCATGGAACATGCGGCTGACCGCGCTCCTCGGCATTCGGTGCCGGGTAGGAGCCGGGGTTGCCCCCGGCGCCCCCCACAGATCCGTACGTGAACAATTCGCTCATACGGTTCGTCAGCACCGGCTTGTCGGCCGGTGACCCGGGCCGTTCCCAGCCCAAGCGCATGACGCGTTGCTGCCCACACTCAAAACGCATGCACGATCCTCGGTTTCGGCAGCGGACAGATCGTCTGCCACCGCACCATCCATTGCTCCCAGTTCAACCGGTGCTTGGAACTCCGACGACTCAACCACCGTTTCCACACCCGTTCGGTGTGTTCATAAGCAACTTCCAGCAGCACGCCCACCTGGAGCCACATCCCGATCAGTCTCAGGATCGCTCCATCATTGATGCGCTGCTGGAGGATCGTGCGAAGGTGCAAGGGTTCGATCGTATCGAAGAACTTGGCAATGTCGGCGTCAATAATCCAATTGATGCCCAGCTTCAGACACTGGTCCCGCAGATAACTCAATGCTCCGTGTGCGCTATGCCCGCGCCGAAAGCCATGCGAGAACGTATGGAAATACGGCTCGTAGATCGCTTCCAGCAGCATTGCTACCCCTCGTTGCACGATTTTATCTTCCAGCACCAGGATGGCCAGCGGTCGCTGGCTGCCGTCGCTCTTGGGAATCCACACCCGCCTCGCCGGTTGTGCCCGATACTTCCGGTTCACCAACCGTTGGTGCAAGTCGGCGATGTTTTCCTTCAGGTTCTGGCTGTATTCGGCTACCGTCATTTCATCAATGCCGGCCGCGGCGTCTTTCCGCAGTTGGTGAAGGGCTTCCGTGAGGAAGTCTTCGTCCATGTGATGAGCCAGTGTGGTAAACACCATCGCCGGCTCCCGTCTTGACTGTTCCGCAATCTGTGCGAGTCGTGTTGATACAGTTGGTGCGCTCAAGGTCACTCCTGTATTTCC
>VHCO01000509.1 GCA_016871715.1 Verrucomicrobiota bacterium
GAACAGCCACTGTCGGGAATGGTACAACGCCAAGGCCGGCAGCACGGCCCTGGACGGCTACTCCAGCGCGACGGCAGCCGACTATAAAGGCACCAACAGCCCCGTCATTTGCACCTGGAACGGTCGCGACGCCAACAACAACCTGGTGCCCGACGGCCAATACAAGTTCTGGGTGCAGTACGCAGAAGACAACGGTCAAGGTCCGTTCACCTCCGGCGGGTTGTCCTGGGTCAAGGGCCCCGCCGGCGCCACCAACACGTACCCGAATCAAGGCGCCCATTTCGCCAGTATGCGCGTCACCTGGACGCCAGACACGCCGCCGCCCGTTGCGCCGACGATCGTCAGCGCACCCCCAACGGCCGAGGGGACCGTCGGTGTGCCTTACAGCTTCGCCTGCACCGCCACGGGCACGACGCCGATCGCCTTCGGCAGCTCGGGTCTGCCGCCCGGGCTGAGCATCAGCCCCGGCGGCCTGATCTCCGGCACGCCCACCACCGCCGGGACCTACACGGGCAACCTCACCGCTGCCAATGGCACCCTACCTAACGCATCGCAATCGTTTGGCATCGTCATCGGTGTTGTGCCGGCGCGCTTCACCGGTGTCCGCCGCGAAGGCTCCCGGCTGACGCTGGACCTCAGTGGCCCGGCGAATGGCGTTTGCACGCTGCTGAGCTCGATCAACCCCACTCAGCCTGGGGACCAATGGACGCTTGCGGGGTCGGGGACGTTCGATGCGCTGGGTCAGCTCAGTTTCACCAACGCGATCGAGTGGGTCCTCCCGTCGCTCTTCTACCGACTTCGGGTGCCGTAGCCGCCCTTCGACCCGATGCGCCTGCCACGGCTCAGTCGATGGCCTCTGCACGGCGCCCGCTGTGGCTTGCGTCTCGTCCTGCTTGCGTGGAGCGCAGCCGCCCAGGAAACCGCCCAGTTGCCGCTGGTCCGATGGGAAGGTCGCACCATGGGCAGCCCCTACACCGTCCAGGTTGTGGGTGCGGATTTGTCGGCTGACCGACTCGAGGCGCTCAAGCTCGAAGTCGAGCGGAAGTTGGCCGAGGTCACCCGGCAGATGTCCCATTACCAAGCCGACAGCGAGCTGTCCCGATTCAACCTTGCCCCGGCGCAGCGGCCGTTCCGGGTCTCAGCCGAGTTCGCCCGCGTGATCCGCTTCTCACTCGACCTCAGCCGGCGTTCGCAAGGGGCGTTCGATCCCACACTGGGCGCGGTGATCAACCTCTGGGGCTTTGGCGAGCAGACCGAGCAACGTGCCGTGCCGGACGCAGCCGAGCTCCGCGCCGCACTCGCTCGGACGGGCTGGCGACACCTTAGCGTGTCTGAAGGCAACGAGTTGGCCAAGGCGATCCCAGGGCTGGCGCTGAACCTGAGTGGGGTCGCCAAGGGCTTTGGGGTGGACCAAGTCGTGGGCTTCTTGCGAGGGCGCGGATTGACCAACGTCTACGTGGCGATTGCGGGTGAAGTCCGCGTGTCGGGCCACAACGCGCGTCGGTCGCGCTGGCGGGTGGGCATCTCGGCCCCGCTCGAGCATTGGCGCGAAGGCGATCCGATGGCTGCCGTGGCCGCCTTGTCGAATCAAGCCCTCTCCACCTCGGGCGACTACCAGAAGTTCTTCTCCGACGCCCAGGGCCGACGCCTCAGTCACCTGTTCGATCCGCGGACCGGTTGGCCGGTGCAGCACAACTTGGCGGGCGTCTCCGTCGTGGCTCCAGACAGCCTGACTGCCGATGCCCTTGGCACCACGCTGTTTGTGCTAGGTCTCGAGCGCGGTCTGGAGTTCATCGAGACTTGGCCGGGCGCGGCCGCCCTGTTCATCGTGCGGGAGGCGGACGGCCGGTTTCGGCAGGTCCTCAGCACGAAGTTCAGCTCGCTCGCGGGTGTCGAGCCTCAACCTTAATCTCAATCCTGCCAGGCCTTTAGGACTGCATGCCCGCCGTTCGAGCGTGTCAAGTATTATGATCATGGCGAATAAATGAGGACCCTTCTCATCGGTGGCCTACCGGTTAGGGGGGGGCGAGCTGCGAACAGCCACCATGGGGGATCAGGCCTACTTCCAGAGGGCGACGGCAACGAGCCCTGGCGTGGCGGCGAACTGGCGTTCGCCGCTGTTCGATCCGCCGGCCGCCCCAGGCCGGGCCTTAGTCGTTCACGGCCTAAACAGCGGCACTCGCCAGAGTGCCGCCCTACCAACAACTTGTCGTCTGTCCCGAGCTCTGATCAGTAGAGGTGGGTCACGGGCACTGATCCTCGGCGACCTTGACTTGCAGGGGGTCTTTGTCATGATCCGACGCCGCGATATGGGACAACGTCGAAAGGTCGAACTGACGGGCGAGGAATTGCGGGAGCTGGACGTCGAGATCAGTTTTCTCGCCGGGCTGACGCGGCGCGATCCTGGGTATGTCGAGGCGCTGCAGTTGTTGGGCGATAACTACACCCGCCGCGGCCGGTATCGAGAAGGTCTCGAGGTGGACGAGCAGTTGGCGCGGCTGCGTCCGGCAGACCCCATGGCGCACTACAACTTGGCCTGCAGCTACGCGCTGACCCTCCAGCCGGAGGCGGCGTTTGCCGCACTGAATCTCGCCATCGACCGCGGGTTCCGGGATTTCCGGTGGTTGTCCCGCGATCCCGATCTGGCGGCGTTCCGCAAACACCGGCTTTACCGACAGCTCCGGAGCCGGATTCGCGCGATGCAGGTCGAGGTGCGTTAGCCTCGAGCGGGCGCGGACACTATC
>VHCO01000510.1 GCA_016871715.1 Verrucomicrobiota bacterium
AGCATCTCGCCCATCGAGAGCATACTCCCCACATGGCCGCTCTTCCCTCGGTGTGTCATGCGCAGACAGTGTTGGCGGATGCGGGTGGCCAACTGGCGGCAGGGCTCGGCCCAGGTCTCGGAACTTGGCATGGGGCAATCCTCAGCTTGTCAGTGAGGGCTTCCACCAACGCGATCTTCGGTGGGAGCCGTCGTCAGCTGACACCGATTGTAGCCGTGCCGATTTACGATTTCTGGTAATTGTCTTATGCTATTTGGTAACTCCTTCGCAGGCTCAACTGAACCGGTGAACCTCCATGAGCCGCCCCCGCCGAGTTGCCGTGCTGGCTAACGTCTCGCGCCGTTTCGACCGGCGCGTGATTCAAGGCGTGACTGCCTACATGTGGAAACAAGATGGGTGGAGTCTGTATGTGGAGGAGGACCCGCTCCAGAAGCTTCCCGAGCTGAGCCAGTGGGATGGCGATGGGATCATCGCCGATTTCGACGACCACAAGATCGCGCTGGCGGTGCGCGGGCGGGCTCTCCCCGTGATCGGCTTTGGTGGCGGTCGAGGCTGGTACGATCCGGCGTGCGGTGCGCACTATTTTACTACCGACAATGCAGCCATCGGCCGGCTCGCGGCCGACCACCTGCTGGACTGCGGATTCACTCAGTTGGCGTTCTACGGTAACCCGCCACGTCGGCGGGCGCGTTGGTCGGAAGAACGCGAGCAGGCGTTCGGCCAGCGGGCGGCTGCCGCCCGAGTCCCGTGGGTGGTGTACCTCGGTCGCCATGCCGACGCGCACTGCTGGCTCCAGCAGTTGCGTGAATTGTCGGCCTGGCTGAAGTCGCTTCCCAAGCCCATCGGGTTGATGGCCTGCACCGACATCCGCGCTCGGCAGGTGCTGGAAGCGTGCCGGACGAGCGGAATTCGCGTCCCGGACGAAGTAGCCGTGATCGGCGTGGGAAATGTCCCTGTCCCTTTCAGGCTTTCCGCAGCTCAGCGACCGGCCGCCTCGGCGGTCAGCAGGTATTTCGGCCAGCCGTTCACCGCCAGCTTCAGGCCCCCGGCTTCCCACTCGACGGGCATGCGCACGCCGGACTCGTCCTTGCCCATCAGCCGCAGCTGCTCGGCCTCGTCGCCGCGCACCGCCTCGTAGGAGACCAGGGTGCCCGAGCCGGCGGGCAGGGGGATGGTCAGCTCGTGGCCAGCCTCGACCGTCGTCCAGGCCGCCAGCGCCCGGCGCCTGCCGTTTTGCAGTTCAAGGACAAAGTCGGTCTTCGCATCGCCAATCTCCAGACGCCTGGCGACCGAGAAGCCGCGCAGTGCCTCGCTCAGCACCCGCACCGCCGCAACCCCGGGCTTGAAGCCCCAGGCGATGCGCTTCGGGAAGACGTATTGCCCCTTGTTCGCGTCGCGCGGCCGCTCGATCAGGCTGAACCGCCCGCTGTTCGGCGTCACCTCGTACCAGACGGTGGGTACGCCCAGGCTGAGGTTGCTCAGGAACATGCGCGGCAGGAAACTGCCGTGGAAGCGCAGGGTATCGGCCTCTTCTGGACCGGTCGCATCGTAGCCGATCTCGCTGGCGAACAGTTCGATGCGGCGGCCGACCGGCGCATGCTGGTCGACCAGGGCGCGCAAGGCGGCGATCTGCTCGCGCGCCTGCTCGGGTTGCGCCAGGTTGTAGGGATGCCAGGAGATGGCGTCGACGTGTTTGAGTAGTCCCCTTTCGAGGCAGCGGGTGATGAATTCGACGTCGAGCTCGTCTTGCATGTCCTTGGGCGACAGCGCGCCGCCAAGGATGAGTGCGCTGGGATCCTCAGCGCGGATCGCCGACACCGTCTCAGCGACCAACGCCATGTAGGCGTCCGGGTCGGGCTTCGGCCAGAAGAGGGTGATGTTCGGCTCGTTCCAGAGTTCGTAGTTGATGCCAAAGGCCTCGGGGATGGTGCTCGGGAAGGGACCTCGCGGTGCCCCGGTCGCGTCCCCTGCGGCGAGCTGTACTGCGGAGCCCATTTCGGCGGATGCCGCCACTGCGACGGTTAGCCGCATTGCGTTTTTCACAAACAGGCGACGGCTAAGACGTTCATGGCAAGTATTCATGGTCTGTCCTTTTTCAGTTGGCCTGGTCCCGCGACGATGCTCACGGGTTCACCCGGACGCTTATTGGGATGTCGATGTAATGGAGATTAACGGGCGGTTCGCCTGGTTGGCCGGCACTCAGCACGCCGGTGTTCATGGCCTGGGTTACAATCCGCAGCTTGGCCTGGTATTCGCCCGGACGGTCGGCGCCCCGGAACCGGATCACGACCGGTTCCGACTCGGGAGCCGGGCCGCCGCGCAGGCCGCTCTGGCCGTCCGCTCCCACGAATCGCACCGTCTGTGGCGTCGCGCCCCGATGTTCGCTGGTGAACTCGAACAACTCGGCCTGCTCGCCGAGGATCACTGCGCCCACGTCGTCGCACGGTGCCGTCAGCCGCTGCATGTGGTGCGGTTCGGTTCGCGGGCAACCGGCCAAGCCGTACAGCACCGTGGGCACTGGCTCGGCCGCAGCCTCGTCAAGCTGGCGCGGGCTTGTGCGGCGTTGACCGTTGGTGACGGTGCGCGGCGCCGAGACGACGCTCTGCC
>VHCO01000511.1 GCA_016871715.1 Verrucomicrobiota bacterium
GGGGGGGCGGGGGGGGGGCGAGGGCGGGGGGGGGAGCGGCGGGGGCACCAGGGGAAGAGGAAGGGGCAGGAACAGGGACCCGCGGGCAAGATGCCCGCGCTCCGTTCTTGACTGGTCCGCAGGCTGCAGCGGGGGTCGGGGCTTCGGGGGAGTCAACGGTGAAGCTGCAGGTGCGTGAGTGGAAGGAGGTGGGTGCGGAGTATCGGCGGCGGTTGTTTGTGCGTGGAGGGGTGTCTGGGAGCAGTGGGAAGGCGGCTTTGAGTCGGGAGCAGATTAAGCGGGTGTTGCAGAAGGGTGGGGAGTTGAGTGTGGGGGAGGTGTTGCGGTTGCGGATTCGGCACATGACGGACGGGGTGGTGTTGGGTTCGAAGGGGTTTGTAGATGCGATGTGGTTGGCGCATCGGGAGCGGTTTGGTTCGAAGCGGCGGAGTGGGGCGCGGCCGATACGGGGTGGTGGGGCGTCGCTGGCGGGGTTGAGTGCGCTACGGGACCTGCGGGTGGCGGCGGTCGTGTGAGGGGCCAGAGGGATGCAAGTTAGATGGTGAGGGTGGGGCGTTGGGTGGCGGGTGTTGCGCGTTGGTGAGGCAGGTTTGTGCTTGCCGTAGGGCTCTGCTAAGCCAAGCTACGAGCAAAGCCAGGTCCGAGCCGGGCGTGGTGTAACGGGAATCAAATCATGAACACGAATCGAGAGTGTAGGAGTGGCAAGAGAGCGTTGGCCTTGGTGGCGGGGATGATCCTGGTGGGGCTGATGGGATCTGCGTGGGCGCAGGAGGATTTTGTGATCAGCAATTTCGACACGGAGGACGATGCATTCCGCTGGTCGCGCTGGTGGGGAGGGGCGCCGCAGACTTACGAGTACGATCCGGCGGTGGACGCAGGGGCGAGCGCGACTTCGGGGGCATTGAAGGCGACGGTGGATTTCGATTTAGGGGCGTATGGTGGGGACAACCAGTTTGCGGTGCGGGGAGATTTTGCGGGAGGGGCGACAGTGGATGGCACGAAGTACACGAATTTGGTGTTCGAATTGCGCTGGAAGGCGGGTTCGCCGACAACCTCGGCTGGCCACTACGGGAACCTCGAGTACGGGTTGGGGCCATCGGATTGGTCACAGATCCAGTTGGGGGCGTTGCAGGTTCCGCTGACGGCGGCGGAGGGTTGGGTGCGCGTGGTGGCTCGGATTGACCCGGCGACGCCGAAACTGGAGTCGATCGCGCGTGTCTGGTTGAAGATCTGGTCGGGGGGGACGGGGGGGCTGACGGGGCAGACGGTGTTTTGGGTGGACAACGTGAAGTTGGTCGCGCTCAAGGAGACCGGACCGCCGCCGGCGCCGGCCCTGACGCTTCAGCGGGCGACATCGGGGTTGCGGATCGCCGCCAGCGCCCCTGGGGCGCAGTATCAACGGCAGAACATCCGCACGTTGGGGGCGGATCCGAATTTCATCCAGAATCTTTACTCGTGGGTCCACAATGGGGCGCCGGTGACCTACGCCTTGTCTGTGAAGGCCTATCCGGGCGGGGCGAACAGCGGGTTCCAGGCGCAGGTTTTTCTCGTGCCGGAGTATGGGATGCGATATGGGCCGGGGGACACGTCGATCGATTGGAACGCGGCGCACGTGATCTTCCTGCACTTGGCCAACACCGCCAGCGGCGCGGCGACGGCGGCCTTTCGGTACAAGACCAATTTGCCCGGTGGGAACGCGATGCTATGGAATGCGAATCCAGCCAATGGACCGGTGGGGCAGTTGGCGACGTTGTCGGATCCCTCGCCGTTGGGCACGTGGAGTTTAACCTTCAAGAACAACACGGAGATCACGCTCACGGCGCCGAGTGGGACGAGCACGAATTTCGCGATGCCGGAGGAGGCGGCGTTGCTGTTTGCCGATCCGTTGTATGCGTATGTGGGGATTCAACCGAATCAACCCGGCAACATTGGCCAGGCGGCCATCTTCAGTCGGTTCCAGATCGCGGGCGCGGTCACGCCTTTGGACGACACCTTTAGCGGTGAGACGTTGGACTTGACGAAATGGGCGGTGACGGCGGCGGATCCGGCGGGCGTGGTTTTGGTGCCGCCGACCACGGCGTATTGGCTGAGATGGGCGGCGCCGGCGACGGGTTTTGTGCCGGAGCAGAGCCCGAGTATGGCGCCTGGGTCATGGGTGGATGCGGGTGCGGCCAACGTCTTTCAGATCGGCACCGAGAAAGCGGTTTTGATACCGGTGGCGGGTTTGCCGAGTCCGGGCCAGGGCTTTTTCCGGCTGGTCAAACCCTAGGCAGACGATGCGCACGACGGGAGCGAGTTCCAGGTGGCCGCGGCGCGCGTTTCTGCGGCGCGCGGCGATAGCGGGTTTGGGCTTGGGCGGTGTGGGGCGATTGAGCCTGCGGGTGTTGGGGGCCAACGAGCGGGTGAGTTTGGCGGTGATGGGCACCAACGGGCGCGGGAGCGATCTGGCGCGCGGTTTTGCGGCACTCGAGCGGGCGCAGATCACGCATATCTGCGACGTGGACGAGCGGGCGGTGGCCAAGGGGTTGGCGGCGGTGGGCACGCGCCAGGAGAAGCGGCCGGAGGCGGTGCGCGACTTCCGCGAGGCGCTCGAGG
>VHCO01000512.1 GCA_016871715.1 Verrucomicrobiota bacterium
GACGGGACGTCCGCGGACCGGCAGGGGTTGGGAGCGCGGGCGGCTCGCCCGCAGCCGGTACAGTCAACGGTCGGGTTCGTCGGATGGCACCGGTCACCGGCTTGGTTTCTGCGGACGGGACGTCCGCGGACCGGCAGGGGTTGGGAGCGCGGGCGGCTCGCCCGCAGCCGGTACAGTCAACGGTCGGGTTCGTCGAATGGCACCGGTCACCGGGTTGGTTCCTGCGGACGGGACGTCCGCGGACCGGCGCCCCCAGCTTCGAGCTGCGCTCGACCGGCTCAGCCCGGTCCCACTCGGGTGCGGAGCCGGTCGATGATCGCGGTGGCCGCCGGCGGCACGGCGGTGAAGCGGAGGGCGCAGGTGCCATCGGCAGCGGTGGTCTCGAGGACCTTGGCGTAGAGGGAAGTGTCTTCGGCCGCCGCAGGATCGCCGGGGAGGAGCAGCTTCACGGCGGCGCCCTGGGCGATGGGGGCGGAGGAATGCAGGCAGGCCGCGTTGAGCGACAGGCGCAGGAGCAAAGCAGGCCAGGGGGCGCCGGCGACCTGCTTGTGCTCATCGACGAGCAGACACTGCACCGGCAGGGGGCTGGGCAAGTCCAACAGGTTTTCGGACTGCTCGGGCAGAAAGAGGTTGTGAGGTTCCGCCAGGCCGCTCACCTCGAAGACGCGGAGCGGTTCCTTCACGCCCTTGGGTGAGAGGGTGAACTCGCGGGCGATCCGGACGCACGATCCGACGGCGCGGACGAGGGCGTGGGAGGCGAGGATTTGGCGGCCGACGGTGGCGGACTCGATGCGGGCGGTGAGGTTGACGTGACTGCCGATGACGCCGAACTTGGCGCGGCGCGTCGAGCCGATGTTGCCGACGATCACCTCGCCGGTGTGGATGCCGATGCCCATCTCGAGGGTGGGGATGTTTCGGCGGGTCAATTCGGCATTGACCGGTTCCATGGCGAGCTGCATGGCCAAGGCGCAGGCCAGCGCCTGTTCGGCATGGTCCGCGCGCTCGAGCGGGGCGCCGAAGACGGCGAGGATGGCGTCGCCGATGAACTCATCAATGATCCCGCCATAGCGGCTGATGACGTCGGCCATGGCGCCCAGGTAGACGTTGAGCAGTTCGACCACCTTTTCCGGCGAGAGCCTTTCGGCCAGGGCGGTGAAGCCGCGGAGATCGCTCATGATCATGGTCACGACCCGCTTCTGCCCGCCCAGCTCGAGGCCGCGCGGCGTCTCGAGCAGGCTTTGCACCACCTCCTCGGTCACGTAGCGCCCGAAAACGTCCTGGATGAACCGATTCCGCAGCTCGAGGTCCTTGGCCAGGCGCCGGATTTGTTCCGTGCGCGCGCGCAGCTCGGCCTGGGCGCCTTTGAGTTTGAGGTGGGTGCGGATCCTGGCGAGGGCGGGGGCGAAATCGATCGGCTTGGTGATGTAGTCGTTGGCGCCCAGTCGCAACGCCTGGACCACGTCCAGACTCGAGTCCTTGCCGGTGACCATGATGACGGGCAGGTCGCCTGGGGCGTGTTGCCGGCGCAGCCGGGCGAGGACTTCGAGGCCATCGATGCCGGGCATGAGGAAATCCAGGAGGAGAAGGTCTGGCGGGCCGGCGGCGATGGCCTCGAGGGCCTGGAGGCCGCTTTCGGCCAGGCGAACCTCGTAGCCGCAGCGGCGCAGCCGGCGGGCGAGCATCTCGCGATTGGCCGGATCGTCGTCCACCACGAGCAGGGAACCGGAATCAGGCTCTTTGGCGGCCGCCAGGAGAACCTCCGTGACGCCGGTGGTTGTTCCGGTGAGCGGCGCAGGGCCGGCCCCGCCCGGCGTTGTGGGCGCGTCCTCGCCCCGTGGCTCCCAGGACGGGGCGAGGAGGTTGTCCTCGACCAGGCCGAGCCAATGGGTGGCGGCGGCGCGGATGCGGCACAGGTCGGGCAGCAGGCGGCCCTGGCCCGCTTCCTCCGCCTGTTCCGCGAGCAGTTCGGTGTACCCGATGATTTGAGTCACTGGGGTGCGCAGGGCGTGGCAGAGTTGGCGGGAATCGCGCCGGTTAGGATCGAAGTTGGCCTCGTCGAGGTGGGTGTGATCAGCAAGGGGTCCAGCGGCTCATCCAATACTTCCTGCGCTGCCCCTTCAGCCAGGCGCGGATGATCGAGGTGACCGAGGCGGGCAAGGTCATCTACAAGAGCGATCACAACCGCCTGGGCCGATTCCCCGAGCCGGGCGACGAGGAACTGCTCGCCGGGCCGGCGCGGAACTTCCAGGTGTTCGATCCCTTGGATTTCCTGGCGGAAGTGACGCAGCACATCCCCGATCCGGGCAGCCATCTGGTGCGCTACTACGGGTGGTACTCGAACAAGACTCGGGGCCAGCGGGCGCAACGGCAACCGTCGGCGGGTGCCGGAACGGGGATTCCCACCCGCTCCACCTCGGCACGGGAGGCCCGCAAAGGCTGGGCGGCGCTGATCAAAGAGGTTTACGCAGCGGACCCAATCTGCTGTCCCAAGTGTGGTACGACGATGCGCATCGTCGCCTTCATCGAGAGGCACCAGACTGAGGTGATCGAGAAGATTCTCCGGCACTGCGGACTGTGGGAGGA
>VHCO01000513.1 GCA_016871715.1 Verrucomicrobiota bacterium
CTCGGCCTCATAAAGCAGACCGGCCTCTCGGGGTTTGGCCTTCCCGTAGAGGGCCTTCATGCGCTCGACCAGTTCCTCGTCGGTCGGGTTCTGCTCGGCCGGAACGCGGACCAGGACATGGAAGTGATTGGACATGATGCAGTAGGTGATGACTTCGAGGCCGCAGAAGGTGGCCAAGCGCCGGAGGAGCCTGACCAAGGTTTCTTTGCCGAGGTCATCGAGGAGCCGTTGGGCGCCGACGATGCGCGAGACGCAGTGGTAAACGGCCGGTCGCCCTTTGACTTTGATACGGGTGGTTCTCATAACTGGGGCCAGGATGGATCAGGGAAGCATCTCCTGTCAAGTATAATGAAGTTGTAATATAATGTAAGATCGGTGATCGGGACCATGATCACCAACCGGCCAATCCCCCAGTTGCCTGCTCCCCTGATCGCTAATCGCGCCGGAGACGAAAGAACTGGGCCCTTTCCCCGGGGGCTAGCGGCCACGGCTGAGTGGGGAGCTCGAGGGAGGTTACCGCCTGCCACGCTACCTCTGGACCCAGCGCCCCGCTGCGATCGAGCATCCACCGGCCCTGACTGGTACCCGCGATCACCAGTTCGACGCCTTCCGCTCGTTGCCGCGCGGTAAGCTTGGGCCGATGGAATCGCGGCGCCAGGCTCGACGAATTGCGATGATCGGCACCGACGCAGGACCAGGGCGATTCGACAGATGTGGCCCCGCCGCTGTCGAGGCACAGAAACTCATCCGGCCAACTGCCCCCAAACAAACCGCCCTCGCGATCAACCTGAGGCGATGCCAGCCAGGAGTATCCGGTCGCATGCCAAAGGACCTCGCCATCCACAGTGCCCAGCGCTCCCGGACAGCCAGCCTTGACGAAGAGGGAACGCTCGCCCGCCAGGAACCCGCCAAGGTGGCTAACCCCGCCCAGGGCTTCCGAAACCCGGAGAATCGCTCCGGTCCGTTGGTCCAACGCGACCACACCGCTCGCGGTGCTCACCAGGACCTGCCCTGGCCCAGCGGAGCGGCATCGAGCTGGGTCTCCCAACGCTTGTCCCCAACCCCCGCCCAGCCGGCTGTCTGCCCCAGCACCCAGGCGACCACCAACCACACCGCGCCGACGACCCCAGCCACCGTGCCGACACTGGGACTCCAATCCTTCTCTGCCATCTCTCGCTTCATCCGACGCTACGACGCTTCGCATGGGCTTTGCCTGGCCCTCGCGAGTTTGACGCTGGACCTGCGTCAGCCAGTATGCAAGTGCGGAATCTGGCCCTTGCGAACATGGAAACTGGGGGCCGTAGGAGCTGACTCGGGTCGGCGCGCCGCGCTCGGGGCCGATCGAGGTCTGATCTGCCGCCTGCGCCGCGTCCGGATCGGGCGGTTGGCCTTCACTGGTCAACAACCATGTGGGCGCTGTCCCCAACGCATCCGATGCTGGCCATCGAGGATAGGCCGACTGCGGCGGGGTTCATAGGCGCAGTGGGTTGGGGTGCATCCCGGTCGAGTCCCGAGTTGCCAGGTCCGCGGGATCGAGCCATCGTTGGGCGTGCCGTCGAGTCATCCCAGTGTGCTGCTGCTGATTCCGGCCTACAACGAAGAGCAGCGGATCGAACCCGTGCTGCACGATTATGCGCAGCATTTCCGCGAACACTACCCAGGCCGGTTCCAGCTCGTCGTGGTTTTGAACGGGTGCGTGGACAACACCGAGGGCGTGGTGCGGCGCGTCGAGGCTCAATTTGCCGAGGTGTCTCACCTGACTTTTCCGGGCAGGATTGGCAAAGGGGGCGCGTTAATCGAGGGCCTGAAACTGGCGCCGGCGGCCGACCTCATCGGGTATGTGGATGCCGACGGGGCGACGGCGCCGGCGGCCTTCCTCGAGTTGGTCGACCGCAGCCATCTCGCGGATTGCGTGATTGGGTCGCGCTGGCTCCCTGGCGCGGTGCTGCACATCGAGCAATCGGTCCATCGCCGCTTCTTCAGCCGGGCCTTTCACGCGCTGGTCGAGCTGTTGTTTCGGATGCACATTCGCGACACGCAATGCGGTGCTAAAGTGATGCGCCGGGCGGCCGTCGAGAAGATCCACGTCGGCTTGACGATCGCCGACATGGCGTTTGACATCAACCTACTCTATTCGCTCAAGCGCGCTGGCTTCACCATCCTGGAAGTGCCCACCGAATGGACGGACAGGATCGGGTCGAAGGTCAACCTGAGCACGGCGTCGCTGGCGTGGTTCCTCTCGGTGGTGCGCTTGCGGCTAGTATAATCGCCGTTCTATCGCTGGCTCGGGCCGCTGCGTCCCCTCGAGGTTTGGCTCTACCGCAAGTTGGGCGCTCCGCCCCCATTGCCGCACGTGGGTGAGAGCGACGGAGCTCAGCCCGGGGTACAGTAGCCGGACCACGTGACCGGGGCGCGCGGGATCCTGAAGCCACTCGGCAGTGGCGGCTCGGCTAAGCGTTGTGCGCGTTGGCGACCAGCCGTTCCCAGATCTGCCTCTGCTCGATCAGCGCCTGCAAACG
>VHCO01000514.1 GCA_016871715.1 Verrucomicrobiota bacterium
GCGGGCGGGGCGCGAGCTGAGGGCTCGTCCCACAGTCCGCAGTGTCGGATGTTCTCCGGGATCCGGTATGTGCTGCGTCACCTCGGCCAGGAAGTCCGAGGGATCGAACACCTGGAAGTTGCGGGAGGGCCCGGCCAGCAGTTCCTCGTCCCCCGGTTCGGGGAATCGGCCCACCGCATTATGCTCCGTTTTGTAGATCACCTTCCCGGCCTCGGTCACCTGGATCATCCGGGCCTGGCTGAAGGGGCAGCGCAGGAAGTACTGGATCAGGCGCTGCAACGCGCCGCACGCCGCCCGGTCGGAAATGGTAATGGAGGATGACCAGGGTCACCCGGCGGAGTGTTACACGTGACCGGGCCAGATGCGAACGCATTCGACCCGGAGTCGCTGGCAAACGCGCTGGGTCGCAGGCCGGGATGAAAGGGCTTGGGATGAAAGGGCTTCGTCTGGCGGAAGGCAGCGTGGTAGAACTGGCGCGATGCATCTGACCGACCGCGAGAAGGAAGAGCTGAAGCGTCTCATTGACGCGGGCGAGCCGCTGCCGGCTAAATACAAGCTGCGCCTCTTCGCCGATGCGCCGGAGGTCGAGCTGATCTGGCAGGGCAAGGCCAGCGAGGTCACCAGCGTGGTGCTGCCGTTCCAGAGCATTGAGCAGATTGACGAGCCGCGGCAGGCTGCGGGGAGCGAACGGAGCGCGGATGGCTCGTCCGCAGCGGGCGAGCCGCCCGCCCTTCACGAAACCGCCACGCCGCTGGAACTGGGCCTGCGTTTCGACGCGCGCGGGCGGCAGCAGGGCGGCTGGACCAACAAGCTCATCTGGGGCGACAACAAGCTCATCCTCTCCGCCCTCAAGAACGGGCCGCTGCGCCGCGACCTCGAGGCGGCCGGCGGGCTGAAGCTCGTCTATATTGACCCGCCGTTCGACGTGGGGGCCGATTGCTGAAATGGACTTGGACCACTTGCTCACGTCGTTGTTGGCCCTGCCTCGCGAAAGCGAATGGGTGGAGTTCAAGCACAACAACGATGCGCCGGAGGAAATCGGGGAATACGTTTCCGCCCTTGCCAACTCCGCGGCGCTGCACGGCAAGGAAGGCGGATACCTCGTCTGGGGCGTCGAGGATGTGACTCAGCGGATCGTCGGGACGACCGCGCCCCCCGGCAGCGGAAGATCGGCAACGAGCCGTTAGAAAACTGGCTGGCCCACCTGCTCGCGCCGCGCATTGATTTCCGTTTCCACGACTGGGAACACCAGGGGCTGCGGATAGTGCTACTGGAAGTGCAACCCGCGGTCGCTTCGCCCGTGGCCTTCAAGGGAACGGAGTGGATTCGCCTCGGCAGCGTCAAGAAGAAGCTCAAGGAGCATCCTGGTAAGGAGAAGGAGTTGTGGCTGGTGCTGTCACGTTTGACGTTTGAAAAGGGCATCGCCGCGCCGGGCCTCACGAGTGACGAAGTGCTCGGGCGCATTGACTATCCGCAGTATTTCGAGTTGGCCGGTTTGGGCTTGCCAGCCAACCGCTCCGGCATTCTGGAACGGTTGGCGGCCGAGCAGTTCATTGTGGCGAAAGGCGAGGACCACTTCGACATCACCAACCTGGGCGCAATTCTGTTCGCGAAGAACCTGAACCAGTTCGCGGGCTTGGCTCGGAAAGCTCTGCGCGTGATTCAATACAAAGCCTCCGACCGGCTGGCGACGATCAAGGAGCACGCCGCAACCCGGGGCTATGCGGCCGGTTTTGCTTCCGTCGTGGACTACATCAACGACCAGTTGCCCAGCAGCGAAGAGATCGGCCGGGCGCTGCGCCGCGAGGTGCGGATGTACCCGAAGCTCGCGGTGCGCGAGCTGGTCGCCAACGCCCTGATTCACCAGGATTTCTCCCTGGCGGGCACCGGGCCGATGGTCGAAATCTTCACCGACCGCATCGAGTTCACGAATCCCGGCCCGCCGTTGATTGACCCGCTGCGTTTCATTGACGAACCGCCACAATCGCGGAACGAAGCCCTCGCCGCCACGATGCGCCGGCTCAATCTCTGTGAGGAGCGTGGCACCGGCATCGACAAGGTCGTCGCCGAAATCGAGCTTTACCAACTCCCCGCGCCGGATTTCCAGGCCACTCCCCGGCACACGCGGGCCTTGCTGTTTGCGCCCCGGAAGTTCGCGCAGATGCATGCGGAGGCTCGCATCCGCGCTTGCTACCAGCACGCCTGCCTCTGTTGGGTGGCCAACAAGCCGATGACGAACGCGACGGTGCGGGCGCGGTT
The DNA here is from genome assembly GCA_016871715.1 of Verrucomicrobiota bacterium. Taxonomy (GTDB): domain Bacteria; phylum Verrucomicrobiota; class Verrucomicrobiia; order Limisphaerales; family J093; genus VHCO01. The sequence continues at coordinate 2,260 of VHCO01000514.1, forward strand.
TGGCATCAGCGAGCGAAACTACCCGATGGCGTCCCGCATCATCGCCGACACGCTGAAGGCGGGCCTGATCAAGTCTGAATCCAGCGCCACCAAATCCAAACGACTGGCCAAGTATGTTCCCTTCTGGCTCTGAGACTCCACAGCTCCTGACATGGTATGACGCGAAAGTGTCCGCTTTTTTGCCTCAAGCGTCTCGAATGGTGTACCAGAGGCGCAACTGGGAGCCCGGAAAACAGGTGCCGGTTCG
>VHCO01000515.1 GCA_016871715.1 Verrucomicrobiota bacterium
ACGCTGGCCGAGTTTGTCGAACAGGTCGGTCAGGCGGCCGCTGGCATCGTAGAAGTTGGTGGTGGTGTTGCCGAGGGGATCGATCGAGCGGTCGAGGCGGTTGGCGGCGTCGTAATAGTTCGTCGAGGTGTTGGCCAGGGCGTCGGTGGCGGTGAAGGGTTTGCCGCGGCTGGTGTAGGTGAAGATGTTCGTGGCCAGGAGGCGGTCGACGGTCTGGGTTCGCTGGTTGGCGGCATCGTAGAAATGCGCGGTGAGGTTGCCCTTGGCGTCGTATTGGTGGGTCAGGTTGCCGTTGGGATCGAATACGTTGGTGAAGGCGCGGCGCAACGGGTCGATGCGCAAAACGACATTGCCGTTGAGGTCGAGGGCGTACGACCTGGGTTGGTCGAGCGCGTTGGTTTCGGCGAGTTTCCAGCCGACATCGTTGTAGCCGAAGGAGGCGCGGTAGCCGGCCGCGTCGAAGCGCGCGGTCATGAACCCGTTGGTGTCGTACTCGAAGCGGTTGGTGTGGTTGTTGGCGTCGATCGCGGTCTCGACCAGGCCGTTGGTCTTGTAGGCGTACCGGACCAGGTTGCCCAGGGCGTCGTAGTGGCGGAGGAGGTTGCCGGTGGCGTCCTCGAGCTCGAAGAAGTTTGTCCAGGTCGTCCACCCGCTGGCGTCGGGCGGCTGGGGGGTGATCTCCTGGATGGGCTTGTTGAAAAAGGAATGGAAAACCCACCGGGAGACCTGCCCGAGGGCGTTGGTGCGGCTAATGACGTTGGCGCGGTCGTCGTACCCGAAACGAGTGGTGAATCCCAGCGGATCAGCGATGGCGATGCGGTTGCCCGCGTCGTCGTAGGTGTAGCGGGTCTTGTTGTGGAGCGGGTCTTCCTGGACGAGTAACCGGCCCCGGCGGTCGTAGGTCTCGACCCACGGGAAGCCTGCCGGGTCGGTGTGCCGGATGTCGCGCTTGCCCGGTGCGCCATACTCCGTGCGGTTGGTCCGGCCCACGGCGTCCACCTCGTTGGTCTTGCGGCCGTATGGGTCGTACTGGACGAAGTTGTTCGTCTTGCCGCGTGGATCGATGACGTGCGACAGCAGCCCGTTGCTACCGTACTGGAACTGCCAGAGGGTGTTGATGTTGGTGTAGAGATCGGCGCTGTTGGCCAGTGACTTCGACCGGAGGCGGCCGGTGGAGTCGTAGTCGAAGTTCACCAACCATTGACCGAAGGCGAAGGTGGTGAGCAGGTTGCGGGCGTTGTACCTGAAGTCGTACCGGCCCCGCGCCGAATCGACCACCTGGGTGATGAGCCCGATGGCCTGGTCCCAGCGAATCTTGACCGAGTTGCCGTTGAAGTCGTGGATTTCCTCGAGCCTGCCGCGCATGACCTGGGGGTTGATGTTCGGGTTGCGGAACAGGAAGATCTGGCGGTCAGGGGTAGTCCACTGGAACTGGAGGATATTGGTGGCGGGGGCCAACTCGCCGCGATACTCCTGGTGTCGCGTTTGGTACTTCCCGGTTTCGAGGTTGAGGTCCCAGGTCTCGATGGCCCCATTCCAGCTCATGAGGCCCAGGACGGTGGCCCCACCGTTGGGGTCGAAATCCTGGGCGGGCAGCAGGCGGGTCTCGAAGGTGTGGCGCCAACCGGGGCCGAGGGGGCCGGCGTCGAAGGGGTCGGTGCTGCCGAGCTTGAAGCCGCCGAAGGCATTCGCGCTCGAGTAGCCGAAGCGGAAATCGAAGGCGATGCCGGGCGTGGGGCGGGCGAAGGCGACCTGCTCCCAGTTGAAAGCGCCGGAGAGCGGGACGATGGCATCCCGGCCGCCGTTCTTGCGCGAATCGAACGCGGATTGCTCGCCGGCCTGGTTGGTCTCGTCGAAAGTGACCTTGCCCGGACCGGCCTGGGTCAGGTTGCACGTCGAGGCGCCAGGCGCCCGGTTCTTGAGGCTGTCGGCCTCGTCCGGATAGTACCCGAGCTTGTAGTAACCGCGGAGGCTTTGGAGGCCAGACTGGTCGGCAAACATGTGGTCAGCGATAACCGCCCGGCTGAGCGCCGCGCGGTGGATCGCCACTTCCTGGACCTCGCCAAAGAGGTATTGGGTGTTGTTCCAACAACCGACGGACAAGATGCCGGCGGACTGGGACTGGCCGACGTTGCCATAATCCGCGAAGACCTCCCGCCCATCCACGTACCCTCGAAACGTCTCGCCGGAGCGGACGACCGCGACGTGATACCAACGATCGAGGTAGGGGCGGTCGATCAGCGTGTTCCGGTAGGTGCCGGAGCGACCGGCGGTCGAGAACACGACATCGCCACTGCCCAACTCGAACTCGATCCAGTAGGCGAAGTAGGCAGACTCGTGGGCCTCCCGGTCTGTCAGGATGGTCAGGTTCTGGCTCAGGGTTGTCCCCGAGGGAACCGAGAGCTTGAACCAGCACGAGACCGTCAGGGCATTGGCCGAGGGCTCCCAGGTCAGAAACCAGCAGCCCGCGCGGAGCCAGGCGTTGCCGGGGAAGGCG
>VHCO01000516.1 GCA_016871715.1 Verrucomicrobiota bacterium
TCGAAGATGTTGTTGGTCAGCGCCACCACCATGACGCGGGTCTCGCCGGTGTAAGGGTACAGCGACAGATGGAGCCGCGCCGAGCTGATCCGACAATCCCGCAGCACCATCTGGCCGAGCTGATAGTCGCTCCAGTTCTCCAGCAGGAGGCCGGCAGCCGGCACCGACACCTCTGTGAAACGCAGTTGCACCTCGGGCAGTGTGGCGTGTTCGGCCGTCACGGAGAAGAGTGTCGTAGCGGAACCGCTCGATCCCTCCTGCACCAAACTCGAGGCGATCAACCGGTTTAGAGCTTGCGGCGCGCCCTCGCTCACCACCACGGCCCCATTCTGCAGGTGCACCCCCACGCTGCCGTAGCTGCCCACGGCGACGCCGTTGGTCAAGACCAGCGTCGCATGCTGGAGGCTGACTTGGCTCAAGACGTAATCCAGCGGCGCATAATGGTAGCCCCGATCCGGCGCCCCGTCATCGTCGCGCGCCACCCGCCGGCCCAAGACCACATCGGTGTTCACCAACCCGCCCCATTGTGCCGGCGCTTCGGTCGTCAGCGTCCGCATTTCCCCGAGCAACTCCGCTCCGATGCTGTCGGTGCCCTGGTTCCGGTGCACGCTGTCCAGCGGCAGGTAATGCGCCCCCGCACCCACGGTCCCAAACACTGCGTTGTCCGACGGCTCGACGGCGTTGGACCCGCCTCCGTAAGGGCCTATCGTGGTCACTGCCACAAGCAGGCTGTTCCACAGGTTGAGCGTCAGGTTGTCGGGGTTGTGCAGCTCCGGCGCCCCGTGCACCGTCAGGTGCCGCCCATTGACCGTGCTCCAAAACCCATACAAGGCCCGGCCACCGCTGCCGACGTTGGCCACCAGCACATTCTCCAGGTCCACCGCCCCTACCGAATTGACATAGACGCCGACCTGGCAGTCGACAATCTGGGCATGGCGCAATCGCAGCGCCGGATTCCCCACCCCGCCCACCCCGCGATAGACATGACGGATCCGCACGTGACGCAGGTCGATCCCGCTCTGCAGATCGTTGAAGTACAGCGCATACGCACCGTAGTAGCCGTCGAGCGAGCCGGACCCGATGGGCTCGCCCACGCTGTGGTCGTCACGGGCAGTGAAAATGGCCGGGCGGTAGGGGCCGGTCTTGCAGACCAATGGCCCACTGACGTTGATGCGGACACTGCTGGCAAAGGGGTCGAACTTGACGACTGTGCCGCCCTCCAGCGTGGTCGTGCCTGTCAGTTGGACCGTGCCGGTGACGTAGTAGGTCTTGTCGCCGGCGAACGTGAAATCGTCTTGGCTCAGCAACAGCTCGTAGTCGAGCACCACCCCGGCGGCGGCAGGATCCACGGCGCTCACCTGGTCCATGCCAATCGGCCGGTTTGAGCCATCGAGGCTCGACGTGGCCAACGTAGGCTGTGGTTGAAGCGGGTCTGACGACCCGCGCCCCGGTCCGGTCAGGTTGCGGGTGTCATCCCCCGCTGTAGTCGCAGGTTTTAACCTGCGCGACGATGCCGGTGACCGATGTATGTCCGCGCCCGCAGGCTCAAGCCTGCGGCCACCACCGGGCGATGGCTCGATGAGCGTCTGCGCCACAGTCCGGCGCTCCGGCAAGCGGCGTTCGAGCGACGCCACGCGCCCGACGGGCTCGGTCCCACTCTCCGCTTGGGCCTGTCTGGGCAGCGCGGCCAGCATCGCCTCGCACCCGCTCCACTCGATCTGCTCGAAGAGCACCGTGCGCCCTTCAATCGTCTCCCACCGCTTCACCACAGGCGTGTGGGTACTGTCCGCCTCGGCTTGTGCGCCGAGCCGAAACGCTCGGCCAGGGCCCATCCGGTAGCTGCTGAACTCACTCATTGTTCACCGCAATGGACCGCGAATCGCCGTAAGGTAGGGCGCGCAGTCCTCTGCGCGCCGCGGCCTCGCAGGTCCACCGTGGTTGACGGCGCGCAGAGGACTGCGCGCCCTACCCCCGGACTGTCGTCCATCTCAGGTTCATCAACCTGCCAGTCATCGGTCAGGGCCGGTCGACCATGGCTGCGTGCGACGGCACCGCCACGCCAGCCACCACAAACCCGCCAACAACAACCACCGCGGCGCGGGTTCCGGGATCGCCGAGAAGTGCAGGTCGTCCAACACATGCACGTGCCCGGGCCAGTCGGGAAAGGCGTGGTACTCGAACGCGCGGAATTCGAAGCGGAGCATCACCTCCTGCCCGGCCCAAGGCTCAACATTGACTGTGTAGTAGTTGTGTACCGGCACTCGAGGGTCAGCGGTCAACCGCTGTTCCCACGGGTAAACGGGGACCTGCTGACCGCCCAGGGAGACCCGCAGATCTTCGCCCTGCCACAGGAAGAACAACCCCTTCGCGTCCGCCGGAACGGTCCCACGTTGTTGAACGTACGGCGCGGGTAGTTGTATGGGAGGATACGTCCTTGCTGCATCTGGCACCACTCCGAGACCGAACTGCCCGACCAGGGGCAGGTCCTTC
>VHCO01000517.1 GCA_016871715.1 Verrucomicrobiota bacterium
TGCGGCCACCTTTGGCGGCTGGTGGGCGGCCGCCCGCCAGCCCCCAAAGGCCGACCAGGCACTTGGCAGCGGACAATTCTGCCGCATTTCGCCTTGAATCACGTCTTCTGGCCAGCCACACTCTAGCCACGTCCCAAAAGCAAACTCCTATGAGTTGAGTTTAACTCCTATGAGTTCGGAGTTGAGGCAGCGGACGAAAGGACATGCTTCGGCGACGATTCGCTTGTTCTGCAAACTGCCGAGGAACAGGGTATGAGTTTTTCCGCAACCGAGTGGTGTTCGTGGGTGCCAAGCCTTCGGCGGGTTTTACGGGGACGAAGCTCGAGGAGTTCGCCGGGCGGTGCATTTTCATGACGGGACGCTTTTACCCGGGAGTCGAGGTGCATACCACAGCCTTCTTGAATCTCCTGCGCCAGGAGTGGCTCCGTCGCTTGCCAGCGCCTTTGGAGTTGGCCTTGCTGGCGGCCCTCGGGGTTGTTCTCGGCTACGGCATGGTCCGGCTGCAACCGTTGCCGGCTGTCGTGGTGGTTCTGACGGGCGCGATCGGGATTGCCGCAACCACATGGGGAGTAGCTTGGACGTCGCGAGTGTGGTTTGCCAGGCTGATCGTCGCGGCAGTGCCGGTGCCTGCCGCGTTTGCCTGGTCGGTCGTGTTCAACGCGCTGCAGGGCCACATTCAGCGCCGGTTGTTGCATCAGTGTCTCTCCGCGTACGTCTCCGAGCCGCTGGCTCGCCAATTGCTGAGACGGCCGGAACTGTTGCAGGTGGGTGCCGGTCGTCAGGAGGTCAGCGTCCTCTTCAGCGACATCGCGCGGTTCTCGGCGGTCGCCAGCCGCCTGGCGGCCCAGGATCTGGTCGCCCTGCTCAGTGAGTACTTCGAGGTGGCGATCGGTTGTGTGCACCACCACGAAGTGACCATCCTGCACCTGCTCGGCGACGCGATCTTTGCCGTCTGGAACGCGCCCCGCCCGCAACTCGATCATCGAGCCCGGGCGTGTCACGCCACGTTGTTGCTTCGCGACCGTCTGGCAGAGCTCGATGAACGCCACGGGGCCGTCCTGCCCATGCGCACCCGCATTGGGGTTCACACGGGTGAAGCTTACGTGGGCAACTTCGGCACCGGCGAACGGTTCAACTACCTGGCCATCGGCGAAAGCACCAACCTCGCGTCGCGCCTCGAAGGCCTGAACCGCTTCCTGGGCACGGAGGTCTTGGTTTCCCGGGAGGCGTTGGCTGGCCTGGAAGCGCAGTTTGTGACCTGTCCGATGGGCTATTTCCGCCTCAAGGGCTTCGACCGCGTTGTCGAGATCCACGAACTGGTTGGACCCGCGGCTGTGGCGGCCGGCACCCAGTCCTGGCGGGAGGCCTTCACCGAGGCCTTGTATAGGTTCGAACGGCGCGATTTCGATCGGGCCGGGCGCGCCTTCCGTGCCGTCGAGGGGTTGCGCACCCAGCATGGGCCCAGTCAGTTCTACCTCCGCCAAGTCACGTCGTTGCGAGACCACCCTCCCAGTGAAGAGTGGCTCGGCGAAGTCGAGATGACCGACAAATAGGCGGGGCGCAGCCACCGGGCTCGAGCGTGTGACTCGGCCGCCGTCTTGACCGCGGCGGCGCTGCGCGCGACGGACGAATGTGCTCGCCCTACCTCGCAGCCGCCAAGGCGATGAGCGTCCGGTTGCGTTTGCCGCGGTCGCGGCTTTCACTTCCTGGCACACGTGGGAAACCCCTGAGAGCAGGGTTGTCGGGTTGTCGGCCGCCCCCCAACTCCTCGTTTGTCCATGTCAAAAAACGCTAAGCCTCCGCCAAAAAATGCGTAGCCCATGCGGGCTTGGGCCTGTTCTGTGAATTCGTTAAGCCACGGACAGCCGCGGTCCTCGGTTGCTCGCACGCGCCCGTGCCCCAGGGGAGCGGGGTAGTCTTTGTTCGGGCGTGCGGTCAAGGCGGGGAGGAGTGCCCCAGAGGACGGCGAGGAAGTGACATGTCGCCATGAAACCGGTGAACCTGTTCTGCGTGGTAGCGATCCCGGGAGCAGCGTTGGCCCAACAACAACCTGAGCCCCACGGACTGGGCAGCCAAAGCGCTCGGGCAAGGCCAGACCGAAACGGCCCTTGCCGCAGGTGCCAAGATGTGCCCCTACCCAAACACACCTACTCGCCCTTCGACAACATCGGCAAGCCGCCGCCCTATACGCCCGCGCCCGGACGCGACTATCCGGAAGGCAGTCTTGTCGTCAAATTCGCGCCGGGCGTCAGGATCTACCGGCGCCCATGCGTCCAGCTCAAGAACCCGGGCGCGGACGTGCTGGTAGCGCTCACGGACAATGCCGACTTGAACCGTGCCCTTGCGGCGCATGGCATCGCGGATTTGGAGGCGGTGTGTCCGAACGCCAAGCCGCCGGTTCAGCCCCAATCGACCCAGGGCCTGCCCACGCCCGACCTGACGCGGTGGTACCGCGCCAAACGCAAGGCGAAG
>VHCO01000518.1 GCA_016871715.1 Verrucomicrobiota bacterium
ACGGGGTTGGCGCTGGCCGTCCAGGGTGCAATTCACCGTCGAGCGGATGCCCCGCCTCGCGCGCGACGCCGCCGCTCCACCGGTTCCCCTGGTCCTGAGCCTCAGCCCGTAACCGGGACCTTCGCCGAGGGCGGGGCGCGAGCTGAGGGCTCGTCCCACAGTCCGCAGTGCCGGAGAATCTTCTCGATGACCTTGGTCTGGTGCCGCTCGATGAAGGCGACGATGCGCATCGTCGTACCACACTTGGGACAGCAGATTGGCTCCGGTATGACTACCCCCCGCTAGCCGATGAATCCGTCCCGCGACGACTCGGCGACAACGACCTTCGTCGCAGTGTCGTCCTCGTTCTCGACCCGGTGTGAGTTCGGAGGACTCGGCCTCCGCCCTTCGCGCTTCGGTGGCCGGCGATGATGGGGGCCGGAAGAAAGTCTGGCTCAGGCCTCTACCGGCGGTGACGGGCGGTCGAGCTCCATCCGTAGGGTTCTTTCATCGAAAACAAACGGCAAACCAGGAGGCGCGCCGCGCGGAGAAGGGGCGTCGGGTTTGTGCGGTGGCCCCCGATCTTCAGACCACTCGACGCAGAATTTTAGCTTCTGTTTTCTCGAGGTTGCTCGGGTTGTTCTTGGGTGTCTGTTTGGCTGCGTCTAAAACCAATCGGGTTCGGGTGGGAGGCGGGATTACTCCCGCCCTCCCCCCACACCACCGGACGTACGGTTCCGTATCGCGGCGGTTGGAATGAACCGTTGGTGTTCAGGCATAGGCTTTGACAGTCGCCAACAGGGAGACCAAGCCCATCCGCTGGAACGTGGCGGTAGGGTATAGGCATCATTCATGTGTGAGGAACCGGCGTTCCACCACGGACCGCGCCCGTTACAGGCACAGCGCCACGCTTTGGCCTCGGTGAACCCCAGGGCGATCAGGCGCCGGGCGCGGGTGTAAACCCGCTTCCAGCGTCGCCAGATCAGGCATCGCAGCTTGCGCCGCAGCCACCCGTCCAGGTCCTCGAATACGCCATAGGTCGTGGCTTTCCGGTAGTAGTTCGCCCAGCCCCGCACCACGCGGTTGGGTATCCCCAGCATCCTCGTCCCTCCTCCCGGCTTGGGTATGTCCACTCGCCGCACAAGGTGCGGCTGGTAGTTCCCCGCCAGAAGTTGCGCCTTGATCTGCTCCCATTGCTGCCGCAAATGCCCCCGCAGTTGCCCCCTGGTCATCCCATCGATCCCGGCCGCCCCTTGGCCCGCATGAGGGTGCGAGTGGCATCGCGCAGCAAAACCCAATCGACCGGGTAATGGATATTGGCCGCCAGACAGGTGCTGTCCAGGAAAGCACTTTCCAGACGGCCGGTCTGGCTTTCAGGTGTACGACTTCAGGCCCTTAATGATGCTCCCAAGGGTCGTTTCAAACGGGGACCGGCGATCAATCCAATGGCACCTCGGAACGCTACAGTACTCCCCAGACGTCGACGGTCCTTGGACCGATCTCCCCGCCGCCAGCCCTTTCACGCTCTCGCCGATCGGCGAGAAGGGCTTCTTCCGGGTGAAGGTGTGCTCCTTCGTCGAGGCCTCGGATGACCGGCAGGAGTGACGGAGCGGTTCATCTAGTGTTTTGCGCCACTGACCGGTTGACCTGGCGCTGCATCTCGCGGCGTTTGGCTGCGTTTCGCAGTTGAAACCACAGGCTGGCCGCGGTATGAGGAAGTCGTGGCGCACGGTCACTCGAAAGCGGACCTCCGCAATTGGCATCTCCATCGGGTTGCCCTGGAAAAGCTACAACATCATCCCGAACTGTTGGCTTCCGTCCTTTCACTGTTGGAGACCTGGCTTCGCGACGAGAACCTCCACCACACGCGCACTTGGTTGGTAGAATGGCAGGAGATGCTGACGGCGTGGCCTTTTGCGAAGGTGCGCGCGCGGGTGCTCGATGCCGAGGGAGGCCAGGTGTTGCGGCAATGTTCACCGCTCGGTCCGGTACTCACCCCGCAGGAGCGCTGGCGGGCCCTTGAGGAAGCCGGCAAGGTAACTTTGCCCGAGCAGGCTCCGGCATCCGCATGACACGCGAGCAACTCGAACACGCCATCCGTGCTGCGCCAGGACTGGCTGGGCCGCGCCAGACCGCCCTGACAGACACCGTGCGACGCATGGCGCGGTAATGTGATGCCAGCCAGGCATCGGGCTCGGAGTTGAGCAACATGTTTCGGTTGAGAGTGTTGCCGATCTCGCTATGCGGGTGGGGGAGAAGTGGCCAGAGCGGAAAGCTCCCCGGCAATGTTCATTGAAAATTCGACTTCCAGGTTCGACTTTTCAATGATGGGAGTGTGACCCGACCCATGGAGATCGCCCAGGCAGATGTGAGCCGCCACGGTAGTTTAGGGAGGTCTGATCGAGGCAATCAAGGGAACGGCCGCAGGCTGGGCGTGGCCGCTGGCTGGGGCATGGCGCGGCCTTCCTGGTGGACGCTGTCCCCCAGACCCC
>VHCO01000519.1 GCA_016871715.1 Verrucomicrobiota bacterium
CCGCGGCCGGGTCGTCCCGGCCCGACGAAGAAACCGCGGCACCTTCGCGCAGGCTCTGCCCCGCCGTGGTTTGCCAGAGAAAGGGGCGCTCAAAAGAAGAACACTAGCACCAAACGGTATTTTAGGCCCATTCGGTGCTGATTAAAAAGTCACGGTCCGGCGCGGGCGGCGGGCGCAGGGAGGGAGAGCACCAGCAACCGATTGTCGAGCCACGGCAGGCGATGCTCCGCCGCATTGAACCGGTCCAAGACGGGCTGCAACGCCTCCTGTTCCGCGCATTCCTCCAGCCACACGATCACCGCCTCCGGCGTCAGATAGATGTCGCCCGGCAGGTGGAAAAACTTCCGGCGGATCGTCCGCACGTGCGCATGGTGGAACTGCTCCGGCAGTTGATCCGTTAAGTCCATGATCGCGTTGAGCACCAAGGCCACCAGCCAGCCCAACATCTGCAAGGGCCCCCGGGGGAACCGCGGCCGCTTCGGATTCGGACTCTTCTTGTCGTAGCCGCAAGGCACCGCGTCCAAGAACTGGTCGTACACGCCGATCCGGTAGGCCTGCTCTTGATGTTGCCGCTGCCGGAAATCCTGGATCTCCTGATAGGGTGGTTCCTGGCCGCTGGTGTACAGCGGATGCCAGCGGTCCTTTTTCGGCCCGCGCACCACCTCGCGGCAGACAATCGTCCGCACCGCTTGCGATTCGTCCTCGCCCTTGAGCACGGTCTGCGTCTCGGCCACATAAATTTCCTTCGGCGGCGCCAGCACGTACGGTCCGTCCTCTTCATAGCGCACGAACTGCTCGCGCGGGGTGGCCTTCCACTGCCGCACGCGATGCGGATACCGCACGGCGCGGAGGGTGACCTCCAACTCGGGGATCGCCTCGGCCTCGTTCAGCAAGGCCCGCACGTCCGCGTCGCTCTTCCCCGCGCCCGCGTCGTAGTAGGCCCGGAGCCGCTCCGGCTGGCCCACCTCCCACACGCGCCGCGTCAGCGGCAGTGCCAGGTCCCGCAGTTCCCAGTTCCCCGGTGCGGCCCGCAGCGTCAGATACCGCTCGGACTCCAGTTCGTAACCGTAAAACAGCTTCTCGCAACGCATGTGTTTGTTGCGCGTGGTGATAAAGCCTTTGGGGATGGAGAACTTTTTCGTCCAGCGGGGCACCGTGTGTTCGTCGAAGCCCACCCGGGCTTCCCGATCGCGAATCAGGTCCCACGGGCTGGTCCGCCGACAAAAGGCGTCGGCCGCCTGCCAGGGCACATGGCGTCGCCAAGCCCCTACGGTCTGACGCGTCGGCGGACGTCTCCCGCCCGACAGCAACGCAAAGCCGAGATCGTGCATGTCCTCCAGATGGAAGACCCGTTCCACGCCCACCACCAGCATGGCCACGCTGGTCAACAGCCCCTGGGTCAGGGAACCATACTCGTCGTCGAAACACTCTTCCGCCACCTGCAGCCAAGACAGCGCGGCGGGCAGCATCAGGAACGCACCCGCGTACTGGGTGTGGGCAAAAAAAAATCCGCCGGGGGCGGCACGCTCAGGTGCCGGGGCGACGGCGCCAGCACCCGGATCTCGGCGGGCGACGGGAGGAGCACCTGGCGGTCGGAGGGCCAAGCGATCGCGGCGGCCGAGTGTGGCTCCGCCTCTGCGGCCGCCGCGTCTTCTGCGGACGCCGCGACGGGCGCGTCCGCGGAGGCCGGAGTGTGCAGCGTGCGGCGATCCAGCCCGTATTTGCGCAGGAAATTGTCCAACGCCCGATAGCCGGGACGGATCTGCCAGCGACGTTCGAGGAAGTCGATGATCTCGTCGCGGGTGGCGTGGGGCTGCTCCAAGAGGAACTGCGCCACGGGGCCCGCATAGCGGGGCAGGAGTTTGCCCGGAAACTTGCCGGCTTGACGATTAGGGATGGCCTGCACGACCTGGGCGGACGAGCAGCGGCGATGCCGCGAGGAGGTGCAGCGGTCCATGTCTACCAAACGTGCCACCTGCGCCACCTTGAGCCCCAGGTCGGCGTGCAACAGGAGATGTTCCACGAGGCGTCGCGAGGCGTAATCATGCCCCCCATCCTCCAACAACCGGTACGCCGCTTCGAGAACGGCCAGTTGGCGGTCGTTCAGACGTTCGCGTCGCAACCGCGCCTTCTCCAGCCACGCCTCGAACGATAATCCTTCCTTGGACATCGCAACCTCCCTGGCTTCCCCCCATGCCACGGAAGTATAAAAGCGTGACGGAATAAAGGGAACGTCAATTCCACATAATACCGTTTGGTGCTAGGGGCGGGACGTTGAAGTCGTTTCGATCCTCCGACCGCAAGGGCACCGCCGGAATTGAGTTTGGTTCTGATTGGCACAGCGTCATCATGGCCAATCTTGCAAACGCCACCGACGTTGTTGCGCTCTGCACTAAGAATAGCTTAAACCGGCCGTGGATCTTGTACGA
>VHCO01000520.1 GCA_016871715.1 Verrucomicrobiota bacterium
CCGCTTAAAGGTAGCCCGGCCTAAGCCCGGCGACCCGACCTCGCGAGACCCCAGAATCTTAACCTCGCGGATCCCGGGCTAGAGTTGGTACTGCGGGATCTTGAGCAGTTCGCCGTCTTTCAGGGCGGACTGATGCGCCACGATGCCCGCCACGGTCATGTTCAACGCCAGCGCCACATCGACCAGCGGGCGGCGCTGCTGCAAGATCGCCAAGACAAACTCGTTCATCAGGTAGCCGTGTGACCCGCCGTGACCGCCGGCCTCGACTCCCGGCGGCAACGGAGGGCGCCGCGTGTTCGGCAGCTTGCGTTCGAGCCCCTCATAGCGACCGTAGAACGTGCCGCGTTGGCCGCGCACCCGACCGCGTTCGCCGCCGTCGCCCGGGGTGTCCCAACTCACCGCCATTCGCGACATCCCACCTTCACTGGTGCGGAAGAGGGCAATCTCGGTGCCAAAGGGGTTCCCATACCGGTTCTGGGCGGGTTGGAGGTGCTCGATGACGCTGGGCAGGCCCATGCACGATACCTCGGTGAAGCTGCCGCCGGTCACGCCGACTTGGTAGGCGTTCGAGTGCGTCGGGTACCACTGTGGCGGCAGGCCCACCCGCCAATCCCTGAACGAAGGGATGGGCTGTTCCATGTAGTGATAATACTCCCCTTCCGAGTACACAAGTTGGCCCAAACCGCCGGCGCGGTAGATCTCGCGCATGGCATGGAGATCTTCATGGAAACACGAGGTCTCGAACAACATATAGGTGTGCCCACTCCGGCGCACCGCCTCCAATAATTGGTCCGCTTCCTCCAAAGAACCGTACACCGCCGGCACCGCCGAGGCGACATGCTTGCCGTGCTCGAGCGCCTTGATGCAGTGCTGCGCGTGGCTCGGGGCGTCCGTGGCCACAAAGACCGCCTCGATCCGGTCGTCCCGGACCATTTCCTCGAGTGACGGATAGGTCTTCGCGCAACGGCAAGCCTGCGCCAACCCGGCGCACCGCTCGGGGATCAGGTCGCTCACCGCGACGACCTCGACGTTCGGGTGATCCTGAAAACTGAACGCGGCGCCGAACCGGCAGACCCCATAGCCGACAATGCCCACGCGAAGTCGGCGGTCCGAGACCGGTTGCCAACCGCGGGCAGCCTGAGGGTCGGCGGGGGCCTTTTCGAGTCCTGGGATAACGGCGGGCTGTGCATGCGCCCAGGGCGCCGCGCCCAGCACAGCGGCGCTGGCCCCGAGGTTACGCAGGAACGTGCGTCGGGTCGTGGAGGAGTCCATAGAATCTCAACTGGCGCTTTCTTCTGCGGACGGGTTATCGAGCCCGAGGTTCCCTCAGCCGGGATCGGCTCGCCCATGAACGTGGGAGAGAAGCGACCAGTCGGCGGTAGGGCGCGCAGTCCTCTGCGCGCCGCGGTCCCCTGTGTCCACAGCAGTCTGCGGCGCGCAGAGGACTGCGCGCCCTACCTCCAACCGGTCGACTCTCCCGAGCTTTCATGAGGAGGGCGCCGGCGTCCGAATCTTCAGGTTCCGGTACCAGACCTCGCCGCCGTGATCTTGGAGGAGCAGATGGCCTTTGAAGCGAGTCCCGAAGCCGGGCACGTCCTTGAATTTGCTCTTGTCGATGGCCGCGCGGAGCGCATCGCTGTTCAGTTCGTACTCGAGGATCTTGGCGCCGTTGAGCCAATGCTCGACGCGTTGGTCCGCCACCACGATGCGCGACTGGTTGAATGCGCCTGGCGGTTTCGGCTCCGCGAGCGCTTGCAGCGGCAGGACATCGTAGAAGGTCCCGGTGCGATGTTTGTCCCCGGCGAGGCGATAGCCCTGGGCCACGTCGTCGATGACCTGGTATTCATGGCCAACGGGACCGCCGCGCGATTCGGTGATGAAGTACTTGACGCCACTGTTCGCGCGCTGGCCAATGCGCCACTCGAACTGGAAGTCGAACTCGTCGAAGGTCGCTTCGGTGATGATGTCCCCGCCTCCGGCCCGGGCGCCGTGCTTCAAACATCCCTCCTCGACCAGCCAACCGCGGTCGGGAAAGCCGGGTTTCTTAAAGCCACGCCAACCGGCAGTCGTCTGGCCGTCGAAGAGCAGCCGCCAACCGGCGGCGCGCTCCGCTTCCGCGAGTTGGTTGTGAGTCGTGGTCGTCGCGTCGGCCGCGCGCAAGGGGAGCAACGCTGCGGTCAGCCCGGACGTCCAGAGGAACCTCAGGAACTTTCGATGCATCATAGTTCTGGCAAAGCGGCCCTTTCATGCGCCAGATTCCCGATGCGGTCAAGTGCAGGACGCCCCCAACGCCGTGGCCCCCACGGTAACCTCATTTAGATTCTTTGGGCTTTGGGGTTGTTGGGGTTGGAGAAAGTGCTTGCCATTCGAGCAGGTTTGAGTCGTAGTAGGGGCGAGATGAACTCGACAGACACCAAACCCAACCCCG
>VHCO01000521.1 GCA_016871715.1 Verrucomicrobiota bacterium
CACCCACTTGCGCGGGCTTAAGCGGCCTTTTGTCAAATGGCAAGGCGTTGCCTTTCGCGCTAGTCCGCTCCCTCACGCCAACGCGGTGAGGCTCCTGGATGGCAAGGGCAGCTTCAAGACCGGCGGACGATGGTCTGCGGCCGGGACCTTGCGCGCGGTGAACCTCTCGGCCAGTCAGGAAACCGCGATCAAGGAGAGCAGCGCAAGCTTTACCTATTACTACTTCGCACCCAGCGATGTTCGCCCGAAGGTGCTGGTCGGAGTGCGTCTGCGCCTTACCAGGGTGCTGGATCTGGTTGATCCGCGAGGACCGAGAATGCTGCCGTGGGTTGGTCTTGAAGAAGCGCTGGCGGAAGACTGGCACAAGGTCAATGACGCCGGCCACGAGGCGTTGAGTCAGGCCCTGGGTCGCGCTGCGCACGCCGGGGGTGCCGAGGGATTGCTGGCACCCTCCGCGCGGATCCCCGGTGGAATCAACGTGGTTTACTTCCCCGATTCGCTGGCGACGTCGAGCGAAGTGGGCATCCTCGGTGAGGACGAATTGACTCGCTGGCTCAAGAAACGATGATGCAAAAGTGCATGAAGTTATGCTTGCACATGGCGGTTGAACAAGCTAGGTTGACGTCATGAAGAACGCAGTGATTCAGGCACCCGGCAAGCGGGGCGCGGTGAAGCCAAAAGACAGCAACGAGGTCCGCTCCAAAGCCGAGGCGTTCCTCGGCAGTTTGCAGGCGACTGGTTTTCGAGCCGATGAGTCGGTGAGGCAATTCTGCGATACCTACGCCGTGACGCAGGACACGTTTACTCGTCTGACTGGATTCTCGCCAAGAGCTGTCGCCAACTGGATGGAAGGCCGAAAGCCCAGTGCATCCACGCAGCGGCGGCTCACTGAGTTGAAGCGTTTGTTCTCCACCCTCGAACGCCTCGTTGACAAAGAGGCCATCGGCCCGTGGCTCAAGGAGCCAAACTTGGCGTTTGACGGATCAACACCGCTCCAAGTGATTGAGCGCGGAGAAAGCGACCGCCTATGGCGGATGATTCACGAGTTGGAGTCGGGCGAGCCAAACTGAAGTCACCTTCATTGGGAGTGCCCATAGAGATGGTCCTTGGACTTCTTGAAAGGCACAACCGGGGACCGCTGTTTTTCGACTTCCTTGGTCTCCTCCACTCCCAGCCCGCTGCTTCGCAATGGCTCGTTGTCAGCGGCCGAGGCGTCCACGGTAGGGCAGGGCGACCGCCGCCGAAATATCGATTCCGCTGAGAATGTCACCGACCGTCACAGGAATGGCATACGGCAACGCAGGCGACAAGTGGACGACCATCCGACAGCGGTTGGCCGACTCTGGCGCGGCGGGTATGCCATCAATAGGAGCCGACAGGGCCGAGGCAAAGGCCACGATATGGTAGTTTGATGCCAGGAGGCGTCTTCTTGGCGGGGGGGGCAGGGAGGTGGCTAGAGTGGTTGCATCCCTGAACCTTCCGCCCGATGCAATTCCTGACTCCAACCGGTACCTCTATTTCGTGGCCGCCGGCCTCGCCGAGCACAGGTTTCCCACATACTTCGTCACTCGTCCTCTGTTCGAGGCCATCGCACGGACCAGCCCACCGCCAGAGATGCGCTGGCAGGACATCCCCTGGCCGTTCCCCGCGTTGCTGTTCATGCTGCCAGTCCGATGCCTGGTCGACCCCACCGGCAGTGATTGCCCCTATGTAGCCGTCTCCTTCCACAAGGCGAACGAGTCGATGCGATTTCCCCTGCCTGGATGCCCTGCAGTCGCCCTGAAGGACGATACCGTGATCGCCTGCACTTCTGCCCCGAGTCAGTCTGGTTTGCCGATCTACCAGAGCGTGTTGAACGCCATCACGACACCGTTGCTGGGCGATGTGGGGCAGATCACCGCCGGTGAAGCCGTGGGGATCGGGCAGGACGGGGCGCCGGTGTTTACAGCTTTGGCCCCTAACGACGCCGAGTTCATTTCGACGGTCATGGGGCTGGCCTTGAATCTGGTACTGGCGATGACCAGTCGACCGGAATTGGTCACTGCGGGTCAACCAACAGGCAAGACGACGCAGTCGGGCCAGGCCTTTTGGACTCCGAACTTCCTGGGGCGGTCTTACCGGGTGCGGATCGAGGGGGGTGGCACACACGCTGCCCCCAGAATGCACTGGCGCCGCGGCCACTACCGCCAACAACCGCACGGTCCAGAGCGACAGCAGCGCAAGACCATCTGGATCGAACCGACGCTGGTGGCGGGCGGGACCCACTAGACCTAAAACAAGCGTGTTAGGGGCTCTTGTTCAGAGGGCGGCCTAAAATCGAGGCGTTCGAGTTGCGCCGCCTACCTATTGTGTGTGTTCGCGAGTCAGAATGACTCACATT
>VHCO01000522.1 GCA_016871715.1 Verrucomicrobiota bacterium
AATGATTAGAGGGGGTGGAGGAAACGTGGGCAGGACCTGATGGCCATTTGCCACGATGCTCGAAAGGGCCGATAGGCTGGAAGCCATTGGTCTAAACCGGTCGCGCCTCCGCTCTACTCGACGTGCAAATCAAATAAACAAGCCGGCCAAGTCCGAATTTCAACTGGCAAGAGAACCCCAAACCTCCAACACGCATACCAACATGAAAACCATGAACGAAAATCCCCTGATAAGTAGCCTCCTCCGAGTATTGGTGGTGGCCTTTTGCAGTGTGGTCCTGACAGTCCAAGGCCAGCCCGCCACCGCCTTTTGGACTCAGACTCACGGACCCGAAGGCGGAGGCATCGCGGGCTTTGCCCGCTTGCCCGATGGCGAAATCCTCGCCAGCGCGAGAAGCTCCGGCGTCTTCCGTTCGCTTGATGGCGGGGCAACCTGGCAACTAGCCAACGGCAACATCGGCCCGGATTACGGCGAAGGCGCCATCTGGATGGGGCCGATCGTGGCCGATGCCGCTGGCTACGCTTACCTGCTTGACGGCTGGGGCGTGTTCCGCGGCGAGAAGGCGGGCGGCCTCTGGCAGTGGACATTTCTGCGCGATGACATGACCAGCCTCGCGAATCGCCGACCTCTGGGGCCTTCCAGCGCCGCCGTCAGGTCCCGTGCGGACGCTTCCCAGCGCGTGTTCGTCGCGGCGTGGACCTGGGAACCGACCGGGGACGGTGGCGTCGCTTGGCTCCCGTGCGTGAGTTACACGGACGATCATGGAAAGCATTGGCACAATGTCGTGCTGCCGGCACGCGATGGGGCGGAACCGGCGCTCGGGGTGGCCGTGGCTCCCGATGGCAAGGTCTGGACCGTCACGCCCCACGCGCTCTACAAGTCCGATGATGAAGGAGAGAGCTGGACGCTGGCGCACAATGCCTCGGAGTTTGTCGGGTACCCCTATGCCGACTCGCACGCGGTATCGTTCGCCGGAGCGATCGCCGCTTCGCCAGCCGGGGATGTTTACGTGGCGTTCTACGGCGGCGATGGGACGTTGCGCATCAACCCTGACGGGAGCACCGTCGAACTGCCGACGTATCATGTCGGGGTCTATTTCTTCACGAGCTTCGCGTTCGGAGCGGGTGGCGAGGTCTATGGCGGCGTTTACCAGAACAATGGAGTCGTTTACTCCACGGACCGGGGAGAAACCTGGCAGCCGCTGGGGAGCATCCATCGAAGTCCCGGCATGGGCTGGCGAAGCGTCTGGGCCGTAACGGCCCTGCCCAACGGTACCGTGCTCGCCGGCACCTCGGGCGATGGTGTGCTCAGCCTTTCAAAGTCCGCGTCTGAATGGTCGTCATCCAAGGGCGGAATGGTGGGGACGGATGTTTCGGCCGTGGCCACGGACGCTAACGGCGGGATTTACGCAGCGGCCTGGGGCGCGGGGCTCTTCCGATCGGATGACCATGGCGCGACCTGGTTGTCCCTGGCACCGGAACGGTGGGTGAGTGATACGCTGCCGGTCCGGGATTTGGCGGTCAACTCCCGCGGCACGGTGTTCGGGGCTTGGCACGCCGTTGCCGTCTCGTCCGATCGTGGCTTGACCTGGCAGGACCGCTGGGTCGGCGACTCGAATCCCCAAGACCCGGGCCAGACACCGCGGGCCACCTGCCTTCAGATTGACGAGAACGATCGGCTGGTCGTGGGCACTGCCCAAGGCGTGTTCTTCACTTCCGATGAGGGCCAGTCCTGGCAGGCGAGCGGCCTCACACTGCCCGTCTTCGCCTTGGCGACTTCGCCCAACGGACAGACGCTGAGCGCCACGGTTACGTGGAGTGGCGGAAACGACGGTCTGTACATTTCAAGCGACGCTGGTAGCACTTGGACAGCCGTGCCCTTGTTCGCCGGGCGCTGGCTGCTGGGCACAGCCGTGGGACCCACGGGCGCCATATTCGTTGCACCCGCCGACACCCTGCCGGACACTGGTAATCCCGGCATCTGGCGTTCGACCGATGGCGGGGTTTCCTGGCAGAAGCTCTCAGGCTTTGACAACGTCGGTTACGGTTTGCACGGGGCAGAAGTTGGCCTCGCCTCCGTGCTGGGATTCAATTCGTGCGGCGTGTTGTTCGCCGCTCCGGGTGGCAGCATGGTCCGATCAGCCGACTATGGAGACACTTGGGAAAGCCTGCCTTCGGCTTTGAACGAACTCCCCGTCCGCATGGTGCTGGACATGGCCTTCGATCAAAATGGGTTCTGCGTGCTGGGCACCGTGTGACTGCGCAGGCGCATCCAGTTCTTGCGCTCTCGAGTCAGGAAGATCAAGGATTTCGAGCACACGGTTTGAGTGGGTGCTGCAGCCATCTGACGTGGTCAAAACGACCTCTGGAACCCG
>VHCO01000523.1 GCA_016871715.1 Verrucomicrobiota bacterium
AACCGCAGTTGCGGGCACAGGGGCTGGCCGAGGCGACGGCCTCCCCGTTGGATGCATTCCGCGCGATCGGTCATGCCCCCGTTCGCGGCTCGATCATGCCGGCTCGGGCGGATCAGGTCCGGGCGGCCAGCGGTGGCCCGGAAACGAATCAAGTGAACTTGACGATGGTCCAGAATGTCTTGCCGGATTCAGAGCCGGCCATGGACGGGCGAACGAATGAACTGATGCTTCTGTACGTGTCGGATAACGGCAGCACCAACAACCTCCAGTTTACCGACCTCAAGTGGACGCGCTGGGACGGCGTCAACTGGAGCACTCCTTTGACGCTTCGCGCCAATACACAAGCGGAGTTTGCCCCCCAGGTGAAGTATGATGGGAACGGTGATGCCATCGCAGTCTGGCAGCGCGTGGCCGACCCGAACTTCACAAACACGGATTTGACAGCCATGGCGGCGCAATTGGAGATCGTGTGGTCGCGCTGGAACCGCGCGAACGGCACCTGGTCAGAGCCGGCGCCGCTGACGACCAATAACGTCCTCGACCATGCGCCGCTGCTCTGCGGACCAATGAGCAACGGCGATTTGCTTGCCGTGTGGACGCGGAACAATGCAAACCAGCTCATGGGCACGAACGGCCCGGGCGCCGATCAGTTGTTCTGGGCGCGCTGGAGCACAGCCACCCGGGCTTGGACCGCACCACAGGCGATGTTGAGCGCCGTTGCTTATCGGCTCTCGCAGACGCTGGCGGGCGCCGGGGGCCATGCGGTCTATGCCTGGAGCAGCGACGCAGACGGGGTGCTCACCAATGACGAGGATCAAGAGCTGTTCTCCTGCGAATGGATGAATGGCACCTGGAGCGCCGCCAAGCGCCTGACCACGAACAGTGTCGTTGACCGGACCGTGCGCGCCGCGGTCGCGCCCGACGGAGCCGCTTATCTGGTTTGGCAGAACTCCACCAACCTCGTGATGAGCCTCGACTTTTCCACGAGCTTCAGCGTGGTCCGGCCGGATTCGCAGAGCGCCGGTTTTGCGGACATCGCTCTCACGCTCGGCCCTGCGGGGCACCTGGTCGTGCTGTGGCAGGAGATGAGCACCAACGGGTCAGACGCCCACTACACGGTGTACGACCCGGCATCAGGGGGTTGGAGCAAGGACACGTTGCTCTGCCAGGACGCTAGTTTGGAGCGGTCATTCGCGCCGGTGTGGGATGCGGTCGGAAACCTGACGGTCGCCTACAACAAGGTCCAGGTGATGCTCACCAACAGGACAGTGACGCTGGAAGGTGGCGGGACGCTGACGGTTACAAACGTGCCGCAGCCGGGGCGCGTGGACTTGGTGGTCACCAAGCGGGCACTGGTGAAGGACCTGGCACTGTTGCCGGGGGACTTCACGGTGGAAGGCGTGAACTGGCTGCCGGGCGACCCGCTGAAACTCACCGCACTCGTGCGCAACACGGGCAATGTTGCCGTGAGCAACGTGGTTGTCAGCTTCTACAACGGCGACCCGGCTTCGGGCGGAGTGCTCCTCACCAACGTGACCTTGCCCGGCTGGCTGGACGCTGCCGCCACAAACACGGCCAGCGCGGTGTGGGTGCTGCCGGAGCCGGCCACCAACCATGTCCTCTACGCGTTCGTGAACCGGACCAACGCGTTCACGGAATACAACGAGAACAACAACGCACAATGGCTCCGGATTGGCGGTACGGACTTGGCGGTAAACCTCATGGCCTATCGGGCGGAGACAAACGGGTCAGTGCGCGTGCTGGCACAAGTGCAAAACGTCGGAGCACCCGCAGCCACAAACACGGTCCTGGCCATCCGGCGCGAAGGGCAGACGAGCGTCCTGGCGCAAACCGACGTGCCGGGATTGGAGCCGGGGCGTCTGGTCCAGGTGGCGCTCGACTTGCCGGCGGGGACACAGCGAGAAGGAGAGCAGGCATACAGGTTGTTCGCCGACGACACGCGGGTGATCGGCGACGTCAACACGAACAACAACACTACGGCCTTTGTCGTAAGCCTCGTTATTGATTCGGATGGGGATGGAATGCCGGATTCCTGGGAGCTGACGTACGGCCTGGATCCAAATAACCCGGCCGACACCAGCGCGGATCCGGACAAAGACGGGCTGGCGAACTTGCAGGAGTATCATGCCGGGACGCATCCGACAGTGTCCCAGGTCCAACTGAATCTGGTGACTGGCTACAACCTGGTCGGTTTACCGTTTGTTGGAACCACGTTGCCCAATGCGCAGGCGCTCGCGCGGGCGATTCCGAACTGCACCAGCGTGTCAAAATGGGACGCGACGACACAGGGCTGGTTGAGTCATCCAACCGAT
>VHCO01000524.1 GCA_016871715.1 Verrucomicrobiota bacterium
TGGGAGCAGTGGGAAGGCGGCTTTGAGTCGGGAGCAGATTAAGCGGGTGTTGCAGAAGGGTGGGGAGTTGAGTGTGGGGGAGGTGTTGCGGTTGCGGATTCGGCATATGACGGACGGGGTGGTGTTGGGTTCGAAGGGTTTTGTGGATGGGGTGTGGTTGGCGCATCGGGAACGGTTTGGGGCGAAGCGTCGGAGCGGGGCGCGGCGGATTCGCGGTGGGGGGGCGCCGCTGGAGGGTTTAAGGGCGCTGCGAGATTTGCGCGTATTGGGGATTTCGTGATTGGAGGAGGGACGGTTCGCGGGACAGGATGCGTGGGCGAGGCTTGTGGTGCTGAGCTAGCTGTGGCATTCAGAGCGGCTGATGAGCATAGGCATGGGCAGTGCGAGCGGCGGGGACCGGCGACAACTGGGTTGGCGGGATGGCGAGAGGATCGGCGCTGGGGCGTTGGGGTGTCGCTTGGGGTGGGGCTTGGCGAGGCGTTGGGCGCGGTTGTGGCGGTGCGGGGTGGCTTGCGTTGGGTTGGGGTGGGGCCTGGGGATAGGGTGCGTTGCGCAGGAGGCGAGGCTCAACCTGTTTATCTGGAGCGAATACATCGAGCCGGGGGTTTTGCGCGATTTCGAGCGTCGGTACGGATGTCGGGTGGTCGTGGAGTATTACGAGGACGACGCGGCGATGATGGCGAAGCTTCGGGGGGGTGGGGCGGGGCTGTACGACGTGGTGGTACCGCCGGATCATCGTGTGCCGGCGATGATCCAGTTGAAGCTGCTAGCTCCGCTGCGGCATGGGCGGTTGCCCAATCTGGCGAATCTCGATGCACGGTTCCGGGATCCGGCCTACGATCGGGGCAACCGCTACACGGTAGCCTACCAATGGGGGACGGTGGGACTGTTCGTGCGGCGCGTGGAGGGGCAGGCGCTGCCCGATTCGTGGGGTGCGGCGTTCGATCCGGCGCGGCAGGTGACGCCGTTCGTGCTGATGGACTCGCCGCGCGATTTGATCGGATGCGCGTTGCGTTACCTGGGACATCCGCTCAACAGTGTGGATGCACGGCACCTGCGAGACGCACGCGACTTGTTGTGGGCGGCTAAACCGCGCGCGCTGGGGTTCGAAGGGAGTGTGGGGGGCAAGAACAAGGTTCTGGGCGGGTTAGCGCGGGCGGCGATCGTCTACAGCGGGGAGGCGGTTCGTGGCATGGCCGACGATCCCCAGACGGCGTATGTCATCCCGCGGGAGGGGAGCATCATTTGGCAGGACACCTTAGCGATTCTTGCGCAGGCGCCGCAGCGCGACCTTGCCGAGCAGTTCCTCAACTTCGTGCTCGAGCCCGAGATTGGGGCGCGGATATCGAATTTCACGCAGTTCGCCTCGCCGAACCGGGCTGCTCGCCCCTACTTGCGCCCGGGCGACCTGGCCAACCCGGCCATCTATCCACCGGCGGAGGTTCTGAAGAGGCTCGAACCGCTTGCCGATCTGGTGGGGCATGCGCGCCTTTACGATGAGGTCTGGACGCATGTGAAGAGCAAGTGAGCGGGTCGCGGCGCCGACAGCAGGGGGAGGCTCGGAGCTGGGTGGGCAATTGATGGGATGCGCTGGAGATGCGGGGGCAGGCTGGGGCGGGAGCGCAAGGCGATGGAGCTCCGAACATGAGGCTGGTAGAATCGGCGCCGATGCGGTAGATTAGGGCCCGATGCCAATCGACGTGCAGGATTTCGATGCGGATGTTCTCGATCGCAGCCACCGGGTGCCGGTGGTGGTGGATTTTTGGGCGTCGTGGTGTGGGCCGTGCCAGGTGCTCGGGCAGGTTCTCGAGCGTTTGGCGACGGAGGCGCAGGACCGGTGGGTCCTGGCGAAGGTGAACACGGAGCTGCATCCGGAGTTGGCTCGGCGGTACGAGATTCGGAGCGTTCCGAATGTGAAGCTGTTTCACCAAGGGAAGGTGCTGACCGAGTTCGTGGGTGCGCTTCCGGCTGGGGAGGTGCGCAAGTGGCTGGGGGAGGCGTTGCCTTCTCCGCACGCCTCGTCGATCGAGCGGGCGCGCGGGTTGGTGGGGCAGCGCGCCTGGGCGGAGGCCCACGCGGCGTTGGATCCGATTCTCGCGGCGGAGCCTGGGAACCTGGACGCTCGGTTGCTGTTGGCGGAATGCTGCCTGCACGAGGCGCCGGGACGAGTGGTGGGGTTGCTAGCGGGCTTGGGGCCGGATTTCGAGCAGGCGAACCGTGTGGAGGCCTTGCGCACGCTGGCTCGGTTGGTCGAGCGCGCGAACCGGCGGGAGACGTTGGCGTCGGGGA
>VHCO01000525.1 GCA_016871715.1 Verrucomicrobiota bacterium
AACTGCCAGCTAGAGGTAGGGCCGGACCGCCGGGCCGGCCGCCCGGGCTCGGTGACCTGCCTCGTTCGGCGCGCCCAGCGGTCGCGCCCTACCGTTCGGCGCGCCCCGCTACCGATTCATGCGGTAGGGCGAGGCTCCTGCCGAGCCGCGACGGGCTCGCCCAGTTCATGGCCCCCATGCGCGCCAACCACCTTGGCTTCAAGGCTGTCCTTGAACTGCACCTGAACCGAACGACCCACGCCTATGCTCCAACACGAACAACCACACCAAACCTCGACGCCCCCCACATCCGGCGGGCCGGCCGCCGGCCCCGGCTCGAGCGGCGCGTTGCAGGCCGCACAGGCTGAGGCCGCCCAAGCCTTGGCGGCCGTCGACGACATCCTCAAGAACGCCCTCAGCGGCAACAGCCAGGCCTTCCTCAACGCCAATCGCCAACAAGGTGGCCAGTGAGGACGCCCCACCGACGCACACCACGCGCACGCAGACCAAAGATGTCCGAGCGATTCATGGGCATGGAGACCGAGTACGGCTTCAGTGCCCTGGCGCCCACAGGTCGACCCATCTCTCGCGACACCGTCCTCGCCAAGCTCCACGCGGCGATTCCGCAGCTTTACCCAGCCCTGCCGGTCGCCTTCGGCAACGGTTACTTCACCGCCAACGGTGCGCGGCTCTACTTCGATTGCGGCCATCCGGAGTTCTGCACCCCGGAGGTCACCCACCCACTGGACGTCGTCCGTTACGCCCTGGCCGGCGATCTCATGTGGGGAGAACTGACCGGCCGCGTGGCCCAGGAATCGCCCCAGCACCAGTTCCTCCTGTTCAAGACCAATGTCGACTACGCCCAAAACGCCACCTGGGCCTGCCACGAAAGTTATGGCCACAGGGCTAACCCCACCGAACTGCCCGACCAACTCATCCCGCACCTTGTCTCGCGCATCCTCTACACCGGCGCCGGCGGCTTCCACCCGGCCTCCGTCGCCATCGCCCCCGTTCTCTCCCCGCGTGTCTTCCACCTCGAACAGGCCGTCGGTGACTCCAGCACCTCCAACCGCAGCATCTTCCATACCAAAAACGAAGCCCTCGCCCGCGACTGGCACCGGCTCCATGTCCTCTCCGGAGAATGCCTCTGCTCGCACACGGCCACCTACCTCAAATTCGGCACCACCGCCCTCGTGCTCGCCCTAGCCGAAGCCGGGCTCAACCCCGGCGCCGACGTTCGGCTCGTGTCCCCCGTCGAGGCCATCCGCAGATTCAGCAGTGACCTAACCCTGCGAGCCACAGCCCTGACCACCAACCACCGCCGCCTCACCGCCCTCGACATCCAGCGCCATTATCTCGAATCGGCCGAGCGCCATAGCGACCATCCCGGCATGCCCGCCTGGGCACCCCAGGTCCGCCTCGTCTGGCGCGACATCCTCGACCGCCTCGCCCAGGGCCCTCAAGCCGTCAACCGCTCCTTGGACTGGGCCATGAAACTGGACCTCTACTCCCGACACGCCGCCGGCCGTGGTTTCCAAACCGAGGCGTTGGCTGACTGGCGGCGCATCACCGAGGCGTTAGCCGCCGCTCACCGAGCCACCGGCACGACCGAACCGTTTAGCGTCGACCTGGTCCTCTCATCCCACAGCCCCTTGCAGCCCGAAGTCACCCGCTTGAGCCCCGAGCTCCAAGCACACGGCCTCGCCTGGGAACAGTTCCCTGCCTACCTCAACCTCATGCTCGAACTGTGCGAACTCGATATCCACTTCAGTCAAGTCTGGCCTCCCGGCCTCTTCCACCAACTGGACCAACTCCCCGGCCTCCTCGCCCATCGCTCGCCCGAACTCAATCCGGCCGCCGTCCAACGCGCCGTCACGACAGCCCCCGACCACGGCCGCGCCCACCTCCGCGGCAGCTTCGTCCGCGATCACGCCGCCCAAAACCAATACCGCTGCGATTGGCACGTGATCCACAACGGAGCCGAAGCCACCCTGGACCTCTCCGACCCCTTCCGCTGTGAGATGCCTCCGTGGACGACCGCGCGACCTCTGGGTGCCGCCCGTGGCCGAAGGCTCGATGTCGCCGAACTAGCCGGTGTACTGTTCGGTCGTGAAGCCACGCCTCAGAACGAACCTGAGCCGATACCACCTCCCCAATCCTCCTCCTTTCTCCCAGACACCTAAGTGATCGACAACGACCACAGGCCCGCGACACAGCCCGCCAACATAGCCCTCCCCCCCCCCAACGGCTGAGCTTTCCCAATATCTTTTCTGCTGGAAGACGTGGGTATGGCCGCGGGCTTC
>VHCO01000526.1 GCA_016871715.1 Verrucomicrobiota bacterium
TG
Organism: Verrucomicrobiota bacterium; assembly: GCA_016871715.1. Classification (GTDB taxonomy): domain Bacteria; phylum Verrucomicrobiota; class Verrucomicrobiia; order Limisphaerales; family J093; genus VHCO01. Next base: position 3 of record VHCO01000526.1, read on the forward strand.
CACACGGACGTGGCCGAATCCAAAGAGGAAAACAACGACAAGTCGGTTTACCCCTGGACGGTCCAGGTGTATGCGCCGGATTTGATTGTGACGGCGGTCTGGACGGAGCCGGCGTCGCCGTTCGAGGGGCAGACCTACGTGATGAACGCGACCGTGAAGAATGTGGGCAACAGAATAGCCAGTGCGGGTGCGTCGCATGACATTGCGGTCGGGCTTTACGTGGGAGGCACGCAGATTGCCGAGCCGACGTTTGATGACCTGGGACCGGGATTAGAGGTGACGGTGAGTAGTGGGAGCAAGACGTCACCGACTGCGGGGAGTTACACCCTCAAGGCGGTAGCCGACTTGCGTGCGAGGGTCGCGGAGTCCAACGAGGATGACAATAGCACAACCCTCACCATTGGGGTGAGGGGGCTGATAACGGTATCCAACGTTCGTGCCGCGCAGCAGTCCGGCTCTGGGGTGGTACATATTAATTACGATTTGGCCCTCGCCGGCGCTGCCTCCGCCAGTCTTGCGGTGGCCATCTCACAGGATGGCGGAGCCCACTGGACCATTTCCCCGCAACCGCCGGAAGTGTCAGGCGATTTGGTCGGTGTGCTGCCTGGCGCGCGCCGCATCACGTGGAACGCGGCGAGCCGTCTGCCGGCAAGCACCTTCGCCAATAACTTTGCCGTGCGGCTGGTGACAACAGCAGGTGCCGCGTCTGCCGTCGGTGTCTCAGCGCCGTTTATGGTGGACCTGCGTGGCCTGCAAGGTGGATTGACGCTCAAAGGCCGCGTATTGGATGCGCAGATGCGCCTGCCCCTCAGCGGCGTGCAGGTGACCTGCGCGAGCAGGGGCGCCCAGACGGATGCCAACGGCCAGTTCACCCTGCTCAACGTGGCGCTCGTTAGTGGGGGCACGCTGTCCGCCACCAAGAGCGGCTATGCGGCTTACGCGGGAACTGTCACCCCTTCGCCTGGAGCTTCGAGTTGGACGCTGGATGACGTCTATCTCGCGCTGCTCCCAACCGGTGGCAAGCCGGTCGTTGCCGGCATCAGGTCGAAGTACGATGGCATCTTTTTGGGCGGCATTTCCATCGAGAACGAGTACACGGTCAGCGTCGACTGGAACCAGCAGGCCCCGGGACGTGTCGAGTTCTACACTAATGGTGTGCTTGCGGCCAGTGTGGCAATAACCACCAGTGAAGCCGCTCTGCGCATGGACGTTGGCAAAGCCTTCCCGCCGGGGCTTCGTGAACGCGCCAACACGCTGCGCGTGGTGGCCGTGAATGCCGCGGGTGCCCGGTCCGATCCGTTCGAGCAGGGGGTCAAGGTGATTCCGGTTCCGAACTGGCTCGCGCTGCGAGGACTCGGCGCGCTCGTTCCCGAGCTCTCCGTAAAGGTGGTCCATGACCCGGCGGATCCGGGATATTCTTTCGAGGTGTTGTTTCCTGACAAGGACATCCCGGCTTCGGCCCTCACTGATATACCCAAGATCGGGAAGTTCGGGTCGCAGTTCGCCGTGGGTGGCGGATTGGAATATGCCTTGCGCACGGGTGAGTGGGAGGTGTACGCAGGCGCGCTGCCGTATGGGCGCTTTGCCGGCCGTCGTGGCCGGCGGCCAGACTCCATACCCGTCCCCCGGTTCTATCTTGGCAACCGTGAGGTGGATTTTGACATTTCCCTTTTTGCCGAGGGCAAGGCGACGCAGACGACTGGGCTTTCGGTGGACCAGGTCGGGATTCGGTTCGCACGCAATTGGAAGGGGGAGATTCTGACGATCTACCTGTTCACCGACCCCGGCACAGGAAAGATACTCGACGCACTGGCTGTGTTCGGCCTGGATGTGAACAGCATCCAGCGCGTGCGGTTGTACGGATCGCTTGGCTTTGACGCAACTTTGTACGCGCAGTTGCAGCCGCCTCCAATCCGTTTTGGCGGTGTCAGTCTCGGCGTGCGCCCGGGTTTGGAACTGGCCTATGAGCCGGATCTCAAGGTGCTTAAGCTGCGGATTTATGGCGGCGGAGAAGTCGAAGGCACACTCGAGATTCCGGCTACGGCGACTTCCATCGGACTGAAGGAACTCAGCGCAACGCTCTATGCGGGCGTGAAGCTCGTCGTCTTGAAACGTACGGTCGTAAACGAGGAGTTCCTGCTCGTAAAGTGGCCGTCGGAGAAGGCGGGGGCGGTGCTCGCGCAAGCCGGGCCGGCCAATGTGGTCGAAGTGGGCGGCGCTCAGTGGCTGGCGATCCCAACCGTGAGGAGTAGCACTTCGCCGGTCATGGAACGGGC
>VHCO01000527.1 GCA_016871715.1 Verrucomicrobiota bacterium
CGTTCGCCCCGGACGTACCACGCCTCAGATCCGGTTCCTGTTCGTCGCCCCGCACCTTTGGATCGGGCTTCCTTCAGACCCCGCCTCGCGACGGCGCCCTTGCCCTTCTCCTATCCTTCGGCTCCGCGCACACCTGGAACGGGGTCTCCCACCCCGCTCGCTACGCGCCATGCCCGGCACACACGTTCGGCATCAGCCGCCGCGCGCCAGCGTGGTCGGCTGCATGCCGTTGTGTACGCCCGTCATGGGCGTGGATTGATGGGGTGCAAGTCCCCTGCAGGAGGACCGAGTCCATGAGATAGCTCGATTGGGCCACAACTGCCAGCCAAAGGCAAGGGCGTCGCCGCGAGGCGGGGTCTGAAGGAAGCCGGCGGCCAAGCTGCGAGCCGACGAACAGAAACGCCATAGAAGGCTCAGCCCCGGGGGCGAGTCAGCACAACATGACGAAGCCCAACGGTCCGAGGGGTAGGGTAAATGGCGCGGTTGTGCAGCGAAAATCCACGTCCTTATCCGGGGAGACCTGCCCGACAGAGCGGTCCCGGAGATCGGCGACCTCAACGGGTAGACAGCCGGCGGGCTACCGGCATACCAAGTCCAGGCGCCGTGGGGTCGGCCTCCGCCGCGCGGCGAGCGAACCAAGTGGGGCCCACCCGCAAAGGGAACCGAGAGCCGGGACAGCGCCGGCCGGGGCAACCCGTCCGGTGATCGAGCAGGAGTCAGCCGAGGGCACAGTAGGCGGCGGTCACGAGCCGGGAAGAACCCGGATGGCCTCACCCCGCTGAAGGCCCGAACCGCAACGCACAGGGAGGAGCCGTGACCTACTCGCCCTCGACGACGAACCCGACCGGGGGAGCCGAGGGGCGGCGTGCGGACACGCAGCCAGCCCTGGACGACCCACTGATGGAGCGGGTGGTGGATCCAGCCAACGTGCAGCGCGCCTGGAAACGGGTGCGGGCCAACCACGGCGCGCCGGGTATCGACGGGCTCACCGTGGAAGAGACCGAGGCCTGGCTGCACGAGCACTGGCCCACCGTCCGCCAGTCTTTGCTGGAGGGCACCTACCGACCCCAGCCACTGCGCCGTAAGGCCATACCCAAGCGCAGCGGCGGCCAGCGTTTGCTGGGCATTCCGGTCGCCCTTGACCGCCTGGTCCAGACGATGCTGCTGCAGGTGCTCACCCCGATCTTCGATCCGGACTTCTCGGAGCGGAGCTTCGGGTCTCGACCGGGACGCTCGGCGCATGAGGCCTTGCGCCGGGTCCAAGCCGACGCGAAGGCGGGCTACCGGGTGGCGGTAGAACTCGATCTGGAGAAGTTCTTTGATCGCGTTCCCCACGACATCCTGATTGCCCGCGTCGCCCGGAAGGTGACCGACAAACGGGTGCTGTCGTTGCTCGGCCGCTACCTGCGAGCCGGGGTCCTGATCGAAGGAACCGTGCAACCCACGCCGTGGGGGACTCCCCAGGGTGGTCCCGTTTCCTCCTTGCTCGCCAACGTCCTGCTCGACGACCTCGACCAAGAACTGCAGCGCCGGGGTCACCGCTTCGCCCGGTACGTGGACGACATCCTCATCGTCGTCCGCAGCCGGCGGGCGGCCGAGCGGGTCAAGGCCAGCGTGACGCGCTTCCTGACCGACGTGCTGCACCTGTCGGTCAACGAGGAAAAGAGCCGGATCGCGACGCTCGACCAGTGCGTGTTCCTGGGCTTCACCTTCATGGGAACGAAGTTGCGCTGGTCGGACGAAGCGTACCAAGACCTGCGCTACCACCTGCGGCGCCTGACCGGCCGCAGCTGGGGGGTCTCGATGGAGCACCGGTACCAGCGGCTTCGGCTCTACCTGCAAGGGTGGATGAACTACTTCGGCATCTCGGACTACTACCGGCCCATCCCCGAACTGGACCACTGGTTGCGGCGCCGGGTGCGGATGTGCTACTGGAAACAGTGGCGCAAGACCCGCACCAAGGTCCGCATGCTCACGGCCCTGGGGGTCGGCCGTAAGGAAGCCGTGATGACGGCCCTCAGCCGCAAGGGATACTGGCACCTCGCCAAGACCCTGGCGACGCAGGTAGGGATGACCAAGGCATGGCTCCAGCAGCAAGGACTGACCTCGAGCCGCGACCTGTGGATGAAAGCCCATGGGTATGCCTGAGGCGAACTTCAGCCTGGCCTGTCTACTCCGCGTGGCGGAACCGCCGGGTGCGGACCCGCATGCCCGGTGGTGTGGGGGGCGGGGGCTAAAGGCCCCCGCCTACCCGATTAGCACTCTACGTGGTAC
>VHCO01000528.1 GCA_016871715.1 Verrucomicrobiota bacterium
GTTTCCAGCCGCTGTCGCCCTCTGAGCGGCCCTGCTGGTGACTGCGGCCACCTTTGGCGGCTGGTGGGCGGCCGCCCGCCAGCCCCCAAAGGCCGACCAGGCACTTGGCAGCGGACAATTCTGCCGCCTTTCGCCTTGAATGGCCACCCCCAGCCAGGCACACTCCAGCCATCTCGAAAAAGCAAATGCCTATCAGTTAGTTCGCGCCTGCTTGCGTTTGAGGCCGCTCAGAATCCGGTCGATCTCGACGACGATCGCGTTGATCCGGGGCCGATACTTCCCTTCGCCGCCGGCCTCATCGCCCCTCGCCAATGTGACACTCTTGAATGCCATGCGGGGTTCTTAACACCGGCAGGAGGAGATTCAAGCACGGAAGTCAACAGCACGGAAGTCAACCGAGGCTCCGGCGGCTAGAACCCGAAGCACCTCGCGGGAGGATTCGGACTGCCGCGGCTCGGGACCGGTTCTTCCCGGGCGCATGCCAACACCTCCCCACGGCCCCGCCGAACGTTCCCTACTCGCAAACCAACCGAATACATCCCGGGTGAACACTTCCGAGTCAAGACCGGCTGCGCGGCTGACCCTGATGAGAGGAGGCGGTTGACCACGGGGGCGCCGAGCGGCATATTCCGTGCGATGAGCACCCTGGCGGAAATCGAAAGGGCGGCGGAGGCGCTTCCGTCTGAGCAAAAGCAGCAACTGTTGTTGTTCCTTGCGACACGACTGCGGGCTGAGCGGGCGTGCTCGCCGGAGCCGCGGAAATTCACCCGCGAACAGATGGATGCATGGATTGCGGAGGACGAGGCTGACCTGCAGCGCTTTAGGCAGCGGCAATGAGGCTATTCCTCGACGCCAAATGCCTGTTCCCAAACTCAGCGAGGATGGTTTGCTACCCTCTGGCGTCTTTGATTGCACGCTGGAGGAAGCGCGCCAACGCTTCGGAGGCTTCCAGGCGAGCGACCAACGTCCTCGCTTGTTTGCACGATTGGAGCAGTTGGTTTCGGCACTCCAGCGGAGCGATTTGTTCGATGCGGTCGTGATCGACGGCAGCTTCGTCACGGCGAAACCTGCGCCCAACGACATTGATCTGATCGCAGTACTGCGGCCCGGTCACGATTTCGAGCGCGACCTGCCGATGTCCGAATATGCGTTGGTCTCCCGAGCCTTGCTGCGTCGCCGGTTCGGTTTCGACGTCGTGCTTGCCGAGCGCGATAGCCTGTTGTACCACACCTACGTCGAGTTCTTTCGCCGGGTGCGGGGCGCCCCGCACTTGCGCAAAGGAATGCTCCGATTAGCCCTATGAACAACGCGGAAGCCACCCTCACGCAGACGGTCGAGCAACTCGAGCGGATGAACGAAGCCCTGGCGGCGCTCCGCCGGGAACTGCTGCCGGGGCAACCCCGGAAATTCGCCATCCTCGCCGAAGGCCCGCTCGAGGAAATGCGACGCCTGCAAACCGAGATTGAGCAACTCACGGTCGAGCTGGCCTCCGCCGAGAGCGCCTCGCCCTGAAAGGGGACAGCCCACCTCGGGCCCGATTCACGGGCACCCGTGACGGCCGTCCCGGTCAACCCCCGTTCACTCGCGCGCCCCGACCCACAAGCCCCCGCGCGCAGGTCCGTGCCCGGTTCGTGCTCTCGTTGCGTTCCTTGGCCGCCCGTCACGGCCGCCCCGCCCACCTGCCCCCCAGGTCTTCGGCCATCCCGCCCCCATCCTTGCTCCCGTGGTCTCGTGGTCTCGTGGTCTCGTGGTCTCGTGGTCCCTTTTTCAAAGATTCCTTGAAAGAAGTCCGTGAACCGACCGTGTTCATCCCTGGTGAACACATTCGGATCACGACCGGCCACTTGGCGCCCCGAGACGCCCTCGAACACCGTTGCGGCAGCACACGACGCTGACTGCGTCGCGTCGCGATCCCGAGCCCCGCACCCGGAAGTCTCTGGATTCAAGGCAGTTCAGAGTCTGGAGCCCCGCCACTCGCTACCCGTTACCCGTCACCCGACATCCCATGCTCAACCTCCGCCCGCTGAACCATCGGCCATTAACCATCAGCCATCAACCATGCCCCCCTCATCTCCTTCCCCTCTGCCAGCCGGAATTTCCACCCTTGACGTGCCTGACCGCCGCCGCTCACGAAAATAGACCCGGGTGTGCTCATGAGAAGTGACCCACCTGGATGAAGGGCGGAGAGATTTCCTTTCCAGGGAGAGATCGGGTTCCGAGTAGGGAACGGGAGGAAGTGCGAGGG
>VHCO01000529.1 GCA_016871715.1 Verrucomicrobiota bacterium
CGGCAGTGTCAGCTTCCTGCCCGGCTACCCCGTCGACGCGAGCGGAGCCGAGCTTCCCATCCGCCCGCCCCCACTCGGCGCCCTCGAACTTGATGTCGTGACCTGTCACCACCCGGCCTATTACCGAGGCGACCAGAGCAAGCCCGAGGCGACGGACGATGAAGACCCCATCCCGGTGGTTTTCCCTGCCGTTGCCCCCGGACAGGTGATCGTTTTTGCACTCAAGCCGCTCCGCGCATGTCCAGACGACCGTCTAGCCGATGCTCGTCAATGGCTCGCTGACGGTCTTGCAGTCTTTGGCCTTGGGGCCAAGACCGCCGCGGGGTATGGCTGGTTCGACACCTCGACAGCGGTAGGGAATGCCGTTTGGCGGCGACTTGCTGCGCGCGTCGAGGCGGAGCTGAAGGCAGGCCAAGCGCAGGCCGAGCAAGAACGAGCACGCCAAGCCGAGGAAGCGCGACGAAAAGCCCGCGCGGAATTGCAGCAGGCCACAGCAGGCATGAGCGACGAGGAGAAGCTCCGATTCGAACTCAAGCATCTTCAAGAGTCGCAATTCCTCTCCAAGTTGGACCGATGGAAGAACCTCTCACCGGCCGAGCGCCTCGCCATCTACCACCTGATGCGGAGCGAAAAGTCGCCCCTTTGGCTCGACCTCCGGGAAAAGGCAACTGAAGGAAAACAGAAGGAGAAAGCCCAGTGGGGCCACCTGGTCCAGGACCTCTTCAAAATGGCCAAAGACCGGAAGGAGAAAATGCCGTCATGAAAGTCGATGTCTTCACCCTGGAGTTCATCACCCCCTGTTTCGCGGCAGGTGCCGAGCAGGCCAAGGCCGAGCTGCGCGCTTCGGAAGTGCGCGGTCAGCTACGTTGGTGGTTTCGCGCGCTAGGCGGATCGCGTGACCGTGAAGCGGCGGTCTTTGGCACTGTCGCAGGTGAGAGCGCCGGCGCCAGCGCTGTCCAGATTCGCACGCTCGTCGTTCAGGGGGGGCCGCCCTGGCCACCGCCCAACGTCAGCCCGATGAGCGACAACGCCTACATCTGGTACTTTGCCAGCGTCTCGGGCAAAAAGTCTGGCCAGCGGGGCGCCGGTCCACGCTGGACTGCGCAAGGCAACATGCCGCCAGGCACGAAGTTCGAGATTCAGTTGCGCCACCTCCGTGATCTGCCCAAGGATAGTGGGCAGTTGTTTCAGGAAGCCCTCGACACGTTTCTGCTCCTTGGCGGCCTAGGTTTGCGGGTCACTCGAGGCTTAGGCGCCTTTGTCTGCCTGGAACGTCCTGCGACCGACGCGGCGCTCGGAGCTTGCCGCCAGCTCTTGCTGGATCGTGGGTTCCGATGGGTCCTCCCTCACCCAAACCTAGGGAATAACTGGCAAGCCGCCATCGACGCTGCGGGTAATCTCCTACGCCATCGGCTCCGGCCGAGGTTCCCGGCTGGGAAGAACGGCGACCAGATGTCGCCCTTGGGTTCGAGCAAGCCTCGTCAGACCAGCGCCGTCTACCTCCGCCCAGTCCGCCGGCCAAACGGGACCTTCGCCTTGCTTGTCTTTGAGGCTCCCGCACAGCGCGTGCTCGGCCGTCCCTCCCGTGGGGGCGCACCCGCCAGCGGCATCCTTGCCCAATGACCATGACCGTCACCGCCGCCCCTGGCTCCCGCTGACAACCGACCATGATCCCCCGGACCGACATCCCCGCCCGGACCGACCGACCTCAGCGATGACCGCCCCCGCTCCAATGCCGGCTAAACCGGTCCTCTGCGTCTCGCTCGGGACGGCGCCGGCCGTGGTGCCGGAGGCATTCCTGCTGCCCGGAGTTACGTTCGACGCCGTGCACGTGTTGACCACCGAGACGACCGACGTCTCGCTCGTCAAGACGTTCTTCGCCCGCCATGCCCCCAACACGCGCCTGACTCTCTGTCGGGTAGCTGGGTTCAGAGAATTCACCTCCGAGCACGACCATTTTCAGTTCGAGGAGGTTCTCTACCGTTGGATGCTCGAGACCGCTGCCCACCCGGATGAACGCTACGTCTGCCTGTCGGGTGGCTACAAAACCATGTCAGCGGCTATGCAAAAGGCGGCGGCGGTCTTAGGCGCCAACCAAGTCTTCCACGTCCTGGCCGACGACCGCCCCGTCAGGCCTGGCAGCAAACCTTCCTTGCCCACCACCATCGAGCAAATCCTCCAGGCACGAGATCACCGTCG
>VHCO01000530.1 GCA_016871715.1 Verrucomicrobiota bacterium
GAAACGGTGGAAGATCGGGCGCGCCGAGTTTGGTCGATCCCTCGTTTCGCCCCGTGACCCCCGCGGCTGGCCCGGCGGTCCAGCCCTACCTCTTGCGGCGTGGTAGGGCGAGGCTGCCGAGCCGCGCCGACCCAACCTTCCCACTGTTTTCGGGCGGGTCGGCTACGGTCGCGGGAGCCTCACCTTTAGCGTGCCTCTATTTGACGCCAGCCAGCCAGTGCGCGCAGAATACCCCCATGCACACACCGGCTCAACGGATACGCGCTTTGGCCCTGCTCTCGCTGCTGCCAGCCAGCCTCACCTGCGCCGCCGCATCGAGCCAACTCACTGAGATCGTCCCCGGCCTGCACCTGGTGAGCGGCGCGGTGAACGGCGCCCGACTCGAACGAGCAGGCAAGACCCTGGCCGTTTACGGCGATCCACGCGAAAATCCCCCGCCCGCAGACACCGTCCTCCTTACCCACCACCGGCGCGATGTCGTCGCGGCCGCCCTCGGCCTGCTGGCCGCGGGCGTCCGAGTGGTCGCACCCGAAGCCGAGTTGGCCAGCTTCACCCAAGTGGAGGAATTCTGGTCGGGCTTCGAGACCAAACGCTTTCACGATTATGCCCAGCAAACCACCAAGGTCCTGCGCCAGCCGATCGCAGTCGACCGAGCCGTCCGAGGCGGCGAGACTTTTACTTGGAACGAACTCGAAGTGCAGGTGCTCGACGCCCCGGGATACACCCGGGGCGCAGTCGCCTACCTGATCGAACTCGCCGGCGTTCGCATCGCTTTCACCGGCGAACTCATCTACGGCGACGGCCGGCTGTTCGATCTCTACAGCCTCCAAGATGCGATCCCCGCCGCCAAGGTCGGCGGCTATCACGGGTATGCCGCCCGCTTGGGCGAACTGATGACCAGCCTCGAACGGTTGACCGCGGCCCAACCCGACCTGCTCATCCCCGCCCGCGGCCCGGTCATCCGCCAACCGGCCGAGGCGATCGCCCTGCTGCGGAGCCGCATCCGGGCGTTCTATGCCAACTACCTGTCGATCGACGCATCGCGCTGGCACTTCCGCGATGAGCACATGTTGGCCAAAGCCAAACGCGTGCTCGGTCCGGAGGCGACCGTGGACTGGATGCCGCTGGCTGAAACCGTACAGGACTTGCCGCCTTGGATCGTGCCGATTAGCAACGCCCGGCTGATCCTCTCGGCGGACAAGAAGGGGTTCCTCATCGACTGCGGCAGCCAGCGCATCATCGATGAACTCAAGAAACTCCAAGCCGCCGGCCAACTCGATGCCCTCGAACACGTCTTCGTCACCCATTACCATGACGACCATACCGACCAAGTCGCCAAGGTCGTCGAGTGGTCCGGCGCCACCGTCCATGCCTCGCGCGAGAATTGGGACATCCTCACCCGCCCGGCGGCCTATCGCCTCCCCTGCTTGACCACCAACCCCATCCACGTCTCCGGACGCCCTACCAGCGGGGCGCCTTGGCGCTGGCGAGAATTCGAGATCGCCCTCACCTATTTCCCGGGCCAGACGTTCCACCACGACGCCTTGCTCGTGAAAAAGGAAGGGGCCGACCCCATCTTGTTCATCGGCGATTCCTTCACCCCCTCCGGCATCGACGATTACTGCCTGCTCAACCGCAACCTCCTGCATCCTGGCATGGGCTACTTCTTCTGCCTCGATTACGTTAAGCGCCAGGCGCCCGAAGCGCTCCTCATTAACCAACACCTCCAGCCTACCTTCCGCTTCTCGGCCGCACAACTCGACCACATGCAGACCGTTCTCGAACAGCGCGTGGCTCTCCTGGGCGCCCTGTTCCCGTGGGACGACCCCAACTACGGCCTGGACGAGGGCTGGGCCCGGTTCTACCCGTACGCTGCCGCCGCGCGTGCCGGCGAGACCCTCGAACTCGAGTTGCGCCTCTGGAACCATTCACCGCGCGAGCGCCTCTTCCGACCTCACCTCCAATTGCCGGCCGGTTGGAGCCTAACCTCCGCCAGCCCCAACCCGATCCGCGTCAGCCGGCGGCAGGAAGGGGTCGTCCAGTTGCGCCTGACCGTGCCGGTCACCGCGAAGCCGGGACGCCATATCCTGACGACCGACCTCCAGACCGAGGGCTGGCACCTGCGCGAATGGACCGAGGCCATGATCACGGTCTCCGCCGCGAACTAGGACGGCGCAGCGACACGACCCAGGCCAGC
>VHCO01000531.1 GCA_016871715.1 Verrucomicrobiota bacterium
GCTCGCCTTTCCCTCCCCCGCCAGGCCCGACTGGCCAATAGCCGGGACTGACCCCGCTGATGTACATGTTTGACCCCACTGCCTTCCCGTGAAAGCGATTTCTGAACTAGCCAAAGACGCCTTGGAGCTGCCGTCTAACCAGCGAATCACGCTGGCGCGAATCTTACTGGACCTCTCCGAGCCGGACCAGGAGTTCTCCCCCGAAGCGGACAGTGCCTGGGAGGAGGAAATCTGCCGTCGCCTGAAGCTCGTCGAAGCGGGCACGGCTCGGACAAGGTCTTTGGAAGCAGTATTTGCCGATCTCGATCGTCGCTTCCCCTCGTGAAGCTGGAAATCCTTCAGGAGGCCGAAGCGGAGTTGAAGGAAGCGGTGGAACGCTATGAAGAGATCGAACCAGGCCTGGGCCTGCGCCTGAAGGAAGAAGCGCGCGAGACGCTGCTTTGGATCCAGGGGCACCCCGAGCTGCCACGGTTGAGAGCAAGGGGCTATCGGCGCGTGAACCTCAAAGTGTTCCGCTACTACATCGCCTACCACATCTGGGCCGACAGCATCTGGGTCTTGGCGATTGCTCACGGCCATCGGCGGCCCGAGTATTGGGTCACACGCACGCGCAGGCTCCTTTGAAGCGGCGGCGTGTTTCCCGAATCGTGCCGACGCCTGGTTGGCCTCTGGGCGTTTGCGTGTCCAACACCCCAGCCTTTCAGGTTTCCGGTTTCCGCCCTCAGCCTTTGTCTTTGGCGCCCCCTGATAACCGATAACCAATAACTGATAACTGGCCTTTGGGTCCCCCTAATAACCGAGAACCGATAACTGAGGACCGCTTGTTCCTCCCTGTCCCCTCACTCCTGATGAGCGCCTACCGCCTACCGCCCACCGACGCACCGACGTACTGCCCCGCTGCCCCCCTGATAACCGAGAACCGATAACTGATAACTGGCCTTTGCCGTCCCCCCCGATAACCGATAACGAATAACTGAGAACCGGCCTTCGGCCCCCGCGCTTTCAGCATTTCAGCGTTTCCCCTGTAGTCCGTTGTCCCCTCCCTGATGCAATTCATCGATCTCAAGTCCCAGTACCAGCGGCATAAGGCCGACATCGATCGCCGCATCCAGGCCGTCCTCGACCACGGCCAGTTCATCATGGGACCGGAGATTGCAGAACTCGAGGCAGCCTTGGCGTCCTACGTCGGGGTCAACCACTGCATCACCGCCGCCAGCGGCACCGACAGCCTCGAGATCGCCCTGCGCGCCTTGGCCATCGGCCCCGGCGATGAGGTGATCACTGTCCCCTTCACCTGGATCAGCACTGCTGAGGTCATCGGCTTGGTCGGCGCCAAGCCCGTCTTTGTCGACATCGACCCCGCTTCGTTCAACATCAACATCGATCTGATCGAGCCTGCCATCACGTCCCGCACCAAGGCGCTCATCCCCGTCAGCCTATTCGGCCAGATGCCCGCTTACGAACGCATCAACTCAATCGCCGCGAAACACAACATCGCTGTCATCGAAGACGGCGCCCAGAGCTTTGGTGCGACGCAGAATGGCCGCCGTAGCTGTGGCGTCACGCTGATCGGCAGCACCAGTTTTTTCCCCGCTAAACCCCTCGGTTGCTACGGCGACGGCGGCGCCCTCTTCACCAACGACGAGGCCCTCGCCGAGCGCATGCGCGCGATTCGCACGCACGGCGGCCTCAAGCGCCATCACCACCCGTACCTGGGCATGAACGGCCGCCTCGACACCCTCCAAGCTGCCGTCCTTCTGGCTAAACTGCCGCACTTCCAAGACGAAGTCGGCGCCCGGAACCGCATCGGCGCCCGCTATACCTCTCTCTTGTCTGATCTCTGCTCCGCGACCTCTGTCCTCCGCCCTCCATCCTCCGATTCAGCTACCGCCTCACCCCCCACCGGCTTACCGGCCACCGACGCACCGGCTTACCGCCCACTCGCTCTCCGCCCTCCCCCCGCCGCTTCCGGCAACACCCACGTGTACGCCCAGTACACCATCCGGGTGCGGGATCGCGACTCGGTCGCCGCGAAGCTCAAAGAGAAGGGCATTCCGACCGCCGTTTACTACCCGAAGTGCCTTCACGAGCAACCCGTCTTTGCCAGCACCGGTAACAAGTGGGGCGACTTCCCCGAGTCGGAAAAAGCCTCTCGCGACGTCCTCAGCCTCCCGATGC
>VHCO01000532.1 GCA_016871715.1 Verrucomicrobiota bacterium
CCACCGTCTCGTCGCCGTCCTCCACGCCGTCCTCGATGTAGACCGTCACGCCGCCGGTCACCGCGTTGGTGTAGAACAGCTCGTCTGCGCCGTAGCTGTAGCTCTCCACCTTGACCGTCAGCCGCTCGCCCAGGTCAATCCGCTTCATCTGCTCCAGCGAGAGGGGGATGCGGTTCGTGACGAAAGTACGCTGGCTGAGCTGGCCGGGCGGCGTGTTGGGGCCGACCGGGAAGAGGTTCTCGATCTTGCCGTTGGGGAACTTTTCCCAGGCGGGATAGGAGATCGTCGGGCTGGCGTCATCGCCGAGGTAGACGTTGACCACGATCCCCGACAGCTCGCGGGCGTACTCCGTGCCCGTGTTCTTGACCGTGAACTCGAAGGTCAGATCGGCCGCATGGCTGGAGTCCACGGCCCAGGCAGTGCTCCAGTTCTGGCCGGTGGTGAATGCTTCCCCTTCCGAAATGGAGTGTTCCTCGTAGACTTCGTGAGTGGTGGTCTGTGCGCCGCCCCAGGAGTGGCCGTTGGTGCGGGTTTCGGTGTAGCGCGGGCGAGAGAGTTGATAGCTGATGTCGTAAAGACCGCGAGCGAGGAGTTGACCTTGTCGATCAATGGCGTAGTGAATGCCATCAAGCGACCCACCGATTGCCGCAAAGCCACTATTTAGAGAAGACGCGACATTTTGAAACCCAAGATTGAGTGAACCCTGAACACCTTGGAAGCCCTCGTCCAGGCTGGTCTGCACAGAGAGCAGTCGGTCGTTGGTTGTACGCACGCCTTGTGCCAGTTCCGAGGTGTATTTGCCTATGTTCTGGAGTTCCGCAATGGTCTTTTTTCCAGTGTCGTCCCTCAGTGTGTGGCCTGTTTGAACGACATCGGCAATTGCGGATACTGAACCGGCAATGGCCGAGACGGTTGCTGCCGTGCCTCCAGCAGCCGCCAATGCGACAAAAATGGGGATCACAACAGGATTTGGAGCAGCGGGGACATGAGCAGTTGTCAACATGGCGGAATTGAGCGGTGTTTCGACTGCCTCAGAGACCTCCTCCCAATTGTTCCACGTCACCGCATTGGCAATGCTCGTGCCCTGTCCGCGCAAAACGCTCGTCTCATAGGTATTGCTCGTCTGCGTCATCTCCCCCTGCGACGTGGTGATCGTCGTCACCCGCTCCACGCGCCAGGAGCCGGGCGTCACGGAGACCTCCGGCACGGGGAAGGCTGCCACCAGCGGGTTGTCGCCGGGCGGCAGTACCCAGTCGGGCACGCGTGCCTGGATGAAGTTCCAGTACTCGATGGCTGGAAAACTGCCGTAGCCGCAGTTGGTGGGCGCGCCGGGGCAGTAGGTGATCCCGAACAGCTCCTGCCCGTCGTCGAACTTGTCGCGGTCGGTGGACTCCTCCGGCACGCGCGTCCCCACCATGTAGACCTCGGCGTAGTCGGGGATGGTGTCGAAGTCGCCGTCGTTGCACACGTTGACGTGCGTGCCGTTCCGATCGTTGAAATTCGGCCACGCGGCCGGCGGGCCGAACGGCGGGCCATAGCCCCAGCGCACATTGCGCGGCAGCGTGAAGTCCAGCAGCGCCCGCACTTCCTGGCCGTCGGTGAACCCCTGCGCGTCGCCGTCGCTGTTGGGGTTCAGCGGGTCGGTGCACCACCACGCTTCCTCGGTGTTGGTGAGGCCGTCGCCGTCGAAGTCAAGGGAGGAAAGTTGGGCAACGGATTGCAGCGGATAAGCGGATGGATTCGCCGCGGCGATCGCCATCCGTTTATCCGTTCCTATCCGTTGCTCCGTTTCTATCCGTTGCCTTAACTCCCCCCACGCGGCGGCCAGCCATGGCTTTTCGGTCGCGTGGGCGGCAATCAGCGCGTCCGCGTCATCCGTTCCGCGCGGCTCGAAGCGCAGGCGGGCCAGGCTCTCCAGTTGGTCGGCAGTGGCGAGGATGACGACGGTAGACCCTTCGGGTTTTCGGAAACCCGAAGGGTCTGGCTCGCTCAACACCACCACCCCCAACGCCTCCAATCGCGCGCGGCGGCTGGGGCTGTCCACGGTCACGGTCGTGCGGAACAAACCGGTGGTCGCGGGCGCGGCGACCCCTTGTCTACTCGTTTCCTTGTCTACTTGTTTCCCCGTCACCGCAAGTGGTTGGAAGGCAAGGGACAGCAACACG
>VHCO01000533.1 GCA_016871715.1 Verrucomicrobiota bacterium
CGGCGCTCCCGCTGTGGCGCGAGATCGCCCAGCCCACCTTCAGCCAACCCGCCCCCGGCGTCTTCGAGTGGATCGATGATGGCACGCAAACCGACCCGAGCCGGCCGCGGTTCTACCGGGTCAGTGCCGAGTGAAAGCCGCCGGCCGCTTGCCGGGTCTCGGGTAGGATGGCCCAGGTCGCGCAGCGTTTGGAGTGGGTGCCCTTCAGCGCCGCTTTGGTTTTCGGTGGGGCCGGGGGTCCCGGTCGGTGTCTGCCGCCGAAAAAGCGCAGTTGCGCGCGGGACCCGCGAGTCGGTCCTCGTCCCCCGGCTCGGGGAACCGGCCCACCGCGTTATGCTCGGTCTTGTAGAACACCTTGCCTGCGTCGGTGGCCTCGATCATGCGGGCCTGGCTAAAGGGGCACCGGAGAAAATACTGGACCTTGCGTCCTAAGAACCGGATCGACGGTGGCGTGTGGCGTTTGCGACATCCCTCTTGATCACAGCAGAAACTGTCGCGGTAAATGTCCGGAGGCGGTTGGTCCGAGGGGGGGGCCGCCACGAGGCTTGCGCTTATAATCGGAACGGTGCAACACGCCCGAGCAGCGCTGACAGCCCTTATGCCGACATTTTTCCGCCAGTTCGTTGTCGCACTTCTTGAGGCCCTCAAATAGGCTCTGGTCTGTCAGGTAGCACTGACACCCATTCTCTCTGTTTTTTGTTTTCACGAACTCGAATCGGGTGGGAGGCGAGGTTACCCCCGCCGTCCCCCCACACCTCCGGACGTACGGTTCCGTATCGCGGCGGTTGGAATGAAACGTTGGTGTTCAGGCATAGGCTTTGACGGTTGCCAGCAGGGAGACCAACCCCATCCGCTGGAACGTGGCGGTAGGGTATAGGCATCATTCATGTGTGAGGAACCGGCGTTCCACCACGGACCGCGCCCGTTACAAGCACAGCGCCACGCTTTGGCCTTGGTGAACCCCAGGGCGATCAGGCGCCGAGCGCGGGTGTAAACCCGCTTCCAGCTTCGCCAGATCAGGCATCGCAGCTTGCGCCGCAGCCACCCGTCCAGGTCCCCGAACACGCCATATGTCGTGGCTTTCCGGTAGTAGTTCGCTCAGCCCCTCACCACGGGGTTGAGGTCCTTCGCGATGAAACGCTCCAGGTTGCGTCCCCGACCCTGTCGGATCAGTTCTCGCACCTTGTCCTTGAAACGTTCCACCGATCGTGCCGCGACTTTCAGCCGCGGCTGACGCTGCACCGTCATGCTGTAGCCAAGAAACTTCGCCTCCCACGGGCGGGTCACCGAGCTTTTCGCCTCGTTGACTTTGAGCCGCAGCTTGCCCGTCAGAAACGCCTTCAGCGACGCCATCACCCGTTCCCCAGCCCGGCGCGACTTCACGTACACGTGACACCCCAGCATCCTCGTCCCTCCTCCCGGCTTGGGGATGTCCACTCGCTCGCCGTACAAGGTGCGGCTGGTAGTTCCCCGCCAGAAGTTGCGCCTTGATCTGCTCCCATTGCTGCCGCAAATGCCCCCGCAGTTGCCCCGTGGTCATCCCATCGACCCCGGCCGCCCCTTGGTTGCGCTCCACGGCCCGCAAGGCCAGCAGCATGTTCTCCCGGCTCACGACGGCTTCCATCGTGACCCGGCCTGCGGCGTTCCTGGGCTCGGTCCTGACCCTGACCCTTGACGCGCTTTCGATCCCGTGGCTTCGCCGCTTCCGGCCGCTCCACCACAGGTCCAGCTCCGGCATCTCAGCCTTCAGGTCTGCGTCTTCAGCGCTCATCGTTCCGACCGGCGATACGCCCCGTTCTTCCTTCGGGCCTTCAGCGCGTCGCTGCGCCTACTATGCCCTCGGCTGACTCCTCGCCCGCCTTCCCACCATCTCTCGAGGGCGGTAGCCACTAGGGCAGCGGCCGAGGTCTCCCCGGGTAATGCGCACACACCTCCGCGCTCATCTGCGCCGCATCTACACCACGACCTTCCGGACAAGCTTCGGACTTCAACGATATTTGCCGTCTCATCTCCATCGCAGTGCCTCGTATGCGGTTCTTGTTCATCACGGTGGCGTTTTGCCTGCGGCTTCCTTCAGACTCCGCCTCGCGGCGGACGCCCTTGCCGTCCGGCTAGCACTTCCCCTTGTCGGGCGTGCAGGGGA
>VHCO01000534.1 GCA_016871715.1 Verrucomicrobiota bacterium
CCCCAGCCTTTCTGAAGAGCGCAGACTCGCCGTAGCCCCCAAGCCCTCGCGCCACCGCAGCCTCATAGGTGTCCCCCAGGCGAGCGTCCCACGCGCGGACTTGAAGCCAGGCTTCACGCCCCGGCGGGACTGACACCACCAGAGCCTCCGCTGGGTTGGCCCGACCGAAATAGCCGTTGGTCTCAAGAGGCATTGCCACCCGGGCGCATGCCCGATAAGTCAGCCAAACGGTCTGCTCGCACACGGGCTCGAGGGACTCGGGTGCAGGTCCACCATAGACTTCCGCGCGATACTGAGGTCCTTCAAGCGGTTCGCCGTCGCTGTTGTAGGTCGGCGCGTCTAGGCTGTCGGCCAGAATCCGGTTGCGAATCCAGAAGCTGCTCTGGCTGTGCAACGTGCTAGCCGAGGCAACAGCCACTAAGAACCACGAAAGGGTCAGCCACATTTGCATATTGTCCCCAGTTATTCGGATGAACCGCGGAAGCGTAAGCCCAGTCACCCTTACCAGGCCGGCCAGGTCAGTCGAATCGCCCGGATGTTCGGTTGCTTGCGCACCACCAGGGTCCCGAAGCTGTCATCACGGTTGTCAGACCACACCAAGTGCACCCGCACATCGTCCGCCCAGGCGCCGTTGTACTCGCCGACGTGGTGAGCGTAGACCGAGGACGTCGGAATGCAGTCCTCGTTGGGATCCCCAAACGGCAGGGGGACTCCAAAGGGCGGATAGACCGGATCGAAGTATCCCAGATCGTTATACGTGATCAGCGTGCCGGCGAAGACCGGAGGGAAACTCTGCGTGCCGATCCGAAAGTTGAAGAGCGACTGAAGCGACCCGCTGGTCGGCAGGGGAACGACCACGCCATACACGTCGATCAGCGAGTTGTTGGCTGGGTCCAACCGCCGGTCATACCAGGCCATGAATAATTGGCTTCCGTCCGGCTTCACCGCCATCGCCGGCATCCATTGGTCGTTGGAAGTCGTGTCGTTGTTGACCCGTACCCGCGGTGCCCAGTTCACCCCATCGCTCGACTGCGTGAAATAAATGTCCATCTGGTCGGCCCCAACTCCTTTGTCCGGCAGCGCCACGTAGAGATGCCCGCTGGACGGGGCCACCGTCGCCACCGGCATCGGGAAGGCCCGGAAGTAGTCGCTAGAAGCGGCAGAGTTCGAGCGTCTCAGTGGAACGATAAACTCTGGGTGAGTGATGGTGGAAACCGTCACGGGCGGCGGCAAGTTGGGCGGAGTGCTGAACGCATTCTCGGCCCTCGTACCCAGGTTCAGCGCCTTGATGGTGAGGTTCCCCGCGCCAACCGGATCGTCGCACCAAAACAGGAACACGGTGTGGTCGGGTCTGACGACGATGATCGGCCCATGAGCCGCCACACTCGCGTCGGTCACTCGGACCGCACGACTCGTCCAGACACTCCCTTGACCGTCGGTCGACCGCACAATCCAAGCCCCCTGGGTGTCCACTTGTCCCTTGACGACGGCGTAAACGTCGTGCCGGCCGGTTCCGGGGTAGTTGTCCACCGCGATCCAAGGCTTGTCAGCCCCTGTGACATTTGGCGCGAGGGTTGCCGGCGGCGAGAAGGCCAGACCCCCATCTGTGGATCTCCACAGCCTGATCCCGTACTGGAATCCCGCAAACCGGCTGGGATTGCTACAAAGGTACACAATCCGCCTTTCGTCGTCCACGGCCAGGACCGGATCCCCAAAGTCTCCTTTGTAGTCCCCTTCCTCGCCCGGCGCTGGGTGTGGACCTCCCTGGTCCAGAAAGCTTGCGCCGCCGTTGCGCGACACCGCGTATCCCACAAAGTGCGGGGTTCCCGGGACACAGCTTGGGTCGGCTTCCCCACCGGCGTAGATGCCCTGATTCGAGTCGACGTAGGCCACCACGACATTGCCATCGAGCACGACGAGCGTGGGCTCGAACTGGCTGTTCTGTTCGTTGCCGTAGTCCTGGGCTGGGTCGTTCACCATAACATTGAACGTCAGCTCGTACTCCTGAAGGTCACCCAAACCAATCCCGTCGGTGTTCGCGGAGTTGAAGGACCATTCGCCGGTGTCGGCTTGGCCGTTGCCGTTGCGGTCCTCGACGTAATCCTG
>VHCO01000535.1 GCA_016871715.1 Verrucomicrobiota bacterium
CAACCGAAGGAAAATCCCCATGTTCAACACCCCCCCCAACACCACAAACCAACCCGCCAACCACCGCACCGACACCCCAAAACGCCGCTCGAAGAGCTCCGGAATCGTCATCACCCCAGCCCGCCGCAACGGCCCAATCACAAAACCCGAGGCCCCCACCAAATACATCGCCAAGGCCATGATCAACCCCACCACCGCCCCGGCAAAACCCTTCTCGAACCCCAGTTGGGCCGTGTACATGATCGTCACTAAGCCCAACTCCGTCGCCGCCAACGACGCAATCCCCAGGTTCAAATCCATCTGCCGCGCCGCCACCGCGAAATCCTCCACCCCGCGCACAAACCGGCGCATGGCCAATCCCGCAGCCATGCACCCCACCAGGTACACCCCCACAATCGCCCAATCCAACCCGTGCAGACTCATGACCCTCCATCCCCAACCCAGCCCGGCCCTCGAAGCCCGCAAACCCCTCCGCCGACCCGATAGCCGATCCAGCCTCCAACCTGTTTCCGGCTGCTCGGCCTTAGGTCTGGCTGCGCTGGCGCTGGTGTCATCGCGCGCAGACTCTGGCCCGCTGACCCCAGCGGTGGCAACTGCAAACCTCGACGCGCCAAACCGCCACCTCTGCAACAGCCCACCCCGCCACGGTGCTCCGGCAACATTAGCGCGGCTGCAGAGTGACCGCGGAGTCTTGACACACCCTCACAAACTTGATAAGAACACCGGCTCGACACTATAAGTGATAAGTGTTACGTCATCGGCCAGCGGCGGGCGTAGGAGTCGGACTCCAGGTCGGGCAGAGCGTGCCCGATTCGCTGATCTCTGACCCGGCCGCCGCTGCCGGTCGTCGCCGCAGTATCGCCGTGAGCGCCAGCCCCTCGGTAGGGTAACAAGACTCTATGAAGCATGCACCCGTCGGTATTCCACAGCCCATCCCAAGCGCCTCAAACCTCCGCAGGAACCGTCGCCCAACCGTCGCTCGACCGGGCTCGAGGCTCACGCTGCTCCTGGGATCGCTGCTGCTGCTCTCGATCTCTACCCACGCCGCCACGGCCACCTGGCTCTTCGCCACCAACGGTAACTGGAACGACGGATCGAAGTGGAGCACGGGCGTCCCTCCCGGCTTGGCGGACACCGCAATCATCAACGCTGCGGGGAGCTACACGGTTACGGTCAACGGAGCCATATCTGTAGCCGCCCTCGAGTTGGGCAACCCCACGGGCACCCAGACCCTCCTGCTCGGCAGCGGCAACACACTCAACCTGGCCGGCGCGGGGACCGTGCTACCTGGCGGCCTGCTGCATCTAGCCTCCGGCGGTACCCTCAGCGGCACCGGCACCCTCACCATCACCGGCGCCTTCGACTGGTCCGGCGGCGCCATGGAAGGTACCGGCAAGACGGTCTTCGCCGCCAACAGCACCGTCGCCATCAAAACCGGCGACAACAAAACCGCCCGCGAGCGCACCATCGACAACGCCACCACCGTCACTTGGACCTCGGCTCACCGCCTCAGCCTCGGCGGCGGTACCGTCTGGAATAACCTGGGCGGCAGCACCCTCGACCTCCAGACCGACGCCGTCATCGACTACTGGTTCGGCGCCGGTGGCACCTTCAATAACGCCGGCATCCTCCGCAAATCCGCCGGCACCGCCACCTTCACCTTCGACTACACCCTCCTCAACGCCGGCATCGTCTCGGTCGAGGCTGGCCGACTGAGCCTGCGCCGCGGCGGCACCGTCGGCGGCAACTGGCAAACTGCCGCCAACGCCACCAACTCCTTCTCCGGCGGCACCTTCATCAACACCGCCTCCGTCACCCTCGGCGGAGCCGGCCTCTTCCGCGTCGACGGCGCCATCTACCAGGCCGATTTCTCCCAAACCGTCCCGTCCCGCTTCGAGTTAGCTCCGACCGGCACCCTCGGCGGCACCGGCACCCTCACCTTCACAGGCGCCTTCGACTGGTCCGGCGGCGCCATGGAAGGTACCGGCAAGACGGTCTTCGCCGCTAACAGCGCCGTCGCCATCAAAACCGGCGACAATAAAACCGCGCGCGAACGC
>VHCO01000536.1 GCA_016871715.1 Verrucomicrobiota bacterium
TCTTGCCCTCGGCCACCAGCAGCGCGAAAACCTCCTGCTCCCAAAGCGTGAGGAACGGTTCGATCGCCAGCTTGGGCAACGGGAGAAATGTGCCGTCCGGCAGGAACACTCCTTCGCTGACCAGTGCGTGGATGTGTGGCTGCCGGTCGCTTGCGAATTATTGTCGGCAGGTTGCGGAGTGAATCAAAGGAGCGTATGCGCGGCGTCGCGTGGGCGGGGTGCGATCCCGATGTGAAGGCGCTGATTTCCCACCTTGCCAGCCGTGATTTCTTCGCCGAAAGTCACGGTATTCTCGACTCAAGCGCATTGCCACGATGAGTTCCAGTTCGTCAGCCACGCAGTCCGAGCGCCCGCCAGGCAAACCTCAGGCGGGCAACGCGCCGCATTTCAGCGAAGCGGACGTGTGGCGCGACGTGGGCGCGGGCTGGCAGCCGCTGTTCGGCAATTTTCACGGCGCAGGCTACAGCATCGAGTGGCACGACTTCGTGGCGAAGCGCGAGTTCGATTGGGCGGCGAGTTTCCATCCGGATTGCGTTGAGCTTTGCCTGAATCTGGCGGGCGAGGGCTTCGTCGAAGGCCGCGGCGGACGCACGGAGTTCACGCCGAACACCGTGGGCTTTTATCACCGGGCGGACGAGCCGTTGGTCGCGAAACGCACTGCGCACCAGCGTCACCAATTTCTCACGGTGGAATTTTCCTGCGCGTTTTTGGCGAAGCACCTGGCCGGCATGGAAGCGATGTTGCACCCGATTGTGCGCGGCGCAATCCAAGGCGCTCCCGGTCAACTCGTGTCCGGCACGACAACGCGTTTGACGGCAAGCCAGCAGCAAATCGTGGCGACTCTCCGGCAGCCGCCAGTTTATGCGGCAGCCCAGCCCGTTTGGTATCGGTGCAAGGCGCTCGAACTGGCCGTCACGTTTCTGGTGCAGCCCCCGCCAGAGGCGGAATTGTTTTGCACGCGGCAACAGCGCGTGGCAGGCGAACGCGTCGAGCAGGTGCTTTTTCTGCTGAAACAAAATCTCGCCGAGCCGCCGACGCTCGAGGAACTGGGGCGCAAGATCGGTTGCAGCCATTATTATTTGAGCCGGACCTTTTCTCGCGCGACCGGGATGACCATTCCGCAGTACCTACGCAAACTGCGCATGGAGCGGGCGGCGGAGTTGCTGCGCTCGGGCGAATACAACGTGACCGAGGCGGCGCTGGAAGTCGGCTATTCCAGTCTCAGCCACTTCAGCCAGGCGTTTTGCCAGACGATGGGTTGTTGTCCGGGGCTTTATCCCTTCAAGACTCCGACTCAGAAAGCCGCCCAGAATTCCGGCGCGTACTCCATCGAGGCATAGCAATCCACCGCCAAAGAATCGCAAGCCGCCGTTGGCGGAGTGCGCTGGCGGTCCCTATTCTAAACCCGCATGAGAAACTCAGAGTTGATCGGACAACTGAAGGTAGGGCGCGTCGCTCCGTGCGCGTCGGCCGGGTGGTCGGCCTTGGTCTGCAGCGCCCTCGGAGTGGCGCGCCCTACCAAGTGCGTTCTGATTTCGTCCCTGTTGCTCGTCACGGCGGCTGCAAGCGCGGAGCAACCACTCCGCCCCGTCGAAGGCATCATGGACAACTCATTCCTCGTCGAGGAAGCCTACAACCAGGAAAAGGGAGTAGTGCAGCACATCGGGAATGCGATCTATGGCGTGGACAGACTTTTCGACCCGCAGACACGCACGTTGGACCTGACGTTCACGCAGGAATGGCCTGTTTTCAGCCAAACCCACCAGTTCAGTTACACCGTTCCTTACGGCTTTGCTTGGGAGGACGGTGACTCGGTTAACGGCGTCGGCGATGTGCTGTTGAACTACCGGTATCAGGCTTACCTCAACGAAGAATCCCTGACGGCTTTCGCGCCGCGTTTCAACTGACTGACTGATAGGCATTTGCTTTTTCGACGCGGCTGGAGTGTGCCTGGCTCGGGGTGGCCAGTCAAGGCGAAATGCGGCAGAATTGTCCGCTGCCAAGTGCCTGGTCGGCCTTTGGGGGCTGGCGGG
>VHCO01000537.1 GCA_016871715.1 Verrucomicrobiota bacterium
GCGTTGCCTGGGGGCCAAAGCCGGCCAGCGCCCAAAGCTCCGCCTCCGACCGCAGCCTGGGTCGTGTGTCTTTGCGCTTCTGTGCGGCAGGCTAAGGATTCGGGCCCTGCGTCCTTGTGTCCCTGCGTCCGCTAGCCGTTGGGCGGCGGCGTGGCCGGGGCTCGCGTGAGCGCGGGGAGTTCTCGGGCGAGCAACACTTGCCAGGCGCGGAGTTCGGGTGGGCGGGGCTCGAGGGGATCGCCCAAGGTGAGGGCCGGTAGGCCCTCGGCGTCGATCACTTCCCAGTCCACGTAGTAGCGCAGTCCGCTGGGCGCGAGCGCGCGCATGGCGGCGGCGCGGGCATGGGCGCGCGTGTCGGGCGGCGGCTGTTCGGTGGCGTGGGCGGTATCGGCTGGGGTGAAGGTCCAGGGGTTGTTAGGGTGGGCGAGGGGCCAACCGAGGTTGCGCTGGGGGTCGAGGTGATGGTATTCGAGGTCTTGGGCGGCCAGCCAGGGGTGGTTCCAGGCGATGTGCTCGGCCTGAACGAACTGGCACAGTAACCAGCGCTTGGTGATCCAGTCCACCCGGCCCACCAAGCTCTCGGGGTCCTGGTCGAGGGCGCGCAAGGTTCGTTTCCAGAGGCGGAGGGTCAGGTCGGTTTCCGGGTCGCGCCCGTGGAGTTCGCGCCAGGCAGCCGTGCAATAGGCCTGCAGCAACTCGAGGGCATCGGCCCTGCTGCCGTCGGCGAGGAAGACGCGCCACGGCCCGTCGGTTTGGTGGGAGAGGAGGCGGAAGGTGAGGACGGCGTCGGCGAGCGCGATGCGGGGCAGTTGCCCGGCCTCGAGCAAGTCGAGGACCAAAGCGGTGGTGCCGATTT
The DNA here is from genome assembly GCA_016871715.1 of Verrucomicrobiota bacterium. Classification (GTDB taxonomy): domain Bacteria; phylum Verrucomicrobiota; class Verrucomicrobiia; order Limisphaerales; family J093; genus VHCO01. The sequence continues at coordinate 857 of VHCO01000537.1, forward strand.
TGAGGGCGAGGCTTTCGGGCAGGACATTGGTGTCGCCCAGCAGGAGGTGGAGTCGGCGGTAATGGCGCGGATCGGCCAACGGTTCGTCGCGGGTGTTGATGAGGGCGCGGTTGAACTGGACCCACTCAAAGAGCTCGTTGTTGATGTAGTCGGCGCGCTGGCTGATTTGGAAGCCGGGGTCGGCCCCGGCGCGTTCGAGGTCACCGCGGAATTGGGCGCCGGCGGTGGCGCCGACGCGGCCGGCGCCGGTATAGAGGACGCGGAGGGTGAGGAAGGCGAGCAGGGAGAGGACATTCGCTTCGGTGAGCGGGGCGGAGCGACGGACGAGGAAGTTCTCGTGGCAGCCGAAGGTGGCGCCGGTGCAGTGGTCGATGTTGTTGCGGACGAAGCCGGCCTGGCTGGCTAGGCCGAGTTGGCTGAGGGCTTGACGGAGAAGCGCGTCGCCGGCCTGGTCGTACAGGAGCAGGTCGCGCAGCGACCGGCATTCGGGGGTGCAGTACTCCAAATGGCCCATGTCCACGTAGAGCCGGCCGCCATTGAAGAGAAAGCCGCCGTTGCCGGCCGGTTCATCCCAGTCGCGCTGTTGGGTGTCGGCTAAGCCGAGGCGACGCTCGGTGAAGGCCCATCGGCGGACGCGGCTGACGACGGCGCTCGGGGGGAGCGGTTCGGCGCACAGGCAGCCGTACTCGGTCTCGAGGCCGACGACGCGGTTCATCCAGGCGGTGGGGACGCGGCGGTGGCCAGACCCACCTGTTCGAGGCGCAGCGGCTCGAAACGGGCGGGTTTGGCTGCGGTGCGGTTCAGCCAGGCGAGTTCGACGGTGCGGCCTTGGGTGGCGCTGCGCCAGCCTGCGCGCCGTTCGGGTTCCTGGGGCAACTGTTCCGCGAACGTCCGGTGGTGCACCAGGCACCACCAAGCCTCGAGGAGCAGTTCCGTCGCCTCCGACCGGGGTCGGGAGGGAGGTAGTTGGTCGCGCAACCACTGTTGGGCTGCCCGCTCCGCTTCGGGGTCGCCGGTGCAGACCAGGACGCCGCCCTGATGAACCTGGAAAGTGCCGTCGGCGTGGAGCCGCGCCAGGCAGTCTCGGGCTGGGTCGGAGCCTAACTCGGCGAAGAGGAGCTCGACGAGGAACGGAGCGCTGTAGATTTGC
>VHCO01000538.1 GCA_016871715.1 Verrucomicrobiota bacterium
CAGAATGCCGTCGGGACGCAGACGGCCGTCTCGGTAGGCCGCGGCGATTTCATTGCCGGTCGCATAGACCAGCCGGCCGAGCGCCCAACCGGAGGCGTAAATCTCGTCACTCGTCACCCAGCGCGCGGCCGAACTTACCTGGATGCCGCGCGTGGCGAACCAACTCGCGTTTTGCACGGCCACCTCGCGCTGCTCGTACGTTGGCAAGTAGAACACCTTCGTGGCCGGGCCGAAATCGAGCATCGCGTGCGCCGTCTCGAACCATCGGGCCACCACCTCACGCGGATACGGATCCAGGCCGGCCAATTGGATGCCCACCTCGAGGAAGTTGGTCGCCGGGGGAAACAACACAGCCCCCAACACGGCCACTTGACCGTTGGTCCGGAGCGTCACCGCATCGAACTGGGATCTGGTGAACCTCTCGAACTGGGGCAGCCGCACCGTCGCGAAGTCGTAGTGAAACGCATACTTGGCGCTGTCCTGGAACACGACGCGATGCGGCGCCTCCAGCAGCAGCGCGAACTTCACCCAGCGCGATTCCCGCTGATCTGGTGGCGGTTCCACGGACTGAAAGGGATCAGCAGCCGCCAACACATTCTTCCAATCGTCCTCTTCGGTCTTGTCCCGAAAGACGGCACGGTAAAAGGCGTGGGGCACCCCTGGCGTGGACAAATCCGGCACCCCCGTTACCGCGCCGTGGCTGCGCAGCAACTCCCGCCAGGTCCGCAGGTCCGTCGTTTGTTCAATGATGGCGACATCCGTCTCAGCGGCTTCCACAGCAAGCCAGGGTCGAACGTCACCAGCTTGCAGCCGGAGGTTGATTCGGTTGCTGGAAGTTTGGTCAAGGGCTGTCGCCGGCAGGCTCGCTGTGACCAGGAACATGGACAGCACGGTTCGGCCAACCCATCTTGATAGAAGGCCAAGGGAAGACGAAACCGAGGGTGTTGAAGGTCGTGGAGCTTTGGCGTAAGGCCATTCTAAACACAGCGTCATAAATAATTGCGCATGATTTCGTCAGCAAACCGTGTTTTTCGGCCTGATTTTAACTTCGATGCGCAAAAACATGTGACGGTGTGTTTAGTTTCTGCATATATCGCATTCTTCTTTCTTGGCGCATCCAGTTGAATTGCTTTGGACGCAGTTTTGCTCTAAAGACGAGCGAGTGGCAAAAAGGACGCAACAAAGTAGCGCCCGTTCGCGCCCGGCATCGACATCATGCCAGCCGAACTGGAGCAGCCGGGATTTCTCCACCCATAGTGTTCTTCAAATCCGTATCGATTGGCTGCGTCCATTCAGCGGTTCGTTCGTCTCAATAGATGAAGTGGCCTGGCGGATAAGGCCGGACGCGATGACACAAAAGCACGAACAATGAAACCGACAGTCGAAGATATCTGGAAGGAGTTCTCCCCAAAACTCGGGCAGTTCATCCGTGTGCGGGTGGCCGACCCGGCGACGGCGGAGGACATTTTGCAGGACGTATTCCTCAAATTCCAAAGCCGGCTCGATGAGTTCCAAGACACGGCCAAGGTGCAAGGCTGGCTCTTCCTCGTCGCGCGCAACGCCATCATAGACCACTACCGCACGCGCAAGCCGACGTCGGAAGTGCCGGAGTCGTTGCCCGCCGAACTGCCGGAGAACTCCACCGAAGTCGAGGACCTGAAGCGCGCGTTCCGCCACATCATTGACCGCCTGCCCGAACCGTATCGCGAGGCGCTCGTGCTCACGGAGTTCGAGGGACTCAAGCAGGAGGAACTGGCCAGGCGGCTGGGCATTTCGCTGTCCGGCGCGAAGTCGCGCGTACAACGCGGGCGGGAGTTGTTGAAGGAGCGATTGCTCGAGGCCTGTCATCGCGAGTTCCGCCATTCCCCCGGTTGCCAGCCTTGCCCCAGCGGGCTGCTGCCGGTGGTCACGGCAACCAAGCCGTTTGAGCGGTTGCACGGTAAATGATGGCGGTCGTTGCACCGAGAATGAGGGGAAGGTGAGTGGGGGGGTT
>VHCO01000539.1 GCA_016871715.1 Verrucomicrobiota bacterium
GGCCGTTTCCAGCCGCTGTCGCCCTCTGAGCGGCCCTGCTGGAGACTGCGGCCACCTTTGGGGGCTGGTGGGCGGCCGCCCGCCAGCCCCCAAAGGCCGACCAGGCACTTGGCAGCGCGGACAATTCTGCCGCATTTCGCCTTGAATGGCCACCCCGAGCCAGGCACACTCCAGCCGCGTCGAAAACGCAAATGCCTATCAGTCGTGCCTGCCCGCGTCGAAGCCGACGACGAGGGCTTCACCGTGACCTTCGAGCATGCCGGCAGCGGTCTGGTGGCCAAGGGCGGAACGCTGGAGGGCTTTGACGTCGCCGGCCAGGATGTGGTGCTGCGTCCGGCGCTGGCGCGCATCGAGGGCGGCGACAAAGTCCGCGTCTGGCATCTGGAGGCGAAACGGCCCGCGCTCCTGCACTACGCCTGGGGCGGCTTTCCGCGCTGCTCGCTCTACAACTCCGGCGGCCTGCCGGCGACACCGTTCCAACACAAAGTGCGGGAACGCATCCACCCCGCCGACACGGCCCGCTTCGCTCTCCGCAACCCGAGCTTCGAGAAGGCCCCGGCCCACAAGCCGGAGACGGCCGCGGACTGGGTGCTGGCCAAGAGCGCGGTGCGCACGGACGAGCTGGCCAGCGACGGCAAGTGGTCGGTGAAGCTCCCCGCCCCGGACGGCAGCATCAGCCAGGACGACATGGCCCGCGGCTTCGGCTGCTTCTGGAACTGCGATCCGCTGCTGCCGCTGCCGGTCCGCCCCGGCTGCGTTTCCGGGTACTCGGTGGACCTGGCGGTCGCCGGTGGCAAGCCGCTGTCGGCCTACATGCGTTTGTGCCGGCGCTCCGACGCCGCTGGAAACGAGTTCTGGGGCGGCATACCGATTCCGCGCACGGCCAGCGCGACGTTCGTGCGGCGCCAGATCGCCAGCGTCTTCGCCCCCGTGTCCCTGGTCGCGCTCGGAGCCGGAGGGTATGGCGGGCTCAATGCCTCGGATGCCGCGGGCGGCTACTTCGCCAACAACGGCGGCGCGGGCGCGATCTTCCTGGACAACTTCTCCGAGGTGACGCTCCTGCGGCCGCTGCTGGCCTTGAGCGACGCCGCGCCCATCGCCCTGCCCGAGGCCAAGCCGGGACAAAGCGTGGTCTCGGCGCCGCGCACCGTGGCCAACGGCCAACCCCGCACCTGCCCGCGCCAGCTTGACGACGCTCCGGCTGAGCCGGTGTCCACAGTGCTGTATAGTCTGGCTGGTTGCCCGCGCACCGAGCCAGGCCACATGCAGGAGTTGACGGCCGACGACGCGGCCGGCGTCGGGGCACTGATCCTCGGCGAACAGGCAGGGTTGGTCGAGTTTATCAGCGAGCACCGGGGCGCGACGGCGCAGACCCTGCGGTTCCTGGGCGCAGACGGCCAGAGCGGCCTGCGCGGCGGCCCGACTCCCGAGTCGGAACCGGTCGTAATCCGGTTCCGGGGCGCCGACCGTCCGGGCGAATACCGGGCCAAGCTGCGGATCGTGACGCAGGCCATGAACACCGGCGTGCTGAGTGCCGGCCAACCCGGCGAACCGCCCGTTAATCTCCATTACATCGACATCCCAATAAGCGTCCGGGTGAACCCGTGAGCATCGTCCCAAAGGACAGCCCATGAATACTCTTTTCGAACATCTCTCCCGTCGCCAGTTTGTGAAAAACGCGATGCGGATAACCGCCGCGGTGGCGGCTTTCGCCGCACTACGGCTCGCCGCCGGGGACGCGACCGGGGGGCGCCATCGGCCTGCAAATCCACAGCGGTGGCCCGACGGAGGCCTGGTACAAGGATATCCAGCTCCGCCCGCTGCCGGACAAAGAGTGGAAGAAGTCAGTAACACTCCAAAGCCATGAACTCAATCAATCGCCGCCAATTCCTCCACGCCACCGCCCTGAGCAGCGCCGGACTGTGTCTCCCGCAAACCGGTTGCGTTTCACCACCATCCAGCCTGGACAGAAAACCCCTTGCTTTCAATACG
>VHCO01000540.1 GCA_016871715.1 Verrucomicrobiota bacterium
CAGGACCCCCGCAACCCCCCCACTCACCTTCCCCTCATTCTCGGTGCAACGACCGCCATCATTTACCGTGCAACCGCTCAAACGCCAAGGCATTACGCATTGAAATTTCGCCGGTGCGCTCACTGTTATTGCCGCACGATCAATTCATGTTCGCCGAATTGACCGCCGATGGCGACGACCAGCATGTCAAGCTGGTTTTCGCCGCGCACGAGGTTTTGATTCGCGGCCATCACCTGCGCCGCATCGAGACCGGGATGCAGCGGATGGAACTGTCGCTGGTCACCGCGCTGCCGGGCAACCAACGTAATTTTGTCCCCGACGGCCAGCCAGTGGTTCAGGAGATCACCGTCAGAGAAGTCGGGCGCGACGGCGGCAATTGAACCGCCGCGCGCAGTTTTACACCTCATCATCTCCGTCGTCGTGATAAAGAATTGGCGTCGGCTGGAGTGGATTTGCCGGTGGCTGGATCACAATGCCGATGCCGGCGCGGATGTGCGGTTGGTTGGGAAATTTCCGTCGCAGTCCGCCGCTGAACACCCACACCAGCACAACCACCGACACCCACACCAGCGCGAGATATAGGTAAACGCCGTAGTCGGCAATGGCGTTGTCCAGAAAGTCGAACACGGGTTTCAACACTTCGCCTGCATTCAAGTTCATATTGCCTCCTGGGATTATGCGTTCGGGAGTTTGATGACTGGCTCGATGATCTTCACGCCATTGGTCTGCTGGTTGCGCATTCGCTCAAACTCGCTCAACGTCGGCAGTTCGACTTGTGCCCGGCGTGCATACGCTCGATGAATCGCCTTGCTGTTGTGGCCCAGCGCTTCCTGCGCGAACCGTTCCGGATAGCCCGCCTTGCGGGCGCGTTCGGCCCACGCATACCGATACGAATGCAAGGTGACACCCTTGATGCCCAGGCCCGCACACCGTTGGTGAAACTCCGTAGCGCGGTCGCCGGAACGAACCGTGCGCAGATACGGAAACAGCGGGCCGTTGCCCGGCAGATCGCGAAGAATTTCCGCCACTTCATCATCGAAACGCATGATGGCAATCGAGCCGGTCTTTTTGCGCGCGAAGCTAATGACGTTGTGTTCCCAATCCACATTCTCGGCTTCGAGGCAGGCGAGGTCGGTCTGCGACGCGCCCAGATGCCACGCCAATTTATAGAATGCCTTGCGTTCGGGATTGAGTTCGCGGGCGACGATGGTTTGGTGTTCCTCCCAAGTGATGGCCCGCTTGTCCTTGTATTCCACTTTCGGCCACTGGCGTTTGACGATGACCGGCCACGGCAGCCATGTCATGTCGAGGGCGAAGTTGTGGATGCGGCGCAAATAAACATTGGTCGAAACTTTGCCTGTTTCGAGCACGCGCAAAAAATGTTCGGGCCGTGTTTCCAGCACTGGCAGATGCCGAATCATGTTGAACGCTTTGTCCTTGATGGCGGTCTGCCAGCGGTGCTGGGTCTCGCCTTTTTTGAGTTTGACCATTTCGTCCATGACGAGCTGCCAGTTGCGCGTGGCAATCTGCGGGTCGCTGGCGGCGAGATAGGCGCGGGCGATCTGAAGGTTCACGGCGGGCTGCTGCACGGCCTCGCATTTGGAATGGAACAGGCGGACGGCGGTGGCGCGGTCACTCGTGCCCAGGCTCTCCTGTTTGCCCGTCACGTCATCGTGGAGGTAGTAGCGCCCGCCGTTTTTCCGGCGATAGAGTCGGCATCGTTGTCTCATAGCTGTTTTGCGCAGCGATGAGTTTACGACGATTGATTTCGACTCGGTGAGCGAGCAGTGGGCGAGTTACCTCGGATATGTCAGAAGTGGCCCGGATAATAATTTGCTGGCACTTCTGCTGGCACTCGCGAGTGGAAGATTTCCAAACCTTACAGTTCCAACTGGTTAAGTTTGGAGGCGAGGGTCGGAATCGAACC
>VHCO01000541.1 GCA_016871715.1 Verrucomicrobiota bacterium
CGGAGGCCGAACGGCGCGAGGGAAACCAAAATCGCCCCCACAAAACCCTGGACGGCGCAGACCTTTCGCGCTCCGGGACACACAAGAACTTTGAATCCCGTCTAATAGGTGGGGTGACGTGGATGCCGCCGCTACCCCGGTGGACCCGTGGCTGCCACCCGCCGTTGATGAAACCGCTCCACGTACCGACTCACCGCTCGACACACTTCCACAAACAACCCCTCCTGCGGCCAGTGGCTGCTGAGATGAAACCAGATCCGACGCACACTCGTCTTGACCAACGCCCCGACCTTGAACAGTTGCTGGCGAAGCGTCGAGACCTCCCACTTGCTGACGTCCCACAGGCTCGGACCACGCCCTTCCAGCGACTGCAACATCTCCTCCAGCGGCACCTTTCGCGGCGGCAGCGGGTGCGTGACGGAACACGACGCTACGGCCGGTAAGGGCTCGGCCGGTGGCCGCGATGACGCTTCCAGGTGCGACGCCGGCGTGGCGGCGGTGCCCGCGGCAACACGAACGACGGGAACCTGAGCCACGGGCACGGGCTGCGTCTGGCCGACGCGCACGACCGGTAGCGCGGCATCGGTCGGCAGGGGTGAGGCCGCCACCACGGCGGGAGCCAATTCCGCCGCTGCTCCCGCAGCGGTCGCTTCGCGGAATAGCACCACGATCGCGTAACTCAGCACGTGCCCCAGCAGCTTTTGGAAGTTCGCCAGGAACCGCGGCGAACTCAGACGGTCGCTCCCCAGGCCGTTCTTCAAGTCGCCGATGGGCCGTTCCGGGACGTTGCCACGCTGCATGTAGAATTCCTGGTACACCGCGCGCGGCGTGCCGCTCAGATTGCTCACCACGACCCGTTGGTTGGTGCCGATCGACTGGATTTCCGTCTTCACCACCAGCCGCCGCGGATGACGCCAGGAACCGGCTTGGTAGTCCGTGATCTCGTCGAACCGCTGCACGCGGTCCTCCGGATAGAAGCGGTAGTACAACTGCAACTGTTCGAGGAACCACGCCGTCCGCGGCTTGAGTCCCTGATGATTGCTGTAGCCGAAGGCATACGACAGCCCCTCCGCTTCGCAGAAGTCCAACATCTCCGGCCCCCCGAACGCCCCGTCACCGCGTACGAAGATGGTCACGCCCGGGAAGTGTTGCTGCAGCCGTTGCACGACCTCGCGTAACGTCTCCACCGCGCCACAACTATCGTGGACGTTGCCCGGCCGCAGCCACGCCGCCAGCGGAAAGCCCGTCACGCCGTCCAGAACAAACAGCGGGTAGTATTGGTTCTGGTCGTAGTGTGCGTTCCAGAAGGTCAGTTGCTGCTGGCCGTGAGCGGCGTCTTCACTGCCGTCCAGATCGAGGATCACGTGAGTCGGAGCCGAGGAGCGCGTCTTGGCGAACAGTTCCACGAGGTACTTATTGAGCAACCGAATCCGTCGCAGTTGAGCTTCCCGTTGCTCGAAGAGCACTTCGCGTTCTTCCGGGGGCTTATCCGCTTCGCGTCGCGTGTAGGCGTGTAGGAAGCGAGCGCCGGTCGAGCCGCTGGCCAACGGATGCTCCTCGTTCGGTGATACGCCGGCCAGGGCCTGAAACAGCGGATCGCGGCGGGTACAGTTGGCGTCGTTGAAGTCGAAGTAGCCGGCCAGATACTGATAGATTTGTTGGGCCAGCATTTCCCGGCTGGTGTGAGTCACCATCGCCTGGCATCGGGGGTCCGGCCATTGCGCGGCGAGGTCATCCAGGATGCCGAGCCCTTCGACCAACTGCGCGACGGCCAACAGGCCGGCATCGCTCACGATCTGGCCACCCTGGAAGTCCACGGTGACTTCTTGCTTGCCTACCGAAAACAGCGTAAGCTGCCGAGAACACGCTGTATCTGACATCGTTGCCTCCTGCTATGGGATAAGTCGCGGTCCTAC
>VHCO01000542.1 GCA_016871715.1 Verrucomicrobiota bacterium
AGCGGCCCGCGCACCTGCTCCAGAAGGCCCTCGCTCAGGCCCAGGATGGCGTTGAGCGGCGTGCGCAGCTCGTGGCTCATGTTGGCCAAAAACTCGCTCTTGGCCCGGTTGGCCCCCTCGGCCCGCACGGCCATCTCGTTGGCGCGGCCCGTGGCCTTTTCCAGTTCCCGGTTGGTCTCCAGCAGTTCCCGCTCGGCCCGCTTACGTTCGGTGATGTCCAGCGCCATGCCGAGAAAGCCGGTGATCTGCCCGGCCGCGTCCCGCACGGCGGTCACGTTCAGGCTCACGGTCAGATACGAGCCGTCCTTGCGCACGTAGGTCCACTCGCGCTCCTCGTGCCCGCCGCGCCTCGCGCGAGTGACGAAGACCTCGAAACCCTCGATGCGCTCGCCGAACTCCTCGCTGAGCGCCCGGCCGCGTGCGACAACTTCCTCTTCGAGGTGAATCAGCGCCGGGGTCTGCTTGCCGACCATCTCCGCCGCCGTGTAGTCCAGCATGCGCTCCGCGCCCGGATTCCAGGTGGTGATAAGCCCGGTCGTGTCGGTGGCGATGACGGCGACCTCAGTCGCTGCCGAAAGCACCTGCTCCAGATCGCGTTTGACTTTGGTGACGGCCTCCTCCACCTGCTTGCGATCGGTGATGTCGTGGAATATCTCCAGCTTGGAAATCGCGCCGTCAGGCTTGCGGTACGGCGTGTCAAAGAGGTCGTAGGTCTTGCCGGCTGGCGAGGTCCATTCCCAGCGGACGTTTCTGCCGGCGAAGACTTCGTCGTTCTTGCACCACGGGCAGGGAGCGGAACGACCGTGAAAGTACTCGTAACACCGGCGGCCGCTAACCAGCCCGAATTCCTTTTCGATGACTGGATTGATATATTCGATGACACAATCGCGATCCACGATGTAAACGCCATCTGGTAGCGTGTCTAGAATGTTCAAGAGACGCGCACGTTCCAGCTGCAGCGCCTCTTCAGCCTTCTTGCGCTCGGTGATGTCGGTGTCGGAGCCGCGATAGCCGCGCAGCGTTCCGTCCGGGTTCAGCAGGGGGATGCCGTTGGTGGATAGCCAAAGTGTTTCGCCGGTCTTGCATTGAACGGCGTTGACCAGATTCTGGAACGGTTCCTTGCGGACAAACACCTCGAATGCCGCCGCCTTGAACGCCTCGCGCCCCTCTTCCGGATGCAGGTCGTAGAAGTGCATCTTGCCGACGAGTTCTTCGGGCCGGTAACCGAGAACGATTTCCGCCACATGACTCACATGGGTGTAGAGACCGTCCGCGTCTACTTCCCAGACGAGCGTTCGGTTCTGCTCGGCAAGTGCGTCGAACCGTTCCTCGCTCTCGCGCAGGGCTTCCTCCGCCTGCTTGCGGTCGGTGATGTCCACAAAACACTCGAGCAACTTCTCATGCCCCCCGAGGTTGACCCGCCTGACTGTTTTCAGGATCGGCAAACGGCTGCCGTCGGCGCGAAGCATCACGCGCTCCGAGTTGTCCACCACGTGACCCTTGTCGCAGACCGGGCAGGCGCCGTCGGCGGCGGGGCACAAAAGCGAATGGCAGCGGCGCCCGAGCAGATGATCCGCCGCGCCGCCGTGGAGTTCCGCGGCGTGCCGGTTGATCAGTTCGATCTCACGCGTCATCGGATCAACGATGACCACGCCCGCGGGCAGGTTCAGGAGCAGTTCGCGCTGGAAGGTCTCGTTCTTCCGCAGCTCCTCCCGCCGCCGGTACTCCTCGGTCACATCGCGGAAGACCAGCACCGCGCCGGAGACCGTGCCCGAGGCGTCGCGGATGGGCGCGCAACTGTCGGCGATCTGACGTTCCGCGCCGTCTTTGGCGATGAGCGCCGTGTGGTTGGCCAGGTCCACGCTCACGCCCTCGCGGATAGCCCGGAAGACCGGGATTTCCGCCGT
>VHCO01000543.1 GCA_016871715.1 Verrucomicrobiota bacterium
TACATCGCGCCCGCGACATGTACTGCAAGGGCCCCCGACCTGGCGAGCGAAAAGCCTGCGGCACGCCTCGGGGCGTGGGTCGTCAGACCCGCTTGGCGGACGTGACCGTCCTCGCTCCGCCTTGCTAAGGATTCGGGCCTTGTAGGCCATCTCGCTGACTCATGCGCAACGCCCCGTGCCCCTCCACCCGAAGCGCTGGCTCAGCCAGGAATTGTTGATCAGGGCGATCTCCGCCGCCAGCGTCTTGCTCAAGCTGAGGTTCCACCCCAACCCTGCCCCCGAGGCCAAAAGGTGTGGCACTCCCATGTCCACCAGCACACCGCTCCCGCCCACTAGGCAGAACTGAGCGTAGCGCCGGAGCAGTTGCCCGACCCTCGTCGTGGCCACAAAGCCAGGGGCGGAGACGCAGGGCTTGTTCATCGCTATTCTCGCCAGGTGCCCCGCTGCTGCAACCACAGGATGTCCGCGTTGCCGGGCATGACCCCATCGTCCCGTGGTGGGGACACCGTGCGCGCATCCCGCCAGCGGTGCAGCTCGACATGCCCATCGGCGAAGCTCAAATGCGCTCCGCGCCGGTGCAGCACCCCAGGCTTGTCCCGTAGCACCCACCCGCCCGGCTCCTCGGGCCGGAAATCCCATTGCAGGGCGAAACTGCCGTCGTTGATTGTCTCGACCCGTTCCTCGACGAAGGTCAGCGCCTCGGCGGGGGCCGGCTGAGTGATCTCGCCCAACCGCCGATAGGTCCTGGCCACCGGGCTCTCCACTGGCGACCCCAGGAAGCAGTTCAACGACACCGTTCGCACGCGCGGCTGTGTCACCGTCCCAAGCGTGACCGGCCGTACCGCCGGACAACGCCACACGCCGACCTCCCCGCCCAGGTACGGCGCCAGCAAGCTGCGCCGGAGGTAGAGGGTGTTGGTGCAGTCCGGACCGGGTAGGCCCAGCCAGCCCTCGACCCATTTGGCCCCGAGGGCTTCCTCGCGACCGTCGGCGTTGGGCGGCAACCGGTCCTCGTGGTCCTGGGCATAAAGCTGCAGCGCCACGGCGAACTGCTTCAGGTTCGACAAGCAACTCGTCGCTTGCGCCCGCCTCTTGGCGGCCGACAAGGCCGGCAACAATAGGCTCGCCAGGACCCCGAGAATCGCAATGACTACCAGCAATTCAACTAGGGTGAAGCCGCGGGGGCGGGCTCTCGTTGGGCGCTTCGCTGAATCGCGGGCCATCGCGACCCGAAGCACTGTCGAGGTCCGCACTGCCTCCGACCGAGCGGCCTGACTGGCGGGGGGTAGGCAGGCCAGTCGCGTTCCGCCAAGGTCCAGCACCAGCATGGCCGGTTCTGGAGCTGCGCAGCCGACGCAGCGAGCGGGTCGGCATCTATCTTTCATCATGCGTCCTCCGGTTGACACTCGGCCTCCGCTTCGATCACCTCTCGTCCAACCTTATCCCGCCCAGCGGAAGTTCACAAAGCGCCACACCAGCACCACATGCAGTAGCGCGAAAACTGCCAGCAGCACCCAACGCAACCAGGCACGTATTCCCCAGCCCCTAGCTCCGGGGTCCGGCTTCAAGAAGACCCCCAGCGCGATGAAAAACGGGAACCCGCACGATGCAAAGCGCGTGAACGACGTGAACGTGCCGCTCATAGCCGGCAGAATGCCCAACACGTATATCCACACCAGAAGGCTCTTGTCCAGGCGCCAGAGCACAGGCAAACAATACAGCACCAACACAAACGCGCACCGGTCCAGCACCGATCCCCGGAAGGCGTGCCACTCCGAAGGCGTAAAGAAGCCGACCACGAACTTCGGCACATCCCACAGGTTGCCGACCGCGTGGACGCCCCAGTGTCGCTGGGCCGCGAAACCCTCGAATGCGTTGCCGGTCCAAACGC
>VHCO01000544.1 GCA_016871715.1 Verrucomicrobiota bacterium
GCGCACGGTCACTCGATTGGTGCCGGCGGGAATGGTGGCCGTCCATCGGCCGTAGGCGTCTCGGGGGATCGGCACCCCGCCCTCGGTGTACAGATCGAAGTCCTCGGGCTGTGCGGGCCTGACCATTGGGGTCGTGGGGGGCTTGAGAAGCACCTCGAGGGGGCTGGCCGTGGGACCGCTGCGGGCAATGGTCAGAGAGCCAGGCCATTGCCGGCGGTCGTCGGCGACGTCGGGGCCGCGCTCGACACGGACGGTTGTACCCTCGAGCTTCTCGCTCGCCGACCAGGCTCCTTGGTCGGGATCGAAGGGACCGCCGTAGTTCTGGTAGACGATAAACTCGACGTGGCCGCCCGCGCCCTGGACGGGGTAGCGAAACAGGGCGGTGTAGGTGGTCGTTTGGACCGGGGCGAGATTGTGCATCAGCGACACGCCGTTGACGCGGACCACGGCGCGCAAGTAGTCGGGCGGCCAGCCAAAGAACATCGTCCAACTCCCAACGCGGTGGGCTGGTTGGAGGACATGGGCGGCCTGAACCTCCCAGTTGCCGCCGACAGTCTGGATGGCCGAAAGGACAATCTCTTCCGCAAACACGAGCCGGCCGGGGTAGTCCCAGCCCAGAACGGTCCGGCCCGGCCTGCCTTCCGGCACGAAACCCAGATAGGGGTGGAGGCCCGCCAGAGCGTCGACCGGTGTTTCGGGTTGTAGGATCGGCTGGGGGTCGTAGAGCGTGAAGGCCACGACCGACGTCGAGTTGTTTCCCGAGTAGACAGTCCCGTGGTACGTGGGCAGCTCCGTTCGGGGATCGACGTCGGGTTTGTACAGCGGCGTCCACTTGGCCAGGTTGGTAAGGGCTGGGTTCGGTTCGTAGAACTGGTTAATGTGCCGCGTGGTGAACCGGTTATGCTCGAGCCAGACCTGGTCGGTGCCGCCGAGGCGCAGCCCCACGCTGTAGCCGGCTTCGAGCCGGCCGATCGCCTTGCTCTGGTGCGAGAAGCTCACGGGCACCCGGAAGGTGTAAGTGCCAATGGTGTGGTCCTGCCACTCGTACCCCCGGTAGTTCTGCAGTTGGGGGACGTGACTGAGCCGGACGACGTTCGAGCAGACGCTGTAGTTCTGGACGACCCAGAGGGATCCGGGTTGTTGCGGCCTGAAGGCCGTCCCGTTGACCATGAGCGGGAAGCCCTCCGCCCCTTGCTCGATCCAGTACGGCCAGGGGATCAGGCCGCTGGCGCCGCAGTTCTTGATGCGAACGTTGCGGATGAGGCCTTCCTGGCCCCGCACCCGGAGGCCACTGAGCCGCAGGGCGTCCACGTACGCGGGGTTGGCGGCGGTTTGGCCGGCCGCCCACTCCGGCCAGTTCACGTCCAGGACCAAGTCGTGCGCCTCGAACCTCGTAAGGCCGTCGAGCGCATTTGTCTTGTTGTAGAGTTCGAAGTCCAAGAGCCAAGCGGACCAGGTTGGGCCCAAGAAAAACTCCGGCCAGGCGCCGTCGTTGGCCGTAGGCATCTTCAGTTTGAAGGTCGCCGGGGTGGCGGGGTTGCTGGACTTGATGACCAGAATGCGGTCGCCAGGGGTGGTCTCGAGGATCTGAAGGCGGTCGGTCAGATAGAGGCCCGGCTTGAAGATGAGGGTGACGGTGTTGTCGTCTGGGGGCGCGCCGGGCTTGTCGCGGATGATGGTTTGTACCGTAGTCCTGTCGTACGGGATGGCGAGGCTCTCGCTGTTGTTCTCGGGTGTCCCCCCGGTCCCGACGACGGCGAGCCAGTAATCGCGGGCTTGCAAGGGGACCAGGAAGAATGCGCTGCAAGCCACGCTAAGCCAGGCGCTCAGCCAAGAGGCGGACGGGCGAGGCGGACGGGCGAGGC
>VHCO01000545.1 GCA_016871715.1 Verrucomicrobiota bacterium
CGCCTTTTCGTTGCAGGGGGCGGGCGGGGCGGTCACGGTGCTCAATCGGGCGGAGGAGATCGATCTGGCGGAGTCGTTGGGGCGCAGGCTGGGGTGTCCGTGGGGCGATTTGGGGCGGTTGGAGGCGCAGGTGCTGGCATCGGACATTGTGATCAACACGACGCCGGTGGGGATGGCGGACTCGCCGCTGGCGGGCCGGAGCGTGGTGCCGAGGGAGTGGTTGCGATCGGACCTGACGGTCATGGACATCGTGACGAGCCCGCGCGAGACCCCTTTGCTGCGAGACGCGGTGGCGGCGGGTTGCACGGTGGTGTATGGGGAAGCGATGTTGTTGTGGCAGGCGGTGGCCAAATTCAAGCTGTACACGGGCATCGAGCCGCCGGTGGCGGTGATGCGGGAGGCCCTGGAAAGGTTGCAGGGGTAGGGAGCGGGCGCTGGGGTCAGCGGTTGCGGTTGCGCTCGTTGGCGGCGGGGCGGGGTGGCGGGTCGGGGGGCGTCAGGCCATCGTCCGGTTGGTCCCAGAGCCGGTAGGGATCGTCGAGCCGGCGCATTTCCGCCAGGAGCAGGGCTTCGAGGTCGGCGCGTTGGCGGCTATAGCGGGGGTCGGCGCTGAGGTCGCGTTGGTGTGGGGCGGGGGCGACTCCGGTGTGAGCGATGGTGGCGGGGAGGTGATGCTCGGCCAGGAACTCGTGCGGGTTTTCTTTCAGGTTAAAGAGTTGCGTGACACGAGTGGCGCCGTCGAGCACATCGTACTTGATGAGTTTCCAATCCCCGTGTTTGACGCAGCGCAGGCCGGGCTTGGTGCCGCCGCTGTAGACGCCATAGAGGACTTCGCGCACGGTGGGCGTGCGGCCTTCGAGGACGGGTCGGAAGCTGAGGCCTTCATTGGACGCGGGGGCGGGAATGCCGGCGAGGTCGCAGAGCGTGGCGAACACATCCAGCAGGTAGACATTGCCTTCGGCGCGCGTGCCTGGGCGGATGCCGGGGCCTTTGGCGATGAAGGGGACGCGCCAGGTGTGCTGGTAGAGGTTTTGTTTGCCTTGCAGGCCGTGGCGGCCAATGGCGATGCCATGGTCGGCCGTATAGAAGACGTAGGTGCGCTCGAGTTCGCCCATGGCTGCCAAGCGGCTCAGGACCCGACCGATTTGGAGGTCGATATTCTCGCTGCAGGCGAACTCGCGTCCGAGCTCGTTACGGATGGTCCGCTCATCGCGGTTGGTCCAGACGCCGCTGACGGCGACCTCATCGCGCAGGCCTGGGTGCCCGTGGGGGAAGGGATGGGCGGGGAGGTAGTTGGGTGGGAGCGCGGGTTGGTCGGGATGGGCCGGTGGCAGGGCGTGACGGTTGGTGTGATTGACGGCGCCGTAACGAGCCAGGAACTCGGGCTTGCCGTTCCTGGTGTCGTGCGGGTGAGAGAAGCCGAAGTAGATCAGGAAGGGCCGTCGATCGCGCTGGGTCGTGCGTTCGGTCAGGTAGTCGAGCACTTGCTCGGCGTGCCAGGCGCTGCCGGTTTCGTCGGTCCCGCCTCGTTTGTCGGCGTCGCGCCGGACGGCGAAGAGGCGGTTGGCGGCCTGGTAGCTGTTACCGAGTTTGCAGGTGCGCATGGTGGCGTACCCGGCGCGGTTGAAGACGGCGGGCAAGGTATGGGTCTCGAGGTCGGGCGGGGAATAGCGGCGGGTACCGGGGCCGATGGGCAGGTGCCATACGGTGCGGCCGCTCATGATCATATGGCGCGAGGGCGTGCACACGGCCCCGACGAACGCGCCCATATGATAGGCACCGTCGAGGACCAAGCCTTCGGCAGCGAGCCGGTCCAGGTTCGGGGCGCGGAGGGGCGACTGCGGGTT
>VHCO01000546.1 GCA_016871715.1 Verrucomicrobiota bacterium
AGTTTCGATGCGCCGGATTCCTCGGACGCTGGGTTCGCCGCCAGCGCACGCTTCCGGCGGCGGTCGGTGAGCTGATCGTTGGCCGTAATCGCCGAAAACCACGACGCCCATGAAAGAGCACATGCCACTCACTCCTGGGTTCGGACTGCTGCTCCTGCTTTGTCCGAACGTACTAGCCCAGCCCTTGCCGCACCATTTCAGCGGCCTCGCCCGCGCCCCGGACGGAATCGTGACGCTGAGCCTCCACGGCAGTGTGTCGAACCTGATCCCCGGTCTGACCGGGAGCATCTCCAACCAGTTCATGCAGATGTTCGATATCTACCTCGTCGAGGCTTCCACGAATTTGGCGGATTGGACCCGTCTGGCGACGCTGTTGCGAACCAACAACGATCTGAATCCGTTACTCCTTCACGACGCTGACGCCACGAACTTCAGCCAGCGTTTCTATCGCACGGTGACCAATCACTTGATCACGGCCTTCCCCAAGCCAAGCGGCCCTTTCGCGGTGGGCACGCTCAACCGGGTGATGGTCGATCCGGCGCGCACGAGCCTTTACCGCTACAGCCCCAAGACCAACGCTTTCATGGTTACCTTCTGGTATCCGGCGGAACGGCCTGCGACCATTGTCCTTCCCGGTTCAATGTGGGACAAACGGTTCGCTGCGGATGCGACCTTCTGGACCTCTGCTGGCATGGACGCCCGGTGGGCGACGATAACCCCCCAGGTCGTGGGGCACCGTTTTGTAGCTGCGCCGCTGCTCATAACTCAGGAGCGCTATCCCGTTCTCTTGTTCTCCCACGGTCTGGCAGGATCGCGCACGCATCAATCCCAGATAGCCGAAGAACTGGCCAGCCACGGCTACGTGGTGGTGGCGCCCGACCACCCCGACTGCTGGGCCTCCGAGTTCCCGGACGGCCGATACCTCGCCGGCAACCGTGGGGGTGACAATGCCGGCCGATTCAACGATTTCGCTTTCCTGCTTGACGAATTGGTTCGGCTCGACGCTAACGATCCGGTCTTTGCCGGGCGGTTTGATTTAGATCGCATGGGCATCTTTGGCATGTCATATGGCGGCATGGCAGCCGAGACCTGCCGTCACCATGACCGGTTGAAATGCGCGGCGCTCCTGGATGCAACGAATTTCCAGGTGCCGGGCGCGGGTTTGCAGAAACCATTCCTGGCCATCAATGCACGGGGTTCTGCTTTCCTCGCCGAGAACCAATCCCTCTTCAACAAGGCGACCACGAACGCCATCTGGCTCCAGGTCCAAGGGGCCGACCACGGGACCTTCAGTGACGCGGCCTGGGGTCCGGAACTGCCTTGGGGACGAGCGCCCGCGCTGGCCATCGACGCCTGCCTGATCTGGTTCTTTGACACTTATCTCAAAGGCGAAGCGCCAGTCTTCCCGACTAACCCGGAGATCGTTGAGGTCAGGATCAAGTGAGCCGTGGACACTGTATTCTTGCAGGTTACCGGGTGGTTAGGCGGCTTCGGGGTGATACCCGGCGGGAGCGCTGCTCCGAGGAGTCACAACGCAGCGGGGCTTCGCACGGCGGCCAACCAGACGGTGCAGCGAACGGGAGCCAGCCGTTTCGCGTTGTGACAAATCGAGAGTCGTCGTCGGCTGGCTCCCGTCGCTGACCTCTGGCGTTAGCGCACAGGCTTCGCCCGGACAACGCCAGCACCAGAATGACGCGCAAAGCCTCCAGAGCCGCATCCGAAGAAAGCAACGGCCGCGGTGCTAAGGTTGGCGGCTCAACTGGCGTTGGAGCCGAC
>VHCO01000547.1 GCA_016871715.1 Verrucomicrobiota bacterium
GCTGCTTGAACTCCTTCATGAACTCCGACACATCCCCCATCCGCGCCAGCATCCGTTTCCGGATGTCTGCGTCCACCCGGCCGTGATCGTGCAACCCCTTCTCGGCCTCATAGAGCAGGCCGGCCTCTCGGGGTTTGGCCTTCCCGTAGAGGGCCTTCATGCGCTCGACCAGTTCCTCGTCGCTCGGGTTCTGCTCGGCAGGAACGCGGACCAGGACATGGAAGTGATTGGACATGATGCAGTAGGTGATGACCTCCAGGCCGCAGAAGGTGGCCAGGCGCCGGAGGAGCCGGACCAAGGTTTCCCTGCCGAGGTCATCGAGGAGGCGTTGGGCGCCGACGATGCGCGAGACGCAGTGGTAAACGGCGGGTCGGCCTCTGACTTTGATGCGGGTCTTCATATGGCAGCGCTGAGCCTACGCGCGCAGACATCTCTGTCAACAATTATGATGCTGTCTGATTGCTCAGGGCGCTCTCGCCGCCGGTCGCAGTGTCAACAATTAAAAGACTGTCTTACTGAGTTCAACGGTCCTGCTCTGGTGGGCACCGCTCGGCCGGAACGCTGATCAGGACATGGGGAGGTGTACCGGTTGGTTGCGCGACCTGGCGGGAAGGGAAGGTCAGGCGGTTGGCATCGCCGACCTGCAGATCGAATCGGGGACCTGGACAGCCGTGCAGAGCCACGGCTAAGGAACGGACAGATCGCGGGGGCAATCGTCAGGCTAGATCTGGGAATAAGACGTTGGGCGGAGAAAGAGGCTGCTGATGTTGGTCACGATCTCCGGGTCCGTATATCCCGGGGTTGTGCTTAGCTTCCGCCAATCCGGGTCCGCCACAAACGCGCCCCAGTTCTTGTCCCGGGCCGCCAGGTTCTCGAAAACCAGCATATAGGTCAGGTTGGGCAACTTGCTGCCCACCACAGTCTCCCCAAAAAACACGGGCGCCAGACCCGTCTTTCGGAAGACGGCAATCTCGCCCTCGTTGAACATCTCGATCTTTTTCAGGTTGGCCTTCTTGCTATGACTCTCGTAGATGCGCAACTCGAACAGCCGCGACCGACCCTCTTTGGCAGCGGCGGGCACCTCGAGCTTGGGCATTCCCGCAAAGGCCCGGAGCAGTGAGTTCTCCACCCGCACAAATGCAGGGTCCGTTGCCGGGGCGTTCAGCATTTCCGCCCCGGCACGCTGGTACTCCGGGTCGGTCCAGAGCCGGGTGTCGGCGGTGGCGGCCTGCTCCAGGGAGGCAGAGGGGATGAGCAAATACAGGCTCGGGCTGTCCGGACCGGTGGCCACGTTGAAGGCGCCGATGGGGCCAATGCCCAGCCGGTTCCAGGCCGGGATGGCCGCCTGCCGAATGTACTCATCGACCAGTCGAGTCTTGGGACCGCGACGGAGGTGGTAGCGGCGCAGTTCATAGAACTCGCGCGCGGGCGCTCCCGCGGATTCGGCGGCGCCCGTGCTCGCTTGGGGCGCGAGGCAAGTGGCGGCCGAAACGGTGGCGATCGAGGAGGTGAGAAAAGCGCGGCGGTTCATATCCAGTGGGTTCCTCTGTTGAGGGTATCGAGCGATCTCAGGGTTGCAGCATTTCATCGATGCTTTCGCCGCCTTCTGCAATGCGGCGTGAACACGCGTTTGTCAACCTCCGAAGCGCAGAACCTTCAACCTCCTCACGGTAACCTCATTTAGATTCTTTGGGCTTTGGGGTTGTTGGGGTTGGAGAAAGTGCTTGCCATTCGAGCAGGTTTGAGTCGTAGTAGGGGCGAGAT
>VHCO01000548.1 GCA_016871715.1 Verrucomicrobiota bacterium
GCGCCGCCGAATCCAGCAATCCAGCTTCCGGAAGAGGTGCCGGCCCGTAAACCAGCGGGTGGCAAAGTAGTGAGCGGTGCCTCGGATGACTTGGTTGAGTTTCTCAATGACTGCGGCGTTCAGGTTGTGGGAGCGCACGGTTAACGCAGAGCCTGCCACCTACGAGTTGCACACGGTCATCGACGCGCCGCTGGAGGAATTCATCCCTTACGTCTGACGATGCATGGATTTGGTGCTCGACACGTGCGTGTTCGTCTGGTGGGACAGCCGCGGCGGTCAACTCAGTGCCCGCCGCTGATACCGCTCTGCGCGCCCCGGTCAACCGCCTGTTGTTGAGCACGCCTCCATCTGGGAAATGCGACTCAAGCACCAGAAAGGCAAGCTGGCCCTGCGGGATCCGCTGCCGGACATCATCGGGGACCAATGCCAGCAGAACGGTCTGGTCCTGCTTCCCATCGAGCCGCGCGACATCTACGGATTGGGGCAACTTCCGTCGCACCACGCCGACCCGTTCGACCGCATGATCCTTTCTCAGGCGAAGCTTCGCGGCTTCGCCATCGTGAGCGACGATGGCGAATTCCCCCAGTATGGCGTGCCCATCGTCTGGTGAGACTGCGTGGCTGAGCCCCGTGAGAGCGCGGCGCTCTTGGGGACGCCCAAAGCCAACCGCGTGGCCGGCGTGAAGTGGTTTTCACCTCCTCAAGCCGCCGTCGAAGCGCTGGCCGTGGGTGCGGGCGGAGCGATTGCCGATGTGCATCGAACGAAGTGTGCTTGGATTGGCGGCATGTTCATCTGCGCCCGATGCAAGGCCAGAGTTGAAGCCTTGGTGAATTCGGCCAAGCGTCCCTGAAGGTGCATCGTGCAATCGCTAATCCAAGTGCCTTACTCGATCTCTTGCCCGTCGGGTGCTTGACCGGGAAGCAGGAAGGTTTTGATGAACTCGCTTTCCCCACACAAGATGAAGCCAGGGAATGTCTTGAACCACTTGCCTTCCGGCGCGTCGGGTTCGGTGTCCAGCCAGCGGGCCAGCAGGATGATCTGGTCGGCCGAGATGTTCCGCTGACGCATCCGCGCCAGGAGATGGGAGAGCAACCGCTCAGGCAGTTTGCGGCGGCGGACTTTAGGCATGGGATTCCGGGCCGTAGAATCCGCGCACAATCTCTTCTTGCAGCCGGTCCGCCTCCGCGGGGTCTCGGGCGTCAACCATACGCTGGGCTAGTGCGCCCAACTCCTCCGGGCTGAGCGGACGATTCTCCGCCGCGTGCCGGGCGAACTCGATCACCTGGTCCCGTTCCTCTCTCGGCAACCGTTTGATCTGTTCGATGATTTCAACCGCTGTCACGGTGCCAAACTAACTGGCTTGGCCAAGCCGTGCAAGCTGGAGGACGGCGCCTCCGCGACCACCCACTGCCGGACAAGGCGATTGAGTTGGCGAACAACGCCGGCGCGCGAACCCCGGTGCCGCTGCTTTCCGACTTTTGACGAATAGGATTTTGCTTTTCCGACGTGGCTGGAGTGTGCCTGGCTGGGGGTGGCCATTCAAGGCGAAACGCGGCAGAATTGTCCCCTGGCAGGTGGTTGGTCGGTCTGCGGGGCTGCTGGGCGGCCGCCCGCCAGCCCCGAAGGCGGTCGTAGCCTCCAGCAAGGCCGCTCAGGGCACCACAGCGGCTGGAAACGGGGTTGGCGCTGGCCGTCCAGGGTGCAGTTCACCGTCGAGCGGATGCCCCGCCTCGCGCGCGACGCCGCCGCTCCACCGGTTC
>VHCO01000549.1 GCA_016871715.1 Verrucomicrobiota bacterium
AGGATCGTGTCCAAGAGTCGGTATTACAGCGGCGGCGATCGGACAGCGGCTAGCCAAGAAGTCGACGCCACGTTCACGGGCGCTTTCGCCGAAGTCGGAAACTACCTCCGACATCATGCGCGCCGGGCGGTCGGCCAGGATGTCGGGCAGGACTCTCCGCCCTCGGGGCTGAGACGCCTAGACGAGGGCTTCTGGTTGACATGCGACATCGTCTTGGTGGACCTCACGCGCACGAACGATCTCGCCCGCATGTACGATGCCTATGTGACCGGGGTTCTGTCTCGGCTCCGTGCCGGGCAGACCAACGAGGCCCTGCTTTGGGCCGAGAAGTTCGTCTCGGGGCGATTCGAGCGATTGTGGCATAGACTGGTGGATCGGCCCCTGGTTTGGGGGGTGCCGCTAGACGCAGGGTCGCCTCGCCGTTGCCTCGAGCGAACCTGCTCGCGGCTGTTACACCTCGAATCCAGTCGCCTCACCCTGGCGCTGAGTCTCTACCGCCACGCCCACAGTCAATGGCCGGATCGGCTCGAGGAACTGGCACCGGAGTTCATCCCCGCCGTGCCGCTGGACCCTTTCACGGGGAAACCGTTCGGCTACCGGGTCGCCTCCGGTGACTACCTCTTTGCCAGTGCCGGCCAGGACGGTCGGATGCTTTTGTCGACCAACCGCTTGGCCGACCGACCCACCCACTCCAGCAAGCGGGTCTTCGGCTCGGCTGAACCGGCGCTTGCGCAGGCGGCCTGGAAGCACCAACAGGAAGATCGACGAAACATGGTGGACCTCCGGATGCTCCTGCGGTACGGCCTGCTGCCCAAGGGGACCAGGATCGAAGGCACGAACGTGTTCGTGCCGGCCAGCACAACCAACCCTGCGAGGGGACCGGCTTTGGACTTGGGTGCGATGCAGCGCCAGGGGTTGCTGCCCAAAAATCTCAATATCATCCTCGAACCGGAGAGCCGAAAGGGGACGAAAGCCGCAGGGCCGACCGCCGGACCCAAACCCTCTGACCAGTGAGCCGCTCGCAGCGGCTGACGCTACACCCCAGACACAGACAGCCCACCTCGCCCGCCGTTAGCACTGGGGGCTCACAACGATAGCCGGTATTTCCTGGTTAAGGTCGGGGCAAACCCGGCTGTTGCCCGACTGGCCCATCAGCCCGATGGACCGATGAAGTACATCAGGTCCAACGTGGATAGGGCTTCTGTCAATAACTAAAACCCAGTGTTACTAATCCAGACACTGTGACGACAATGGCGGGCCGTCTATCGAGCACAGCTCTTCGACATGCAAGCCTCATCGCTCCTGCCGCCACACAGGGACCCCAAGCCAGTCGTCACCCGAAAGCATAAGACCCCACTCGATTGCAGCGGCTGAGTCGAGGTGTCCGCCGATCAGCCAGAGAGAGTGGATCTTCTGCTCACGAGATAGCCGCCACCCGCAAGTCCCGCAACGCGCTCAACCCCGCCAGCGGCGCGCCTGCCCCTCGAATCGGCCGCGCCCCACTCCGCCGCTTCGGCCCGAATCGTTCCCGATGCGCCAGCCACACCGCATCCACAAACCCCTTCGATCCCAACACCACCCCGTCCGTCATGTGCCGAATCCGCAACCGCAACACCTCCCCCACACTCAACTCCCCGCCCTTCTGCAACACCCGCCTAATCTGCTCCCGACTCATCGCCACCTTCCCGCTGCTCCCAGACACCCCCCCTCCCCCACACACCCCCCG
>VHCO01000550.1 GCA_016871715.1 Verrucomicrobiota bacterium
GCCCTGGGCGGCGACCGCCTTAGCCTCAAGGCGGTCCGAACTCTTGCCGGCCCGCTTGTAAGCTTTGGTCAGCGCGCCGCGTGGCCAGGGGGCCAAGCTGGTGATCCGGCCGGCCAACACTCTGCAGGCTTCGCGCTCGATCACCTCG
Organism: Verrucomicrobiota bacterium; assembly: GCA_016871715.1. GTDB lineage: Bacteria > Verrucomicrobiota > Verrucomicrobiia > Limisphaerales > J093 > VHCO01. Next base: position 149 of record VHCO01000550.1, read on the forward strand.
GGCAGATGCCGGCGCAAGGTCAGGCGCATCAACGTTTGCTTATTCTGGTGCGTGCGTTTGGTTCCTTCGGAGAGCAACTCGATCAACTCGCCATCGAGGCGGACGGGCATGGATATGCTTGTCATGGCGGTATCGTAGGCGGACCTGCGACCGATGCAACCCGGCTGGGAGCGTCATGTCCGAGCAGAGGTCGGTCCGATAATTGAAGAATGACACGCGGGTTGAGCGCTCTAGAGTCCTTGAATCCAAAAACACGCTGTAAACAAGTCAAGTTCACTCAGGCTTATACGGAGAATAAAAGTGGTCGTCTCATGCACCTCTCTGACAAGGTGCTTGAAGAATTCGAGGAAAGCGCCGAAAACGCTGACTGATTCACGTCCCGTTGGCCGATTAGCTCAGGCGGCGGCCTGCAAAGCCGCAGAGGCTGGTGCATTGCAGTTCGCGAAAGCGAACAGTTCCGTTTGAGGCATCCATCTCGCAAGACTTGGAAGTCCATTCCAGCACGGGATTCCAATTCAGTTAAGGGTTGGGAGCAGAAATCAGGGCTTCGTTACACCGGCTGCTACAAAGTTTCGGACGCGATTGATACGACTTTCAACCCTTCGGCTTTGGCAAGTTGCGCCTGACGACCGTCAGTGGTCAGGAACAGCTCGCTCTCAAGCGCGAGCGCGCCGGCCACGTGGAGCAAGTCTATCGCGCGCGCGCCTAAACGTTCAGTGTGCTTCGCGGAAAAATTCACGGCCTGGGCGACGACGCCGTCCATGTCCAGCGACACATCGAGTAACGCACGACGGACGACCAGATGTTCGAGCCGTGCCAGCGCGGCATCGCGTTCGCGCGCGACGTGTTGGCGTTGGCCGGAGGAGAGCGCGCGGCGCTGATGGAAGGCGCGTTGCAGGATGGCGTTCCGCACTTCTAGTGCATGCAGTGGCAGGTAAAACAGCTTGGGCGAGTCAAGCCGGCGGTACTCGGCAATGGCTTCCGGCGAATCGGCCTCACCAGTTACCAACCGCAGGATGAAGCTGCTGTCGGCGTAGGCTCTCACCGTCGGGATTCTTCGAGGAGCTTGGCCGCGCTGATTTTCGACGGCTTCTCGCGCAGCACTTCGTCGAGGATTTCATCAATGGCCCGGCGGCGTTCCGCCTCGTCCGTGTCCGTGCCGCTGGCGGGTTCAAGAATCCAGAGCGGTTGGCCATTGTCCGTAACCTGCACGGATTTGCCCGCGCGCGTCAGGCGTTTGACCTTAAGCGGTTCACGAACCAGTGTCCGGAGCGAAATTGTTTTCATGTGTCAGACACTAGCGGCTGACACTGGTTCTGTCAGCTGATAGGCATTTGCTTTTTCGACGCGGCTGGAGTGTGCCTGGCTCGGGGTGGCCATTCAAGGCGAAATGCGGCAGAATTGTCCGCTGCAAAGTGCCTGGTCGGCCTTTGGGGGCTGGCGGGCGGCCGCCCACCAGCCCCCAAAGGTG
>VHCO01000551.1 GCA_016871715.1 Verrucomicrobiota bacterium
GCCTTCTGGGCCTCGGCCGTCTGCCGGGCCCGCTTGGACTCATACTCGGCGCGGGCGTGGGTGATCGTTTGCGTCACCACACCCAGGATCATGCGCACGGAACGGATGGCATCGTCGTTGCCGGCAATCGGATAATCCGCCAAGTCCGGGTCGCAATTGGTATCGACGATGGCAACGACGGGGATCTTGAGGCGGCGCGCTTCCGCCACGGCGTTGTGCTCGCGTTTGATGTCGACGACGAACAGCGCGCTGGGCAGCTTCTCCATGCCGCGGATGCCGTCGAGGTTCTTGACCAGGCGGGCCAATTCGCGGCGCAAGCGCGAGCCCTCCTGTTTGCCGAAGCTATTGATGGTGGCGTCGGCCTCCATCTTTTCGATCTCGCGCAGCCGGCCCATCGAGCGCTTGATGGTTTTCATGTTGGTCAAGGTGCCGCCCAGCCAGCGCTCTGTGACGTAGGGTTGGCCGCATGTCTTAGCGGATTCCTTGACGGCTTCCTGCGCCTGTTTCTTGGTGCCGACGAACAGGACCTGGCTCCCCTGACGGACCGTGTCGGTCAGAAACCCGCACGCCGTCTCGAGCTGGCCCAACGACTTGCTCAGGTCGATAATGTGGATGCCGTTGCGCGCGTCGAAGATGAACTGCTTCATCTTCGGGTTCCACCGCCGGGTCTGGTGTCCAAAGTGGACACCGGCCTCCAAGAGTTCCTTGATGCCGATGCTAATCACGCTGTTCCATTGGTTGTCAGCCCGGCCTTAGGTTGACCGGACCATCCCGCGGAAGACGGGATTCGATTGAGTACGATTATGGCCGCCCTGACCCCCAAGGGCCCGGGACTTCGCGGCCGTTCAACTTCGCCGGCCGAGCCCTCTTTCGGCTGCTGCTGCCGGCAAAAGAGGTGGGAAAGTACCAGAGACAATGTCTAGCGCAATACAATTCTGCGCCTTTACCACGGCGTCCAAGCCCGGTAGAAACGCGGCCCCGCGGTCGGCCCGGCGGGATCCTCGAGTTCGGCGGCGCCTGCCGCATTGGCCGTGGCGGTCCCGAGGTAGGACCATGTGGTCAGGTTCTGGGACACCTGCACCTGGAAGGCGGCGTGGGGCGAACCTTGTACGCGGACCAGGGGCGTGGCCGGCCAAGGGCGGTGCACCAAGGACAACATCGGGGCCGGCGGCGGCAGAATGAGTCTGACCGCCCGGTAGAAACTCCGCGGGACCTGTCCTGCGGCTGCATCCACGAAATCCAGAGCGCCAGCCGCGTCGGTCTTGCCTTGTCCCAGCCTCACCCAGGTCAACAGATCGTCTGAGTACTGAAAGCTGTAGGAGGTGTTGGCTTTGGCCTTCAGATTGAGGGTGACTTGGCCGCCCTGCACGACCGGGGTCAAGTGCACGGCCTCCTCGACCGCCGTCACCCGCGCGCCGAAGTTGGCCGGGATGGTGCCGCCCCCTTCGCCGCGCACCAACGACAGGTCCCAGTTGCCGATCACCCGCGTCCCACGGACCCAGTAATCGCTGTAGCTCCCAATCCGACCGTCCGCCAGCACGCCACCGACCTGCGGCGGGTGGTAAATCAGCATGA
>VHCO01000552.1 GCA_016871715.1 Verrucomicrobiota bacterium
CTCCGGCGGCGGTTGGGGCGCGCCGCTCAAGCCCAGGAGCACGAACGAGGTCTGATTCGTGCCCCAGCTTTGTTCCTGAACGCTATGGTAGCGGACGTAACGGTTCAGGACAGTGGGTGTCCCTTCACTCACGAATTTCGCCCCGCCTTGGAGGGTGGTGCCTTTGTTGCCGCCAACACCCACCGCCACGCCGTTGGTGAGAAGGAGGGTGGAGTTGGTGAGGTTGAGGCCGCTCCAGATGTAATCGAGTGGGTCGTAATGAAAGCCCAGATCGGGCGTGTCGGTGTCGCGCTGGGCCTGGGGACCGAGCGTCGTGTTCCCGGCGAAGTGGGAAGTCAGCTCGATGGGCGCGTAGGTGGTCCTCTGCCGGAGGTCGGCGGCCAGGGTCGCCGTGATGTTCATGGTTCCGATGTTGCGGTAGGGGCTTGCGGCTACGAGGTAGTGGTAGCCGCCCCCGCGGTTCTGGAAGACCCCGCTGCCGCTGTTGGTGACGTTGAACGCTCCATTGAAGGCAGTGGGCCAGTTCGTGATCGAAACCAACAGGCTGTTGGTCAGGTTTAGTGTCGTCGTCTGAACTACGCTACTGGCCTCGTTCACGGTCCAGTGCTCGCCGGTGACGGTCCCTGAGCCATAGAGCGCCCGGGACCCGATCTTGTGGAAAAGCAGATTCTGCAGGCTTGCGGTCGTGCTCGACACGTAAACGGGGGTGGCACACTGCACGAACTGCGAGTGCCGCAGGGCATGGCCGTTGGTGCTGATGAAGGCTACTCCGTACGTGGCGAAGGACAGGCGAATATTCTGCACAGTCACTGGCGCAGGCGGGTAGTCGCCGGATCGAGTCCCAACGCGCTCAGCAGATCGGGCATGATGGCCTCGCGCAGAATCACGTCTTGCTCGAGGCCATCCAAAGTCAGCTTGTACCGCACGTCGGCGGACAGGCCATCGAAGGCTTGGCGATAGAGGACTTCGGTTGTCGCAGTCAGCTCGGCGTGGGCTTCCTTGACCTCGGCCAGCATCACGTTCTCGCCTGTGGCCAGGTCCAGCAGTGCAATCCCGAGAATGCTTGACCTCAGCCGTTGTCCCTCGGGAGTGAGCAAATCCACGGCCCCCTCGACATTGAGTTGGGGGGCGAGAATGACCTTCCAGGGTGTCTGCCGAGCGATCACGTACCCGTCTCGGGTCTGCTCGAACTCGGCCCTGGAGGACACCCAGTCGCCGGTCCGGTCATCTTTTCGGTTCAAACCGGCGGCCAGTTCAGTAAAAGCGTGGCGTGTTTGGTATTGTCCGCCCTGACCATCCTCGGCCAAGGCAGTCCATTCCCAGACACGGTGGTGCGGTCCGAGGTCGGTGATGGCCGGAGCGCTTCCGCTGGTCGCTTGGGCGCGGGTGACACCCCAGGGCAGGAGCAGGACCGCGGCGGCCGCAGCGGTCAGTCGCACCAGAGTCGTTGGATTCATCATTCCCCTCTTCCTTTGTGTGGTCATGGCCAAAGCGGGTTGGCCGGGCGGGGCCGTCCACGAGCGAGCGCACCTTGGGACGATGCCTCGACTCGGTCAA
>VHCO01000553.1 GCA_016871715.1 Verrucomicrobiota bacterium
TGGGGTTGAGTTGGCGGCCATAAAAGTATGGACAAAATACTCGATATAGAGTATCTGTCAATAACGAACTATACTTTATATGGGTCCGTAGAGGACAATTGAGTGCAGCGACCCCGCGCACAGGTGTTTGCGCCTGCCTGCGCCGAAGCGAAGCGTGGCCTCCAAGGGCCCCGTTCGCTAAAGGGGGATTATCTCCTCAAAACAAATCCGCCCGACTTTTGCCAAACTCCAGAGCCGGCTTCCAAAGCCGGCTGGGCGGACGTGGCGGACATGGCCGTGCGCGCTCCTGACTCGCTAAGGATTCGGGCCGAGTCCGCACCGCCCGCTTCAGGCCCGCTTCAGGCTTGACGGTCGCAGAAGATCTGCTTGCATCACGCGATGAACATGAAATTTCCGGTGCTGCTGGCCGGCGTCACGCTCCTCGCGCTGGCAGCGGGCTGCTACCAAACCGTCGAAGGCCGAGCCAAAGCGGGCATGCCATTCTCCAAAGACCGTATCGAAGGCCGTTACGAGTTCCCCGCCGACCAGGTCTTCGCCGCCGCCCGCGAAGTCGTCAAGTTCAACGGCACCCTCACCGGCGATAACACTGTCACCCGCACCGTCACCGGCAAGATGGACAACAACACTGTCTGGGTGCGTGTGGACGAAATGGAGCCCGGCATCAGCCGTGTCCTGGTCCAATCCCGCAGGAAAGGCGGCCGCGGCAACGTCGACGTGGCCAGCGAGATCGACAAACAAATCGCCCTCTATCTCCAGTCCAATTTCATGGGGGGGGCGCCCGCCCCACTGCGCTGACCGACCGGCGCACCGCAACCGGAGCCAGCACCGACCCGCCGACTCGCGTCGGCTACCCCGGGGGTGGTCCCGCGCTGTAGTTGCGCCACTCCAAACCGCCCACCCGACGCAGCGCGTAGCCAACCTCGCGCAAATAATCGCCGTAGGTGACCACCGCGTGAAACCCCTCTAGCTCGCGCGCCAACCGCCGCCAGTCACCCAGAATCTCCACGTCCATCTGCGACCGGCACATGTCCAGCGCCGGTACCGCCACAATCCGCCCGCGAAAGCCAAACCACTTCGTCATCCTCAGATTCGGGATCACGCACGTCACGACAGGCCCCCCATGCACTCCGCCACCTCGAGGTTCGTTGCTCCAGTCTCCCGCAGCAAATCCCCAAACACCCGCAACGCCAAATACGAGTTCACCACGCTAACCGTTCGATCTCCGCCACCACGTCCGCCTCGCTGCGCAGACCCCCGTACCCCCGCCAACTGGTCCGTTCCCGCGGGATGTCCAAGTGATAAGTGAGCACCGGCTGCACCCGTAAACGCACCCCGAAAGGCAACGGCTCGCCCGGCACCCGCCGCCTTTCCCCCGCGCGCCCAGCCCAACCCGACACCCACCCCGCCCCCCCAACCGCCAAGGCGCCACCCAGCGATCCCAGAAACCTCCGACGCGACCAGCACACGCGCCGCACACGACAAACCCGACATACCCCCGTGTCCGTGCCGGTCCTGACCGAAGGGTGATCTGCGGCCCGG
>VHCO01000554.1 GCA_016871715.1 Verrucomicrobiota bacterium
CATGGAAGTGGTTGGACATGATGCAGTAGGTGATGACCTCGAGGCCGCAGAAGGTGGCCAGGCGCCGGAGGAGCCTGACCAAGGTTTCTTTGCCGAGGTCATCGAGGAGGCGTTGGGCGCCGACGATGCGGGAGACGCAGTGGTAGACGGCGGGCCGGCCTTTGACCTTGATGCGGGTCAGTCTCATAAGCTGCGGTGAGAATGTGCGAAGCGGACACTTTTGTCAACATCATTTTACATGGCAGATAATGATCAGCGGAGCGGAGGGAGAGTTTATCTCGTGTTACGGGGGGCGGATGAGTGGGGGGCGTGCGGTTATACTTGGGCTGGGTTAGGTCAGGGGTGCGCGATGGGGAATTGGCCGAGCAAACCGGCGGTAGCGGTGGTGAGGCCGGTGGCGTAGCGGGCACGGTCGAGCTCGCGGATGCGGAATTGCCAGACGCGCCGGGAGTCGGGGCCGGATTCATAGTGGACCACAGCATCGTCGTCCACGCGGATGACGACCGGCTCGAAGGCGAATAGGTCGTTGGCAAGGGTGGGATCGGCGGGGTGATTCGCTGGGGCAGGCAGGCTGAGGAATTGGGCGTCGCGGGGGACGAGTTGACGGCCGGCGAGGGAGCCGAAGAGGGCGGTACACCAGAGGTTGCGGGTGGCGGCGAAGAGTGTGTCGCGCCGGGCCGGTTCGACGGGCGCGGCTAGGAAGTCGAGCGGAGGTGCCGTCTCTTTCTCGAGCGCATAGATGAAATATTGAAGGAGACCCGCGGGTGCGTGGCGAAGGAGGTCGGCGTGGGTGGCCTGCCAGAAGGAGGCGCGGCCGTCGTTGCGCCATAGGCCGCCATCGAAACAGGGGACCCAGTAGAGGGTCAGGCCGGAGCGCAAGACGCAGACATAGGCGAATGGGTCGAGGCCGACGTTGTGTTCGCGGAAGTCCGAGCGGGAGGCTTCGCCGATGAAGATCATGACTTTGCCTAGTTTCCGACGGCAGAGGTCGGGCTCGCGGTTCAACGCCGCAGCGAGGTCGCGCAGGCTGCCGACCGCGGCCAGCATCACGGGTTCGGTGGCGGCACGGAGCGTTTCGAGGATCAACTGGACGCCGTTCTGGAACTGGGCGGGTTGTTCGCGGGCGGGGTCGGTGGGTGACTTGAGTTTGGCTTCGAGGCCGATGGCCACGGGCACGTTGCGCCCGCTGAGGTTGTTCAACTGGGCGACGGGGATACGGCCGGGGCGGCGGACCTGGAGGGCACCCTGATCGAGGATCACACCACGGAGGTCGAACTCTGGGATGGCATAGAGGGTGGCGAGATCGAAATGGTCGTCGGGATCGTCGTGTGGGTGGAAGAGGTCGGTGCAGTAGAGCAGGGGCACGGAGAGAGGTTGGGGCAAGCGGTGCTGGGGGATCGAGGGTCGGGCGTCGGCCGCGGTCAAGAGGGCGCAGAGTGGGACGAGGAGGGCGAGCAGGCAGGGTGGGAGGAGCGTCGGCGCGGGAGAGAGGTGGGGCGGGGCG